>JAJYSZ010000060.1 GCA_021793315.1 Bacillota bacterium | reverse complement strand
AGGCGGCCCTGCAGCGCGACTATCCGATCGCGTTCGGCATCACGCTGATCATCGGCATCCTGACGATCCTCGGCAACCTCATGGCTGACATGCTATACGCCGTCGCCGACCCGCGCATCCGCTACAACTGAGTTTCGCAGGAAAACGCCCGGTCGGTCCTATGGCCGACCGGGCGTTTTCCTGCTTTCCGGGTTCGGCTCAGCGTCCGTAGTAATGCGTCGCGTGGCCTAGGATGCCCTCCGCCGCCTCCATGACCGTCTCGGACAGCGTGGGGTGGGGGTGGATGGTATGGGCGAGGTCTTCCGCCAGGGCACCCATTTCGATCGCGAGCGTGCCCTCGGCGATCAACTCGCCCGCGCCGGGACCGCAGATGCCGACGCCGAGTATGCGCCCGGTGGCACGCTCGGCGATGATCTTCGTCAACCCGTCGGCCCGCCCCATCGACGCGGCGCGGCCAGAGGCCGCCCACGGGAAGCGCCCGACCTGGATCTCGATGCCCTGGCTCGTCGCTTCCTGTTCGCCAAGGCCGGTCCAGGCGATCTCGGGGTCGGTGAAGACGACAGCCGGAATGGCCGCCGGGTCGAAGGCGCTCTTGCGGCCGGCAATGGCCTCGGCAGCGACGCGCCCCTCGTGCGAGGCCTTGTGGGCCAGCATGGGCTGGCCGGCGACGTCACCGATCGCGTAGATGTGCGCCACTTTGGTGCGGCGCTGCGCATCGACCGGCAGGAAACCGTGGCTGTCCGGCTCAAGTCCGAGAGCCTCGAGGCCGATGCCTGACAACTGCGGCGCCCGGCCGACGGAAGCGAGGAGGCGGTCCACGATGACCTCCACCTGCTTGCCGTCCTTGTCGCGCAAGGTGGCCTCGAGCGCGTCGCCCGTGCGGGCAAGGCGGACGACGCTCGTCTCGAAGCGCAGATCTGCCTGGCTGCGCAGGCGCTGCAGGAGTGGTCGGACCAGGTCGGGATCGGCGCCGGGGAGGAGTCCCTTGGTCACCTCGACCAGCGTGACGGCGGACCCGAGCGCCCGGTAGACGGATGCGAGCTCCACGCCGATGTAGCCGCCGCCCACGACCAGCAGGCGCCTCGGCACCTCGCGAAGTTCGAGCGCGGCGGTCGAGTCCCAGACGAGATCGCCGAAGCCCTGGAGCACATCGAGGCTGCGCGGCAGGGAGCCGGTGGCGATGATCGCCTGCTCGAAGCGGAGCTCCTCGTCGCCGCCATCGGCCCGCCGGACGGCAAGCGTGTGTGCGCCCGAGAAGCGGCCGCGCCCCTGAAGGTAGGTGACCTTGCGCTGGCGGGCCAGTTGCCCGAGTCCGCCGGTCAGCTTGTCGACGACCGCCTGCTTGTGGGCCCGCAGCTTCGATAGGTCGATCTGTGGCTGCGCAAACGCGATGCCGTAGTCCCTGGCCTCCTCGGCCTCCCGCAGGAGCGCTGCGACATGCAGAAGCGTCTTGGACGGGATGCAGCCGCGGTAGAGGCAGACGCCGCCGGGGTTGGGAGCGTCGTCGACGAGCACGACCGCAAGCCCGAGATCCGCGGCGGCAAAGGCGGCCGCGTAGCCGCCAGGACCGCCGCCAAGAACCAGGACCTTCGTCTCCATCGCCATCGCTCAGCCCTCCAGTGCCAAGAGGAACGGCGATTCCGCGACTTCGCAGACGTAGCGCAGGAAACGTGCGGCGTCCGCGCCGTCGATCAGCCGGTGGTCGTAGGAAAGTGCCAAGGGCAGCATGGTGCGGGGCTTGAATGCCCCTCCGTCCCAGCGCGCGACCTGCCTTTGCCGCGCGACGCCGAGGATGGCGGATTCGGGCCAGTTGACGATCGGCGTGAAGCCGGTGCCGCCGATGCCGCCGAGGTTGGAGATCGAGAAGCCGCCGCCCTGCATTTCCTCAAGTGTCAGCTTGCTGGCGCGGGCACGCTGAGCGATTTCGCCAAGCTCGAGAGAGAGGTCTGCGATGCTCTTCTTGTCGACGTCGCGCACCACCGGCACCAGGAGGCCCCGGTCGGTGTCGACGGCGACGCCGACGTGGACATAGTCGCGGAACACGATCTCGCCGCTCTGCAGGTCGAGGCTCGCGTTGAACTGAGGGAAGCGCCGCAAGGCCACGGCCGCGACCTTGAGCAGCACCGCCGTGACCGTCAGCTTGCCGCCGCGGTCCGCGACGGCGGGCGCGTGGCGGTGGCGCAGGGCCTCGAGTTCGGTGATGTCCGCCTCGTCGAACTGCGTGACCTGCGGGACATTGGGCCAGCTCTGACCGAGATGCTGCGCGGTGGCGCGCCGGACGGCCGAGGCCGGCAGGCGATGGACGGGCCCGAAACGCGAGAGGTCAGGCAGAGGCGGCAGGGAGGAGGCAAGGGCAGCGGTGGCGGGGCGCCGCAGGCCCGCGCGCACGAACGCCTTGACATCCGCGACCGAGATACGGCCCGCGGGGCCGCTGCCGGAAACCTGTCTGAGGTCCACGCCGAGTTCGCGCGCGAAGCGGCGCACGGAGGGAGCCGCGGGTACCGGCAGACCAGTCGCGCCGGGGACAGGGGCCTGGGCAGGCGGCTCGACCGCCTGCACCGAGGAATCCGGTGCGGAGGCCTCGGGAGCGGCTGGCGGCTGTGCGGCTGGGGCCGGTGCCGCCGCGAGCGCGGGCGGCGCCTTAGGCTTCGCTGCCTGCTCGGCGGGTGGTTCGGGGGTCGGCTGGGCGGGCGGGGGCGCCTCGGCCGCCGGCGCCTGGCCGCGTTGCGCGAGCGTCAGGACGAGGGTGCCTTCCGTGACGTCCTGGCCCGGCGCGACGTGGATCTTTTCCACCTGGCCGGCGACGGTCGAGGGTACTTCGACGACCGCCTTGTCCGTCTCGACCTCGAGGACGGACTGGTCGATCTGGACCTGGTCGCCGACCTCTACAAGCACTTTCGCAACGGAGCCGGTAGCGTCGCCCTCGGCGAGTTTGGGCAGGCGGAATTCAAGCGGCATGGGCGGGCTTCCTTTCACCAGGGCGCAGTTCAGGACTCAAGGGAGGCGGGGCGGCGCACGTCGATCTCGAGCTCCTTGCGGGCCCGCTCGGCGACGGTCTTGGGCAGTTCGCCCGCACGGACCAAGGAGGAGATGGCGGCGTACGCGATGTGGCGGCGATCCACCTCGAAGAAGTCGCGCAAGGTGGCGCGGTCCTCGCTGCGGCCAAAGCCGTCGGTGCCCAGGGCGACGAACGGTCCGGGCACCCAGCGGGCGATCGAATCGGGCAGAGCGCGCACGTAGTCCGAAGCGGCCACGACCGGGCCCTGCCCGGAACCGAGGCATGTCACCACATAGGGTTCCTCGGCCGCCCGCTCGGGGTGCAGGACGCTCCTGCGCTCCGCCGCGATCGCGTCGCGGTAGAGCTCCTTGTAGCTTGTCACGCTGTAGACATCAGCCGCGACGCCATAGCCTGCAAGGATCTCCTGGGCCGCGATGGCCTCGCGCAGGATCGGCCCCGAGCCGAGCAGGCGCGCATGGGCCTTCGGCTTCTGGAGGCCCGAGGCGCGGAAGCGGTAGATCCCGCGGACAATGCCTTCCGCGACGCCGTCCGGCATCGGAGCCTGTTCGTAGCTTTCGTTGCCGACGGTGAGGTAGTAGAAGACGCTCTCCTGACGCCGGAACATCTCGTCGAGCCCATGGCGGACGATCTCCGCGATCTCGTAGGCGAACGCGGGATCGTAGGCCCTCAGGTTCGGCACCGGATAGGCGAGCAGGTGCGAATTGCCGTCCTGGTGCTGCAGGCCTTCGCCCTGCAGCTGCGTGCGGCCCGAAAGGCCGCCGATGAGGAAGCCGCGCGTCCTCAGCTCGCCCGCGGCCCAGACGAGGTCGCCGATGCGCTGCAGGCCGAAGTTCGAATAGAACCAGAAGAAGGGTACGAGCTCGACGCCGTGGGTGTAGCCCGCGGTGCCTGCCGCGATGAACGAGGCCATCGCCCCCGCCTCGGTGATGCCCTCCTCGAGCACCTGCCCGTCCTTGGCCTCCTTGTACGGCAGGAGGGTCGCGCGGTCGACGGGCTCGTAGAGCTGTCCGACGGGCGAGTAGATGCCGAATTGGCGGAAGAAGCCCTCCATGCCGAAGGTGCGCGCCTCGTCGGGGATGATCGGCACGATGCGGCGCCCGATCTCCGGGTCGCGCATCAGGCTGCCCAGGAGGCGCACCGTGACCATCGTCGTGCTGGCCGGGCGCTCGGAGCCGCTGCGGAACTCGGCGTAGGCCTTGGCGTCGGCCTCGGCAAGCGGTGCCGGCGGACCCTGGCGCTGCGGCAGGTAGCCGCCGAGTGCCTTGCGGCGGGCAAGCAGGTAGGCGATCGCCGGGTCGTCCTCGGGCGGCCGTACGAAGGGAGCCTTCATGGCCTCCTCGTCGTTCATCGGCAAGGCCGTGACGTCGCGCAGGGCAATCAACTGCTGGTCCGAGAGATTCTTCTGCTCGTGCGTCACGTTGCGCCCTGCCACGTCGGCGCCAAGGCCGTAGCCCTTGACCGTCTGGGCGAGGATCACCGTAGGGGAGCCGCGGTGGGCGAGGGCCGCCCGGTAGGCCGCGTAGACCTTGACGGGATCGTGCCCGCCCATGCGCAGGCTGCCGAGCTCGCGGTCCGACAGATGGGCCGCGAGATCCTTGAGGTATGGGTCGTTGAACAGGTGCTCGCGCATGTAGGCGCCGCCCTCGACGGTGTACTTCTGCAGCTCACCGTCGACGAGCTCGCCGAGCCGCTCTGCCAGGCGACCCGTCCGGTCGCGCTGGAACAGCTGGTCCCAATCGCTGCCCCAGAGCACCTTGATGACGTTCCAGCCACAGCCGCGGAAGAAGCCCTCGAGCTCTTGCACCACCTTGCCGTTGCCCCGCACGGGTCCGTCCAGGCGCTGCAAGTTGCAGTTGACGACGAAGGTGAGATTGTCGAGGTTCTCCCGTGCCGCAAGGCGCGCGGCGCCGAGCGTTTCGGTCTCGTCGATCTCGCCGTCGCCAAGGAAGGCCCAGACGTGCTCGCCGCTCGTGTCCTTGAGGTCGCGCGCAGCGAGGTAGCGGTTCATGCGCGCTTGGTAGATGGCCTGCAGCGGGCCGAGACCGAGCGAGACGGTCGGGAACTGCCAGAAGTGCGGCATCAGCCACGGGTGAGGATAGGAGGAGAGCCCGCCACCCGGCTGCAGCTCGCGACGGAAGTTGTCGAGCTCCTGCTCGGAGAGGCGCCCTTCCAGGAAGGCGCGCGCGTAGTTGCCCGGCGCCGAGTGGCCCTGGAAGTAGACCTGGTCGCCCTCGCGGCCGTCCTCGCCGGGACCGCGGAAGAAGTGGTTCTGTGCCACTTCGTAGAGCGTCGCGATCGACGCGAACGAGGAGAGGTGGCCGCCGATACCCTCGACGGCGCGGTTCGCGCGCACCACCATCGCCATGGCATTCCAGCGCACCAGCGCTTCGATGCGCTTCTCGAGTTGGAGATCGCCGGGGTAGGCGGGCTGCTCCGCATCGGGAATCGTGTTGACGTAGGGCGTGGTCGGCGGCGGTGCGACGTCGATGCCTTCCTGCTCGGCTCGGATGCGCAAGCGGCGCAGGATGCGCGCTACGCGCGACGGGTCGCCCTGGTTCAGGACATAGTCGAGCGAGTCGAGCCACTCCTGCAGCTCGACTTCCAGTTCGTCGTCGTTCTGGAGGAACTCTGTTGCCATGTGGATTCGGACCTCCCCGCGGTTAGGACAAATGAAGGGTGGAACCTTCTCAGCATCTGCATCGATCAGGGCCCGCGATGCGCGCGGGCCGTCCCTCCACTCTTCTTCGCAAGAGCATAGCGCATCTTTGGGCTGGAAGACAGTTCACCGCGCACCATATGGCCGTGAGATGTGGCACCGTATGGACGATATGACATCTACCCTATGGACAGGTCCGGGCAAGGAGCGCTATGAACGTAGGCATGGAGCAGAACGCAAGGGATCCGTTCATCTATGACGTCGCAGTGATCGGTGCCGGCCCTGCAGGCGTCCAGGCCGCCATCTCCGCCTGGCATCAGGGGCGCAGGGTGCTCGTGCTCGACGCGGGAGCCGTCAGCCAGCGCAAGGGGCGCGCGTACTGGGCGAAGTCGGTGCCGATCGAGGACGCGCCTGGTCTCGACCCGATCACAGGACCGAAGCTGCGCCAGCACCTCCACCACCTGCTCGCAAGCCGCGCGTCGAGCGACCCCGAGGAGGCACGGATCGCCCTGCTTGGCGCCTACGTGCTCCGGGTGCGCCGCCAGGGCGAGCTGTTCGACCTGTCGGCATCGCTGGCGCCGCTCAAGGCAGGCCAGATTCAGGCCGCAGGAGAGTTTCGCGCACGCCGCGTCGTCGTCGCATCGGGCTTTGAGGACGGCTGGCCGGAGATCGACGTCGAGGCGGGCAGGGAGCGCATGCTCGAACGCTACCGCACGGCATTTCGCTATGCGGGCAACCAGAGCGGCTGGCATCTCTGCATCCGCTGCGACGGCCACTTGCACCGGGGTGGGCACTTCGCGCTGCTCGGCGTCGGCGACAGCATCTACGAGGCCAGCCTCGGCGCCCAGGACTTCACAGACCATATGACGATCCTGACAAATGGGCGTCCGCATGGGTTCACCCCCGCGCAGCTGCAGCAGATCGAGGCAAGGGACATCCGCATCGACCTTCGGCCGATCGCGGGGCACCTGGGCGAGAGAACCCTCCTGCGCGGCGTTAGGTTCCAAGACGGCGAGGAGCTCTACGCCGATGGCTTTCTCGTGGACGAGGGCCTCACCCCGAACAGCGACTATCTTGGGGACTTCCGGCTGCGTCGCAACGCGGACGGCCTTCTGGTCACGGGCGAGGACTCGGAGGTGCTGCGCGAGGACGGTGAGCCGGAGCCGGGCCTTTATGCGGCCGGCGACATCGTGGCCGGCCAGCGCAAGCTGATCGCGACGGCGATGGCTTCGGGGCAGGATGCGGGGCTCGGCGCATCGGATTCCCTGCGCCGCTGGCAGGAGACGCTTTAATCCGCAAAGTTTCCGGGGCCGGTTTTGGTAGGAGTGCGTCCACGATCGGCGAATAGGAAGTAACATAGTAGTGGGGGCTGCTCAGATTTGGTGTGCTCCCACAGGCTCGTTGAAGGGTAGGTGTTACAAGTGGCGATGCCTATGCCGGGTCAGGCCCGGGGACGCCTTTTGCATCCGCTTGTGCGCGACGGCGGAAAGCTGCGCCAAGCAACCTGGGACGAGGCACTGGAGCGCGCAGTCGAAGGACTTTCGCGCGTCAAGTCCCGATACGGTCCGGATGCCTTCGGCTGTTTCAGCTGCTCCAAGTCGAGCAACGAGCTCAATTACCTGGCGCAGAAATTCATGCGGACGGCGCTGGGCACCAACAATATCGACAGCTGCAACCGTACCTGACACGCCCCCAGTGTCGCAGGTCTTGCGACAGCATTCGGATCCGGGGGCGGTACCGTCTCTTACGACGAGATGGAGAACACCGATCTGATCATCCTGTGGGGATCGAACGCCCGGGAGGCTCATCCCGTGATGTTCCACCACATGATGAAGTCCATCCGGCAGCGCGGCGCGCAGCTGGTGGTCGTGGACCCGCGGCGCATCTCGGGCATCGAGTTCGCCAGCCTTCACCTGCCGGTGCACGTCGGCGGCGACGTGGCGCTCGCCAATGCGGTGGGCCACGTCATCCTCGAGGAAGGACTCGAGAACCGCGAGTTCATCGCGCGGGCGACGGAGGGCTTCGAGGCGTACCGCGAGGCCGTCGAGAAGTACCGTCCCGAGGACGTCGAGCACATGACGGGCGTGCCGGCCGGGAAGGTGCGGCAGCTCGCGCGCATGTACGCGCAGGCTGATCGCGCCATTCTCTGCTGGACGCTGGGCATTACGGAGCACCACAACGCGGTGCAGAACGTGCACGCGCTGATCAACCTGGCGCTCCTGACGGGCAAGGTGGGGCGTTACGGCTCCGGCCTCGCACCGCTGCGCGGCCAGAACAACGTCCAGGGCGGCGGCGACATGGGCGCGCTGCCGAACCGTCTGCCGGGCTTCCAGGACCTCACCGACCCCGCGGCGCGCAAGCGGTGCGAGGACGCCTGGGGCCTGCCGGTGCCGGAGAAGGTCGGCAAGCACCAGACGGCGATGTTCAAGGCGATGGCGGACGGCGAGATCCGCGCGCTCTACATCATCGGCGAGAACCCGGTGCAGTCCGAGGCGAACCTGCACCACGTGCGGGGACTCTTCGAGGGCCTCGACTTCCTTCTCGTGCAGGACATCTTCCTGACCCCGACAGGGGAGATGGCGGACGTCGTGCTGCCGGCCAGCGCGAGCTTCGCGGAGGCGGAGGGCACGGTCACGAACTCCGAGCGGCGCGTCCAGCGCCTGCGGCCCGCGCTGAAGCCTCCGGGCGAAGCCAGGGACGACCTCTGGATCGTCGAGGAACTCGCCATCCGCATGGGCGTTCCCGGCTGGACCCACCGCAGTGCGGAGGAAGCCTGGGACGAACTGCGGCGGGTGTCGCCGATCCACGCCGGCATGTCGTACCGACGGCTCGAGGAGCTTGGCGGCCTCCAGTGGCCCTGCCCGTCGGAGGACCACCCGGGCTCGCCGTTCCTGCATGCCCGGCTGTGGGAGAACCCGATCTCGGGCAAGCGGGCACCGTTCGTGACGGCGGAGCATGAGCCGACGGCCGAGCAGGTGGACGCGGAGTACCCGTTCATGCTGACGACCGGACGGCGTCTCGCGGACTACAACACGGGAGTCCAGTCCCGCCACTATGCGGCACCGCACGGACACCGCGAGGTGCTCGAGATGTGCGAGGAGGACATGGACCGGCTCGGATTCCAGGAGGGCGAGCTCTGCCGCGTGAGTTCGCGCCGCGGCAAGGTGGAGGTGCAGGTCAGCCGTTCGCGCAAGGTGCGGCCAGGCCTGCTGTTCATGAGTCTCAACCATCCGGACGAGGTACCGACGAACCTGCTCACGCTGGACGCGACCGACCCCGTTGCGGGCACGGCCGAGTTCAAGGCGACCGCAGTGCGCGTGGAGCGCGTTGCGACGCAGGGCGCCGACAGCCATCCGGTCGAGGAGGCGGCCCAGCAGAATGCCTGAAGACGATCGTGAGATCCGGGAACGGGTGCGTGGCCTGATCAGCGAGACGGGGCGCGAGCGCACCCAGCTGCTTGAGGTGCTGCACAAGGTGCAGAAGGAGTTCCGCCATGTGCCGCGCGCCGCCGCGGAGGCGATCGAGCAGGAGATGCTCGTACCGGTGGCCGAGACGTACGGCGTCGTCACGTTTTACGACCTCCTGAGCGAGAAGCCGGTCGGTCGCAAGGTGCTGCGCATCTGTGAAGACGTCACCTGCAGCCTGCACGGGTCGGAGCAGTTGGCGGCGCAAGCGGAGCAACTGCTCGGCCCCGAGGGTGCCCAAAGCCGAAACGGCGAGGTATCCTGGACGCGCTGCGCCTGCCTTGGGCTCTGCGACAAGGCGCCGGCGGCCCTCTGCGACGAGGAGCCGCTCGCGCCGCTCACAAGCGCGGCGATCCGCAAGATCGGTGAAGACCATGCATAGCCCGGTGCTGCTGCGGCGCCAGGATGCGCCGGCGCGGGACCTTGAGGCCTACATCGCGAGCGGCGGGCTCGCGGGGCTCAAGAAGGCACGCGAGATCGGTCCCGAGGAAACTGTCCGCATGGTCACCGACAGCGGCCTCGTGGGCCGCGGCGGCGCCGGTTTCCCCACGGGACGCAAGTGGGAGTCGGTGCGTACCGCCAAGGATCCCGAGCGGTACTTCGTGCTCAACGCCGACGAGAGCGAGCCTGGCACATTCAAGGACCGGCAGATGATCGATGTCGACCCGTTCCTGGTGCTTGAGGGTGTCCTGATCGCCTGCTTCGCCACTCATGCGACACGGGCCTACATCTACGTGCGCGGCGAATACCGTCGGGAAGCCGACCTTCTGCAGCGCTGTGCCGCGGAGCTCGGGGCCGCCGGCTACCTCGACGGCCTGGGGCCCGAGGGGCATGCGCTTGCGATCGAGGTCCGCCACGGCGGCGGCGCCTACATCTGCGGCGAGGAGACGGCGCTCTTCCGCTCGATCGAGGGCTACCGCGGCGAGCCGATGTCGAAGCCGCCGTTCCCGACCGTGGCCGGCCTGTTCCGCAAGCCCACCGCCATCAACAACGTCGAGACGATCGCGAACGTGCCGGATATCATGTCACGCGGCGCGGCGTGGCTCAGGAGCCTCGGCACGGAGCGCTCGCCTGGCGTCAAGCTCTACTCCGTCTCCGGCCACGTCGGGCGGCCGGGTGTCTACGAACTGCCGTTCGGCGTGCCCCTGCGCGAGCTGCTGGATCTGGCCGGTGCGCAGCAAGACCTGCAGGCCATCCTGCTCGGCGGTGCGGCGGGCACCTTCGTGTTCCCGCAGGACTTCGACATGCCGCTCAGCTACGAAGGGGCGCAGCAGCGTCACGCGACGCTCGGCTCCGGCGCCCTGATCGCATTCGACCACGAGACGAATCTCTGGCGGGTCGCGGAGCGGCTCGGCAGCTTCTTCGCGCACGAGTCCTGCGGGCAGTGCGTGCCCTGCCGCGTCGGCACGCGCCGCCAGCACGAGATGCTCGAAGCCCTGGCCGAGGGAGACGGCCGCGGCAGCGAGCGCGACCTGCTCGTCAGGCTCAGCCAGGTCATGACGGACGCTTCGATCTGCGGACTTGGTCAGACCGCATCCACCGCGGTGCGCAGCCTGATCGACGCAGAGACCAAGGGACTTCTCGCGGTCTAAGGGGGGGATGGGCGTGGCGGATACGTTCCAGGTCCTGATCGATGGACATGAGGCCATCGCCCATGAGGGCGAGACGATTCTGGACGTCCTTAGGCGTGCGCAGGTGGAGACGCCGACGCTTTGCACGCATGAGCACCTCACGCCGGCGAAGGCGTGTCGTGCCTGCGTCGTGGAGCTCAAGGGCAGCCGGGCCCTTGTAGCCTCCTGCGAACGCAAGGCCGAGCCGGGCATGGAGGTGCGCACAGACTCCGAGCGGGTCCAGAACGCCCGGCGCGGCGTGTTCGAACTGCTCCTGAGCCAGAACGACGTCTCGACTGCGCCCGCCCTGGCGGCGCAGGCGGAAAGCGTCGGGGCGGATCCGGGCCGCTACCGCGGGCAGCGCTACGAGAAGGGCTTCTTCGACGACAACCAGCTCTACGTCCGCGACTACGACAAGTGCATCCTCTGCTACCGCTGCGTCGAGGCCTGCGGCCCTGACGTCCAGAACACATTCGCGCTGACGGTCAGCGGGCGCGGCTTCGACGCCGGGATCGCCGCCGGCTTCGGCGAAAGCCTGCCGGACTCGGCGTGTGTCTTCTGCGGCAACTGCGTCGCCGTCTGCCCGACGGGTGCCCTGATGGACCGCCGCGAGCACAGCCTGCGCGCCGAAGGACGCTGGGACGAGGAGCGCTACGACGTGGTGCAGACGACCTGCTCGTACTGCGGCGTCGGCTGCCAGCTGGAGTTGCATGTCGACCGCGCGTCCAACGAGATCGTCAAGGTGACGAGCCCGATGGACCACTCGGTCACGCACGGCTTCCTCTGCGTCAAGGGCCGCTATGGCTACAGCTTCGTCGAGGCCGGCGGAGACTAGCGCCCGCGGTTATCGAGGCGGCGCCCTCAGGGCGCCGCCTTTTTTGCACCCGAAAGGAGTCCGGTATGGAGAAGCAGGGACTGCGCATCGCCCTGATGCAGCTGCGGGCCGTGCCAGGCGACCAGAGCGCGGCCTGGATGAAGGCGGAGGCGGCCTGCCGCGCGGCGGCGCGGCGGGGGGCCGATCTCGCGCTCTTCCCGGAGATGTGGAACATCGGCTACCGTTTCCCGGATCCGGGCGACCAGGCGGCGGTGAGGAGGTGGCGCGACGAGGCGGTGACGCTCGACGATCCGCCGATCCTGCGGATGCAGGGGCTCGCCAAGGAGCTTTCGCTGGCGATCGCCACGACCTACCTGGAGCGGACGGCGGCCCTGCCGCGCAACGCCGTGACGGTCATCGACCGCCATGGCCGGGCCGTGCTCACCTACGGGAAGGTGCACACCTGCGACTTCAGCGACGAGTGCCTCCTCGCACCCGGCGACGGGTTTGCGGTGGCGACGCTCGACACCGCCGCCGGGCCGGTGGCGGTCGGGGCGATGATCTGCTACGACCGCGAGTTTCCCGAGAGCGCCCGCGTGCTGATGCTGAAGGGGGCCGAGATCATCCTCGTGCCGAACGCGTGCCCGTGGGACCGCCACCGTGAGAACCAGCTGCAGAGCCGGGCGTTTGAGAATATGGTCGGCATCGCGCTGGCGAATTACGCCTCCCCTGACCAGAACGGGCGGTCCACGGCGATCGACGGCATGGCGTACGGCTGGGTCGAGGAGGCGCAGGACTACCGGGCTCGCGATATGACGCTCGTCCAGGCTGGCGAGGAGGAAGGCGTTTTCCTCGGCGATTTCGACCTCGGCGCGCTGCGGGCGTACAGGGCGAGGGAAACCTGGGGCAACGCGTTCCGCAAGCCGGGCAGGTACGCTGCGATGCTCGATGAGCGGGTCGAGCAGCCGTTCGTGCGGCCAGAGAGCAGACGCTGACGCGAGACTGCGCCCTGGACGTAGAGCGGGGCATAGACGGGCAAAGGTGGAAGGGAACGGGGCGGAACCCGCAAAATGGCTCCGTCGAGGTGGTGGCATGCCGCTGCTGGCGGAGCACTATGGGCTCGAGGTACGCGTCGTCCAATCTCCCGTGACGGCCATCGCCGATGCCCCCGGTCGCATAGAGGTGGTCTGTGACCTCGTCGTCCGCAATTCGGGGCGACGTCCCGTCACGCGGGTCAGCGCGATCCTCTATCGGCTTCTGATGGTGTCGGAAGCGACCGACGCCCGGGATCCGCAGCGGCGCCTCAAGGTGCGCCAAGCGGTCCGGGCGCTGCCGGAGGAATCGCGACTGCAGGTCAACGCGATCACCGTGGAGCTGGTCGAACCGCTGGCGCCGGGCGCGACGACCACGCTCAGGCTTGCCTACGCAGGTACCCCGGTAGGTTACCGCGAGGTGATGCCCTACGTGCACGACGCGGTGCAGCCCAGCATCGCCGTCCTGCGCCCGGAGATCCTCTGGTATCCGGTGCTGGGAGCGCCGACGCTGCAAACCTACTGACGGGCGTGGATCGTTCCGGCCGCGTCGGTGCAGGTGCACCTGCCCAAGGCCTGGCTTGCCTTCCTGCCCCCCGGGGAGGAAGATCCAGCGCAAGCGGGAGCGGTCCGGTTCACGATCACGGGCGGGGCCCAGGGCTTGCATCTCTTTTGCGGACCGTACGAGCAGCGGCAGTTCCAAGGTGTGCATACCTACCACCTGCCCGGCGACGCCGCGTGGGCGCAAGAGGTGGCGCAGGCAGCGACGTTCGGCGTGGAGAGGCTCACGCAATGGTTGGGTCCAAGGCCTCTGCCCGATGCCCAGGTGGTGGTGCTGGCACTGCCCGCCGGATGGGGCTCACAGCACCTGCCTGGACTGATCGCGCAGACCTCTGCCGAAGACGGGCAAGCTCGCATGGCGGAGGTCGTGCACGAGGTCGCCCATTTCTGGACGCCGGGACGAGACGCCAACCGCTTCTGCGACGAGGCCGTGGCCCACTATCTCGAGGATCTGCTCGTCGGTGAGCGGGACGGGGTGACGGCGCGCGTCGCGGCGATTGCCCACCGCATGCGCGCCCTCGGCGCCTGCCCGGAGGCGCAGCGCGTGCCGCTCGCCGCGGCGGCTGGCCATGCGGCGCTCGAAACGGTCTCGCGCCAGAAGGGGCCGCTTGCGCTCTGCGTCCTGGAGTACGGCATCGGCCGCGACGGCGTGCTGGCCCTGCTGAAGTCATGGATCAGATCGCCGGACGTGGATGCCGCGGACGCCGGGCGTTTCGTCCGGCACGCCGGCGAGATGCTCGCCGGACTTGGCGGTTTCGACGGCAGGAGCTATCTGCGCGATTGGTTCGAAGCCGAGGCGGATCCGCCGCTTGACGTCGAAGGCGACCCGGAGGAGGCGCTTTGCCGGGCGGCGAGTCGCTACACGGGTGGTCAGACCATGGGGAGGGTGAAGAAGTGCAGGCCTTGATCGGACGTCTGAGCGTCGAGTGCGTCGAGGGCGACATCGCGGCCCAGGACGGCCTCGATGCGGTGGTGAATGCGGCCAACCGCGATCTCATGCCGGGAGGCGGCGTGGCCGGCGCGATCCATCGCGCCGCGGGACCGGAGCTCGCCGAGACCTGCCGGCCTCTGGCCCCGATCCAGCCGGGCCAGGCGGTGTTGACACCGGGTTTTGGCCTGCCGAATCCCTACGTGATCCACTGCCTCGGGCCGGTCTTCGGCGTTGACGAACCGGCCGAGGAGTTCCTCAAGGCGTGCTATCGGAACATCCTGGCCGTCGCCGACGCCCATGGCCTTTCATCGCTCGCGACGCCGGCGATCTCGACCGGCATCTTCGGCTATCCCATGGCGGATGCGGCCAGGATAGCGCTCGGCACGATCGCGGCGGAGGCGCGGGGCCTCAGGCATCTGCGCTGGATCCGGTTCGTCCTGGCCGGCAAGGATGCCCTCACGGTGCACGAGGCGGCCCTGCGCGGTGCGGTGGGCCAGGGAGGCTAGGCGCCCCGCGAGGGCGACAGCGGAAGGAGGACGCCGTGCGTGGCGTCCTCCTTTTGCACGATACCTCTAGCGCACCACTGGCAAGAGGAGTCTCGACGGGTGCAGCCGGTCGTGGAATACCTCCTGTGCAGCGACGGCCATCGCCGTGCCGGTCGCGAGATCCTCGCCGGTGTTGAGGTTCAGGGGGAACTTGGGAAACGCGCTTGACGAAATCTCGAGGCGCAGGCGGTGGCCCGGCGCGAGTCTCAGACAGGTGTTCCAGAGGTCGATCGTGAGTTCGTAGACCTCACCGGGCGTGGCCGGCTTGGCGGCGTCGAAGCCATCCCTGTAACGCAGTCGGACGATCGAGTCCGTAAGGCGCTGGCAGAAGCCGCTCGGCCAGACGTCGACCAGCTTTGCGGTGAAATCTGTGTCGGGAGTGCTTGTCGCGACGTGCAGAACGAGCGAGATGGGTCCCATGAGGTCCACGGCCTCCGCCGCGGCTTCGCTGGTATAGCAGAGCACGTCGTCGCGCCGTTCGACGCTGCTGTAGTCGTCGGGCCCGCCGATCTGCGAGGACGTGGGATCGGTGAGGAACGGCACCGGGCGCCTGGGATCATAGGTGAAGCGGTCCGCCCCCTCGTCGCCCGGCGGCACGAGATCGAGGCGGCCGTCGCCGAAGCGGCTCTGTGCCCCGGCCTTGCTGTGGAGGTAGTAGGGCAGCTGCCGCATGTCCTGTGGCGGCCAGGTGGGCGCGTCGTGCCAGCTGTTCTCGCCCATCAGGAAGATGCGCACGGGCGGCAGCTTGGGCACGTCCAGCCCCTTGAGGTGACGGTCCAGAAACTGGCGCTCGAGGGCGTGAAGGTCTATCAGCGCCTGCGGGCCGAACTCCACTTCGCCGAGGCGGGTGCCGCCATTCACCTGATGGCCCCAGGGGCCCATCAGCAGATGCTGGTTCTCGCGGGCGAAGGGGCTTGCGCCGTGCTCGACCATGCCCTTGAAGTTGAGCGGCGTGCCGATCTGCTCGTCGTCGTACCAGCCAGAGACGTGCAGCACCGGCAGGTCGATCTCGGCGAAGCGGTGCTGGTAGGAGAGCACCCGCCAGTAGTCGTCGAGCGTCTGGTGGCTCAGCACTTCGCGCCAGCGCGGGATGTCCCGGCCAAGGGCCTCATCCATGGTCTCGAGCGGCAGGTGACGGTAAACCTGGAGCCAGTCCACGGGGTCTGTGTCCTGCGCTGTGCGGCCGCTCGTCATGTGGTACCAGCAGATGTCCATCGGGCTCGGCACGCCGGTGGGGAATTCGACGAAGGTGTCGGACGGCGCCACCATCGGGATCATCGCCTTGAGATGCGGCGGCCGCGTCAGGGCGGTGATCCACTGGACGCGGCCCGAGTACGAGGCGCCGGTGGTCGCGACGGCGCCGGTGCACCAGGGCTGGGCCGCAACCCACTCGATCACGTCGTAGCCGTCGTCGCCGTCGCGCCGGTAGGGCAGGAAATCCCCTTCCGAGTCGCCCCGGCCGCGCACGTCGACCAGCACGAACGCATAGCCGTCCTGCGCCCAGCGCATGGCGCGCTCGGTGTAGCGGCTGCCGGACTTGACGTAGGGGGTGCGCAGGACGATGGCCGGGTAGGGGCCCTCAGCGCGGGGCAGGTAGACGTCGGCGGAGAGGCGCGCGCCGTCGCGCATGGGGATGGGGCGGCCGAATAGGATGCGGGCCAGGCTGGGCTCGAGTCGTGCCAAGTCTATTCCTCCATCGTGTCGTGCAAGAGGCCGAGCGCGGCGCCCACCAGGGCGGCGGCGCCCAGCGGCAGGACGTCCTCGTCGACGGTGAAGCGGCTGTGGTGGTGGGGATAGGTGATGCCCTTCTGCTCGCTGCGGGCGCCGAGGAACCAGAAGCAGGCGGGAGCGACCTTCGCGTAGGCCGAGAAGTCCTCCCCGACCATCGAGGGCGTCGCCGGGACCAGCGCGTCCTCACCCAGCACGCCTTTCAGGATCGGGCCCAGGCGCCGTGCCAGCGCGGCGTCGTTCACCACCGGCGCGTAGCCCCTGGTGACCTGTAGGCGGTGGCTGCCGCCGGCGGCCGCGGTGAGCGCTGCCAGGATCTCCTCCATGCGCCTTAGCACCCGCTCGCGCAGATCGGGATCGGTGCTGCGCACCGTACCGACCAGGCGGACCTCCCCGGGCAGGACGTTGTCGGCCTGACCGCCCTCGATGCGCGTCACGCTCAGGACGAGCGGCAGCAGCGGATCGCGTTCGCGAGAGACGATCGTCTGCCAGGCGAGCACCACCTGCGCCGCCAGCACCACCGCATCCACCGTGAGGTGGGGCTGCGCCGCGTGGCCGCCGCGGCCGACGACGGCCGCTTCGAAGGAGTCCACCGCCGCAGTGAGGGGGCCGGCTGCGAGTCCGAGCCTGCCAGCCTCGAGCGGCAGCCAGAGATGCTGGCCAAGAACGAAGTCGACCCCCGCGAGGACGCCCGTGTCGATGATCTCCTGGGCGCCACCGGGTGCGAGTTCCTCCGCATGCTGGAAGACGAAGACGACCTCGCCCGCGAGATCCGCCCGACGCCGCGCCAGCAGGGTGGCGGCCGCGAGCAGCATGGCGCTGTGGCCGTCGTGCCCGCAGGCGTGCATCGCGCCGGGATGTTCCGAAGCGAAAGGAAGTCCCGTCTCCTCGACGATCGGCAGCGCGTCGATGTCGGCCCGCAGGGCAACATTGCGCCCGTCTCGGCCGCCCCTCAGGCGCCCGAGCACGCTGGTCGGGGTCGGCTGGGTGACCGCGATGCCGGGGATCGCCAAGAGCTCCTCGATGATATAGGCCGACGTCCGCGTTTCGTGGAACGAGAGCTCCGGATGCCGGTGCAGATGCTGGCGCCAGCGGAGCAGATCCTCGCGGAGCTCTTCGGCTTCCGCGCGCACACGAGACAGGTCCAACAGCCACACCTCCCGCATAGCACTCCCCTTGAGCCTCTACTGCGCGGGGCGCTGGGTTCCTGCCGCAGGAATCGGCGGCGGGGAGCATAACACTTCCAGGGAGTACAAGGCTGGTTGGGAGGCAACGCGATGCGGGATGGCGGGTACTACCGCTGGCCGTCGGTGCATGGGGACTGGCTCTTCTTCGTCAGCGAGGACGATATCTGGCGCGCGCCGCTCGCTGGCGGGCGGGCCGAGCGGTTGACGGCTGGCCGCGGCGGGGCGACGCGGCCCTGGGTTTCACCGGACGGGCAGCATGTCGCGTTCTCGGGCCGCGAGGAAGGCGACACCGAAGTCTACGTGATGTCGGCCGCAGGGGGGCCGGTGCGGCGGCTGACCTGGCTCGGCGCGCCTGCGGCCGTTTGCGGCTGGAGCCCTGGCGGCGATATCGTCTTCGCCTCGAGTACGGGACGGCCGTTTCCGCGCTGGCAGGAGCTCTTCACCGTCGCGCCTGAGGGCGGCGAGAGCGTCCGCCTGCCGTACGGCCTCGCGAACGCCGTGGCCTACGACGCAAGCGGTGCGCTGGCGATCGGTCGCAACATCGGCGAGCCGGCCCATTGGAAGCGCTACCGCGGCGGCACCGTCGGGCAGATCTGGCTCGATCCCAAGGGCAGCGGCGACTTCAAGCGCGTGGAACTCGACGGCAACCTCGCTTCGCCGACCTTCGCAGGCGGACGGCTCTTCTTCCTTTCCGACCATGAGGGCGTGGGCAACGTCTACTCCGTGACACCCGACGGGGCGGATCTTAGGCGCCACACCGACCACGAGGAGTTCTACGCCCGTGGCCTGCAATCGGACGGCGAGACCCTGGTCTACTTCGCGGGCGGCGATCTCTACCGGCTGCAAATCGGCCACGAGAGCGAGCAGGTGGAGGTGGCATACCCCGGGCAGCGCACGCAGCGGGAGCGGCGCTTTGTGGAGGCCGGACGCTACCTCGAGGATTACGACCTGCATGCGCAGGGCCACCGCGTCGCGATCACCGCGCGCGGCCAGCTCTGGCAGATGGGTACCTGGGAGGGCCCGGCCGTGCGCGTCGGCCTGCCGGCCGCGCGGGTGCGCCTCGGCCAGTTCCTGGGCGAGGGCGGCGACATGGTCGCCGTCGTTGACGTGGAGGGCGAGGAACAGCTCGCGGTACTCGACGAAAGCGGCGCCGTCAAGAGCATTTTTGAGGGACTCGAACTCGGCCTCGTGACCGAGCTCAGCGCTTCGCCCGACGGCACCAGGGTGGCGGTCGCGACGGTCCGCAGGCGGCTGCATGTCGTCGAGGTGGCGACGGGGACGGCGAGCCTCGCCGCGGAGAGCGCTTTCGGCCAGATCCGTGACCTCAGCTGGTCGCCAGCCGGACGTTACCTCGCCTGCAGCTTGCCGGACTCCGAGCGGACGACCGCGATCATGGTCTACGACCGACAGGACGGGGAACTGCACCGCGCGACGCAGCCGGTGCTCGCCGATGTCCGTCCGGCGTTCGATCCTGAGGGCAGGTACCTCTACTTCCTCTCCGAGCGCGTGTTCAATCCGGTGCGCGACCAGCTGGTGTTCGATCTCGGGTTCCCGCACGGCATGCGCCCGTACCTCGTCACCCTGCGGGGAGATCTCCGATCGCCGTTTGCGCCCCTGCCCGAGCCGGAGAGCAAGCCTGCCGACGGCGCGGACGCCGACAAGGCGGCGCCAGGGCAGGCGGACGAACGCCCGAGCGATCCGGAGATCGACTTCGCCGGCATGCCGGAGCGCATCGTCGCCTTCCCGGTGAAGGACGGAATCTACGGGCAGATTGCGGGCTACGGCGGCAAGGTGCTCTACACCGTGCGCCAGGCGGAGGGGGAACTGGGCCAGGATAGCCTGTCGCTCGAACCCGATCAGCCCTGGACCCTGATGTCGTACGACTTCCGCCGCCAGCGTGAGGACAAGATCGCCGAGCACCTGACGTCGTTTCTGCTCGACAGCCGGCAAAGGCGCATGGCACTGCGCTCTGGCCGACAGATCCGCGTCCTCGCGGCCGGTGCCAAGCCGGACGAGAAGGCGGGCGACGTCCCCGGCAGGGAGTCCGGCGTCCTGGACATCGGCCGAATCAAGGTCTCGGTGGAACCGGGCGCCGAATGGGAGCAGATGCTGCGCGAGACCTGGCGTCTGATGCGCGAGAACTACTGGTCGGAGGACATGTGCGGCGTCGACTGGCCCGAGGTCTATCGGCGCTACCAGCCGCTCGTCCAGCGCGTCTCCACCCGCGGCGAGCTCTCGGATGTCATCTGGGAGATGCAGGGAGAGATCGGTACGTCGCACGCCTACGAACTGTTCGGCGACTATCGCGAGGCGCCGAACTACCACGTGGGCCAACTCGGCGCGGACTTCCGCTGGGACGGCGCGGGCTACCGCATCGAGCGGCTGCCCGTCGGCGACGGCTGGGACGAACGCTACCGCGCTCCCTTGCGGGCACCCGGTGTCGACGTCCGGCTCGGGGATCGCCTCATGGCCGTCAACGGCATGCGCCTCGATCTTGCGACGCCCCCCGGGCGGGCGCTTGTCCATCTGGCGGACCAGGAGGTGGAGCTCGAGCTCCTGCGCGGCGCGGACGAGACCCTGCGCCTCGTGGTGCGCACCCGGGCCGACGAGCAGATGCTGCGCTACAGGGACTGGGTCAGGGCCCTGCGCGAGGAGGTGCACCGTCAGAGCCAGGGCAGGCTCGGCTACGTGCACGTGCCGAACATGCAGGCCTGGGGCTTCTCGGAGTTCTTCCGCCACTACCGGACCGAATCCCTGCGGGACGGCCTGATCGTCGACGTGCGCTACAACGGAGGCGGCAACGTGTCGTCCCTGCTGCTGGAGAAACTGGCCCGGCGTCGCATCGCCTACGACCTGCCGCGCTGGGGCGCCCCGCAGCCCTACCCGGACGACAGCGTGCTCGGCCCGATCGTCGGCCTCACCGACGAGCACGCCGGCTCCGACGGCGACATCTTCAGCCACGCTTTCAAGCTCATGGGCCTCGGCCCGCTCGTGGGGCAGCGCACGTGGGGCGGCGTGATCGGCATCTGGCCGCGCCACGCCCTAGTCGACCAGACCGTCGTGACCCAGCCCGAGTTCTCGTTCTGGTTCGAGAACGTCGGCTGGGGCGTGGAGAACTACGGCACCGATCCCGACATCCCCGTCGTCTACCGTCCGCAGGACTACGCCGCAGGCCGCGACCCGCAGCTCAAGGCCGCGATCGCCGAGGGCATGCGCCTGCTTGCCGAGCGGCCGCCCGCGCGTCCGGACCTCGAGGGACACCCGCGCAAGCTGCGCCCGCCCCTGCCGCCGCGGCAGAGGTAGGCGAGACGAAAGAAGGAGAGGTCCGCCGCGGCGGACCTCTCCTTCTTCGTGCAGCCGATCAGGCGATATGCAGTTGGTGCGCGTCCG
>JAJYSZ010000059.1 GCA_021793315.1 Bacillota bacterium | reverse complement strand
TGAGGATCCTTACGTCAAGGCGGAGACTACGGCAAAGCTCCCGACGCCATCAGAAAGAGGCGACGAAAAAAGGCTTTCCGACTAGCGTATTCCTGCGGCCGTGAACGTACGCATGACGGTCGGTAGCTGCTGAAGCAGCTCGCGACCCGTGACCTCAAAACTATTCGTCTTGAAAGTGGCGCTCACTCTGCGCGGCAGCGCCACAAGCGCTCTTGCCTGACGCTCTACCAGTTGCCTTGGCTCGCTCTCCGATTGCAGTTGCCCCCCGAACTGTTGCAAACCGAGCGCGAACCCTGTTACGTCGTCGCCGTTGTATCCCTCCTGGCCCACAACGGCTGCGGCTTCGAGGATCTGTCCTGATGCTTGCGCGATCACGTAGGCAGCCTGACGCTGTCCGGTGGAAGACGGATCCTGCTCCAGGAGGTGTCCCGCGAATTGGATCTGACCAACGGCAGACCCCACGCCCTGCAAGGTCGCGTCCAGTACGTCCTGACGGTGGACCCAGAGGGCAGTCGAGAACACGAGCGAGCCGAGAAGGGCGATCCCCAGCGCCCTACCTAGCAGCTGCGCAGGTTTCACCTGGTCCTCCCTGTCGAACCCGTTTGCCCTCCTGTTCTATGCCGTCCGAGGTGCCAGCTGCGTCCGACCGTCTCAACCGCCCTGAAGCGGCCCGAACAGGTTTAGCGGCCAGATCACCCAAAACGCCGTGCCGTGCACGCGCGACAGTTGAACGGGCCCAAAGATTCTGCTGTCTTCGCTCACGGCGCGATGATCGCCCAAAACGTAGACGTCCCCTGGAGGCACCACAAACGGCGCCACGGTGTCATGGTCTTGCGTGTCCGATGCGCCCCGCCAATGAAGGAACGGCTGCGGCATCTTCCTGCCGTCCACGTAGACTTGGCCGTTCGTGATCCATACGCGCTGCCCGCCAGTCGCGATCACTCTCTTGATGTAGTCGCCCGCCCCCACGATCGGCGGCGAAAACACGACGATCTGCCCGTACTTGAGATCCCGGGCATTGAACATCTTGCTGACGAGCAGCCGCTCCCCATTTTGCAGCGTGTTCTGCATGGAGATGCCATCGACAACGAACGGTTCCACCATGTAGGTTCGAATGACCAAGGCGAATACGACCGCGAGCCCGATGGAAAGCACCCAATCCAGAACGGCGCGACTCTGCCGCTGCTTGCTCTGGTTGTCCATCTTCGATGTAGCCATGCGCCAAGATTCTCCGGCCTTCCCGTCTCCCCCTGCCAGTTGCCTCCGGCAGCACCGCTGCCGTGGGGAGGGTGCGGGCGGCCGCGGCCGCCCGCACCCTCCGGGCTCAGACGAGTCGCTGGCGCAGTTCGTGACGCAGCAGCTTGCCAGTGGCGTTGCGGGGCAGAGACTGCACGATCTCCAGGCGGCGCGGGTGCTTCTGGCTCGCGAGGATCGGCCTGAGGTGCCCTCTCAGCTCCTCCAGCGTCAGGCTCTGGCCTTCCTTGAGCACCGCCACCGCCGCCACCGTCTCCCCCCACTCCGGGTGCGGCGCCGCGACAACCGCGACGTCCGCCACGGCAGGATGGGTCAGGATGGCCTCCTCCACCTCGCGTGGATAGACGTTGTAGCCGCCCGAGAGGATGAGGTCCTTCTTGCGGTCGAGCATCCAGTAGTAGCCCTGCGCGTCGCGCACGGCCATGTCGCCTGTGTGGATCCAGCCGTCCCTGAGCGCCTGGGCCGTCGCCTCGGGATTCTTGAGGTAGCAGCGCATCGCGCTCGGGGTACGCATCACGAGCTCACCTGGCATGCTGGCAGCCACCTCCTCGCCCGTCTCCCCGAGCAGGCGGATCTCCGTGTTCACCGTCGGGTGCCAGCCGAGCGATCCGGGATGCTCCTCGTGATCCTCGTCCGCGAGCGCCATACCGTTCGGCCCACTTTCGGTCAGGCCGTAGACGCTCATCCAGGATCCGCCGTATGCCTTGCGGACGACCCGCACCTGCTCCGCCGACATAGGAGCCCCGCCGTAGATCCAGCATTTCATCGCCGAGAGGTCGTAGCCGGCGGGATCCGCCCTGAGACCGAGCAGGTAGGCGACTGGAGCGGCGAAGAGGTATTGCGCACGCTCCTTGGCCAGCACGTCGAGCATCGCGGCCGGCTCCCGCGGGTTGAAGCTGTCCAGCACGATGGTGCTGCCGGTGTAAACGGAGCCGAGCAGGAAGAGGTTGAGCGGCGCGGAGTGCGTCAGGGGCATCAGTACCGCCACCCGCTCCCCCGGGCGCATGCCGAATTCATAGGCGGCCATGGCCGCGGTCTCCGCCACCGCCCCGTGCGTCATGACGACACCTTTCGGACTGCCCGTGGTGCCGGAGGTATAGAGAATCTCGGCGTCGTCCCCGGCCGCCGCCGCACCCGCGACCTCCCCGACCTGGCCATGCTCGAGATCGCCCAGGCTGAGCACCTCGCTGGCGAAGCCGGGCAGATCCCGCGCCTCGTCGGCGGCGATGACCATTCTCGCCTCGGCATGCGCCAGGATGGCCTGCACCTCGGCCGCGGTCAGCCGGACGTTGATCGGCACGACGACCGCGCCGGCGTAGAGCGCGGCGAAAAAGGCGATCGGAAACTCGAGGACATTGCCGAACAGGATGCCGACGCGGTCGCCCGACCTGACGCCCCTGGCGGCGAGTCCTGACGCGGCGCTGCGACTGCGAAGGCGCAGCTCCGACCACGTGAGGGAGGCCGACTGCCTGGAACTCCGGACCGCGACGATCTCCGGGAAGTTCCGGGCGGAGCGCTCAAGCAGCTCAAGCAGCGTAGCCATCAGATGCCCACCTCCACTCGGAGTTCAGGCAGGGCGACGCCCGTAAGGCGCTGCCCGCCCGTCAGTCGATCGTAGACGGGAGCGAGCCACGAGAGATCCTCACCCAGACCGTGAGCAGGGGCTGGCGCCAGGTAGAGACGCGCGAGCCACCAGGCGAGGACGAGGTCCCGCTCGTCGCCCTCCTTCAAACTCTCGACGGCCTCCGCCAGCACCAGCGCGAACTCGAGGATCTCGCTCAGGAAGTCGGCTAGGCGCCGGGCATGCTCGGGGGCAGACTCCGGATGCTCCTGGAGCCAGGCGACGGCCGCCTCGGCCTCTTGCCAGCGCCCCATCAAGAGGTCGGCCATCTCGCGGCTTCTCCCGTCCTCGGCGGCGGCCCGGGCGACGTCTGCCAGGCGCCCGGCCAGGACACGATCCGAACGCCAGCGCGGGGCAAAGGTACGCAGGACCTCGAGCGCCTGGATGTTCGCCGGCCCCTCCCAGACGGGCAGCACCTGCGCTTCCCGGTACATGCGAGCCGTGACGTACTCCTCGACGTAGCCGTTGCCGCCGAGCACTTCGATGGCGCGGCTCGCGTTGCGCACGGCGAGTTCACCTGTGCGGTACTTGGCCAAGGCCGTCGTCAGGCGGTGCCAGGCGACGAGCGACGGCTCGGGGCTGCCGTTCGCGGCGTCGAAAGCCCTCGCGGCCTCGAAGGCCAAGGCCGTGCTTGCCCGCAGTTCCGCCAGCATCGTCACGATCGTCTGCTGCACCATGGAGTGGCGGGCGAGCGGCGCCCCGAACGCCTGGCGGCCTTCGGCGTAGAGCTTAGCCTCCAGGTAGACGCGGCGATGGATGCCGGCCGAGGCGGCCGCGTTGGCGATGCGAGAGAACTCCAGGGCCTCGAGCATTTGCTTGAAGCCGTCCGGTGGCGGCGTCACCAGTTCCGCGAGGGCGCCGTCGAGTTCCAGTTCGCCCGTCGCAAGGCCCGTCGTGCCGAGTTTGTCCTTCAACCTGCGGATGCGATAGGCGTTGGCGCTGCCGTCCGCGAGGCGACGCGGCATGAGATAGAGCCCGAGGCCCCGCGTGCCTTCGGGTGCGCCCGGTGGTCTCGCCGTGACCAGGGCAAGGTCCGCGTCGGCATTGCTCGCAAACCATTTCTCGCCGTAGAGTCGCACCAGCTGGCCGCTGCCGGGCCCGAAGGCCTGGCGTGCGGCCGCGAGTTCGCCGGCCGCAACCGGTCTCGCCTCGGTCGTCGCAAGCCCGGCGTCCGACCCTCCCTGCTTCTCGGTGACAAAGGTGGCACCGTCTGCGTACGGGCCCTTACCGCGCACGGTGAGCGGCGGCAGATGGCGGGCCTTCTGCTCCTCGTCGCCGTGCCTGGCCAGCACGTAGGCGGTCGATGCGGTCAGCGTGACCGGGCACGCGAGTCCGGGGTCGGACTCGCTGAGCAGGTAGAGCAGGCCGAAGTGCACCGCGTAGGGGAGGGGGTCCTCCCCGTAGTTGCAGCCGATGGTGCCAAGTCCGTAGACCTCCAGCACCGATTCCTCGTAGAGCGGGTTGTAGCGGACCTCGTTGACCACGTTGCCCTGGCGGTCGTGGGTCTCCAGCACCGGCCTTGCCAGGCGGTCGGTGTACTCCGCCTGACGATCGATCGGCCCTCCCGAGAGCTCACCCATGCGCACGAGGAGGGGCTCGGCCCGCCGGTACTGCTCGGGGCTCAGACTGCGGCGCAGACTGCGCTGCAGGTCCTCGTCGATCAGGTAGAAGTTGAGCCCGCGTCCCTCCCGTTGCCCGTCATGCACGCCCATGCTTCGTCGCTCCCTTCGCTGCCCTGTCCTGTCCCTCGGCCTCAGATCCGCGGGCCTCCTGCAGCCTGCGCGTCAGCAGGTGCTGCCACGCCGCGAGCTCCGCAAGCGCCTCCTCCACCTCCCGCCGGCGCTCCTCCAGGTCGGCGATCCTCTGGCGGCCGTAGGCGAGCGTGCGCTCGAGCTGCGCCACCTCTCCGCCTTCCTGGTCGTAGAGGTCGAGCATCTCCCTGACCTCCGCCAGGCTGAAGCCGAGCCGTCTGCCCCGAAGCGCCAGCCGCAGCCGCACGCGGTCGCCCTCATCGAAGACGCGCTGTTGCCCGCGCCGTTCCGGCCTGAGGATGCCGCAACTCTCGTAGTGGCGCACCGTTCGCGCGGTGACGTCAAACTCCTGGCAAAGGTCCCCGATCCGGTAGCGATGCTCTCCTGCGGGTGACGTGGCACACACCTCCCCGCCTTCTTGGCGCCAACATATATGACGTTTACGTAAACGTCAACCCTAGGTTGTGGCCAGAGGTCCCACGCGTCCGGCCCCCTTCAGGTGCTACCTACGGACGCTGTCGCAGCCCGCGGAGAGACTTACCGTCAAAGCAACCCGGAAACACGGGGGGCTTGGTCGTGGCCATCGGCCTCGCGCGCGAACGGCGCAACTACGTGGGGCTCGCCTGGCACGGGACCTTTCTCGCGGCCGCGACGGCGCTCGGGCAGCCGACGACGATCCTGCCGGCCTATGTCGCCCTGCTTGGCGGCTCGCCGCTGGTCGTAGGGGCCATGCTCTCGGTGCTGCTCGCCGGCAGCGTGGTGCCGGAACTCCTCTTCGCCCACATCGTCGAGGGCAGCCCGCGCAAGCGGCCCTACCTCTTGCTGGCCGTCTTCAGCCGCGCGGGCGCCTGGCTCCTGCTCGGCGCCCTCACCTGGCTGATGTCCAGCGGGAAGGGTGTCTGGCCACTCGTTGTGCTGTTCCTGCTGCTTGGACTCTTCGCGATCGGCGGCAGCCTTGGCAGCGTCGCCTACACGGACGTCTTCGGGCGTAGCATCGCGCCAGGCATGCGCGGCCGCTTCTACGCGAGCCGCCAGTTCCTCGGCAGCCTGGCCGCCCTCGCCGTGACGTACCTTGCAGGTCTCTGGCTGTCTGGCCGCGGCGGCACGGCCTCCGGCTTCGCCCTGCTCTTCCTGGGGGCAGGTCTCCTGATGCTCCTCGCGGGCGGCGGCTTCATGCTGGTCCGCGAGACGCCGGTGCCGCGCCAGCAGCAGCCTCCGCTCGGCCAGTACCTCGGGCGCATACCGGCCGTCTGGCGCGAGGACCCCGCCCTGCGCACCCTGGTCTGGATCGAGAATGTCGCCTCGCTCCACCTCATGCTGTTGCCCTTCTACATGCTCCTGGCCGAGGTGACGCTGCACGTCTCGGTCCAAGCGGTCGCCTTCTACACGATGGCGCAGATCGTCGGCGGCGCCCTCTCGAACGCGATCTGGGGCTACGTCGGCGACCGCTTCGGCAACGCCGCCGTGCTGCGCCTGTGTCTCTGGCTGGGCGCCGCGATGCCGCTGCTCGCCCTGGCCCTCGTGGCCTACTGGCCGGGAGGTTACAGCGTCCTCTTCCTGGTGCTCGGCGCCGCCATCGCGAGCCGCAACCTCGCCTTCAACAACGTGCTGGTGGATCTCTCCCCCGTACCTCTGCGCGCCACCTACACAGGCATCGTCGGCACCCTGACGGCACCGAGTCTCCTGCTGCCCATGCTGGGCGGCAGCCTCATCAGCCTGCTCGGCTACACGAACGTCTTCTGGCTCGTGGCCGCCGGTCTTGCGGCAGCCGCCGCCACCTTGGGGCGGGCACCGCACCTGGGCGTCCCGCCCCGGGCCTGAGCATAAGACAACCGGCGGCGCGCCCAAAGGGATCGACTGTCCCCCGGTCCACGTCGCCGGACTTCGCTCTGTCCCCCCACCAGGAGTTACGTGGCCGGTTCCTCGTCCTTGCGCGCCGCCGCGGCGGTCATCTGGGCGTGGCGCACCAGTTGCGCGTTGTCGTTGCAGCGCTCGCCTCCGGGCAGCCACAGCGTGTCCTCCATGCCGATGCGCGTCAGGTAGCCGCGCCCGATGGCCAGTTGCAGCAGGGGCCAGGCCGTGGCGTCGTGCCCGTGCACCAGCCGCGGCACCGTCGGGGCGGCCTCGTCGAGCACCGCGAGGATCGCCTCGGCAGTGCGCAAGGCATCGACGGGGTCCTCCTCGCGCGGCCCCACCACCATGATGCGGCACTGCGCCGCCAGGGGGCTCCGGAGCATGCGCCGCGCGTCCGCGACCGTGGCAAGCACGGCCTGCACCGCAACGCCCTGCAGCACCAGCAGCGACGCCGTCTCATCGGCGTCGTGCTCGTACCAGTTCACCGTGGCGAAGTCCGGCCGGTCCTCCCAGCTCGCGATCGCCCTCAGGCGCCGCGTGAGGTTCTCCTCGATCGACTCCGCCGTCGACACCCCGACCTGCATACCCGGCGCTGCGGCGCGGACCGCACGGACGGCCGCGCCGACATGCCTCGCCTGAAGCGATTCGGCACCACGCTCATCGCGGGGATGAACATGCGCCGCAAAGGCTCCCGCTTCGCGGCAGGACAAGGCGGATCGGGCGATCTCCGGCGGATGGATCGGAAGCGCGCGGTGCTCTCCAGCGCGCCTGGGGCCGTTGAGGCAGGCCTGCAGCCAGTTGCGGGGCGTCTCAGCGGCCATGCGGTTCACATCCTGGCACAGCTGCGGCCTGCGGCCGACAGTACCGAAAAACGCTGCTGGGAAAAGGCAAGCGGTCGTCCCCCCCGATATGTCCCCGGAGCCTCGCCCCGGCGAGTTGGCTAGCGTGCGGCCACATCCTGCGCCGGCAGGTAGATGGCGCTGGCAAGCGTCGTCAGAATGCGGCTCAAGGAGATGCGGACATCCTCGCCCTCATGCTTCTGCGCCGGCAATGTGAGGAACTCTCCCTCGCCGAAGCCATGGCGATCGAAGTGGACGATGCCGCGCGCGTCCCCGACCTGGATCGAGCACATGATCTCCTGCGCGCCCGGATCCTCTCCCTCGAGTACGGCCGCGCCGGCCATCCGCGAAAGATCGAGTTCCTGCACCGACGCGGGCCAGCCGAACTGGAGCGAGATGGCCGCGATCCGCGCCTCCAGCCGGTAGGGCTCGGGCCGGAACACGACGCAGGCGAAATCGCGGGTGCGCTCCAGCACCCAGGGGTCGTCGGGAAACAAGGCGCGCTCCATGCGTTCAAGGCCGCGCGCGATCTGGCTTAGCTCGTCGATCTGTTCCCGCATGCGTTCCACGGTGCCCTTGGGCCGGCTGCGGCCCTGCCGCCTAGGCGGGCGCTCGCCAAGGACGTCCTCGGCCTGCCGCAGCAACGGCCGCGCCGCACCGGGATGGTATGCCCAGAGCAGAAGCTGCGCCCGATCCAAGAGGCCGATGAGATCAGCCATCAGTTTGGCCCTCCCGTCGCCATGTCGTACACCACGTCAGGCACGAAGAGGTAGAAGCGGATCGCACTCGGCTGGTCGCCCCCCGAACTCAGGTTGACCCTCGCGACGACGCCGTAGCGCAGGCGATCGTTCAGCCCAGAGCGCAGGCACTCCCGCCAGTAGGCCTTGAGGGGCGCTTCGGCGCTGTGCGGGTACTTGTGGTCGAACCCGATCCGCGCCCGCACCTCGATCGGCAGGGCCGGGGGCAGCGCTGGCACCTGCAGATCGAAGAGGCGCCAGAACGCCTGAGGCGCTTCACTGATGTAGTCCGGGGCGCGTCCTTGCCGTCCGTGCAGGCGCACAAAGCCGGGCGCAGCGTCGGGCGGCAACGCCGCGCAAAGCGCGGGCAGGGCCATCGCTTCCCCGATGTGGCCCGTCACCGCAGGCGAGGCGACCTTCTGCCGCCGCTCGTTGTACTGGGCAACCTTGCCGGGGCCGCGCGATGTCGCGCGCAGCGACCAGAGCGGCCGCCGCCGCGCGCCCGTATAGGCGGCGTAGTGCGCTCCCGTCGCGAGCACGAGCGACTCGCCGTAGATCTTGCCAAAGGCTTCGATCTGCCAGAGCGAGACGCTGCAGCTCCGCTTGCCGCGCAAGAGCACACGATTGCCATCCGTGAGCAGGAAGGAGCAGTCGAATTCCGGCATGGCCTAGTGGCTCCCTGTTCATGACCGGATCAGCAGGCCTTTGAGCAGTTTGCCAAGCGCACCCCCGAGTCCTTCATGGAACGGCAGCGTTCGACGCCGTACACGTTCCCCGCGCGGAACCCCCCACGCGAGAATTTCCGTCCGTTCGAAAACCATGCTACGATCATACTGTGTGGTGATGTGGATATGGCGATGGCATCCGACCCGATCCGGGATCTTCGGCGCATCACGAGCGCCTTCATGGCCATGCAGCGCAAGGCCTTCACGACGCAGGGTCCGACTGCCGACACGCGCGCCCTGATTCTGACGGAGCTCCTGCCCGCGTCAGGTCTCTCCATCAGCGACATCGCAAGCCGCATCGGCTCGGACCGCCCTTGGGTGAGCCAGGTCGTGGAGCAGTTGCGCAAGGAGGGCCTCCTCGAGCGCACGCAGGACCCCGAGGACCGCCGGCGCGTGCAGGTCCGGCTGACGCCGCAGGGGCGCCGGCTCGCCGCCGATCTCCGCATGGCCCTGACCGCCGAGATCGAGCGTCTCTTCGCGGGCATCCCCGCGCCGCAGCGCCCGGCCGCGCACGCCTTCCTGCGCCTCGTGGCGGAGGCTTTCGATCGCGCAAGGGCCCAGCAAACCTGACTCATCTCCCCGGCCGGGCGTTTGCGACGATCAGCACGTCCGCGTCGTGCGTCTCGCGCAGGATGCGGTCGATCACCGAGCCGTGCAGCGCCTCCTGCAGGCGCGTGCGCCTGGTCTCGCCGAGGATGATCTGCGTCGCGCCCACCTCGTTCGCGATCGCCACAAGACGCTTCGCGACATCCGCATCCTCGGCGCGGATCACCTGCGCCCCCAGTTCCACCGCCAGGCGCAGGTTGAGATCAAGCACCTGCGCCTCTTTGAGCGCTGGCGTGCGGCCGGGTTTGCGCACCGTCGCCACCAGCAGGTCACCCTTCAACCGCTGGGCCATGCGGTAGCCGCGGCGAATCAGCGTCTGGCCAAGCGTCGTCGCCGTGACGCAGACGAGCACGCGGTCCTTGGTCGGCCAAGGCTCCGTGATGTGGTGGGCGCGCCGGTACTCCCCGAGATCCTCGTCGGTCTGGTCCGCCACGGTGCGCAGCACGAGCTCGCGCAAGGCCGTGAGGTTGCCCAGGCGGAAGAACTTGTCCAAGGCCTGCTGCGTCTGCTGCGGCGGGTATACCTTGCCTTGCTTGAGGCGCTCGACCAGGGCGTCCGGCGCCAGGTCGATCAGGCGGAGCTCGGTCGCCTCGGCGACGACCTGATCCGGCACCGTCTCCTGCACCCGGATGCCCGTGACCTGCGCCACCACGTCATTGAGGCTCTGCAGGTGCTGCACGTTCAAGGTGGAGTGGACGTTGATACCGGCGGCCAGGATGTCCTGCACATCCTGCCAGCGCTTGCGGTTGTGCATGCCCGGAGCGTTCTGGTGCGCGAGCTCGTCGATCAGCACGACGTCCGGGGCGCGGCGGAGCACCGCGTCGACGTCGAGCTCATGCCGCACGATCGATCCCTGCGGCACCTCGAGCGGTGGCAGGACTTCGATACCCTCCATCAGCGCCTCGGTCTCTGGCCTGCCGTGGGTGTCGATGACGCCGGCAACGACCTCGATGCCGTGCCCCAGCATCTCGTGCGCCTCGCCGAGCATCGCATAGGTTTTGCCGACGCCCGCCGCGGCGCCGATGAAGATCTTGTGCCGCGCCCGGCGCAGACGATCGATCTGCGCCAGCACCTCCTCCGAGGTACGACGGCGGTAGTCGCTCATCGTCCCTCGACCTGACGCAAAGCCAGGTTCAGTTTCAAGACGTTGACGCGCCAGGGCCCGTACAGGCCCAGCAGCGGCCCTTCCGCCTCCTTTGCCACGAGGCGCCGCAGCCTCGCCCGGCCGATGCCGGTCTGCCGGCTTACGGCCGGCACCTGCGCGAGGGCGGCCTGCAGCGTGATCTCCGGATCCAGGCCGGATGCCGAGCTCTCGACGAGGTTGCCCGGGATCGCGCCGGCGATCTGTCCGCGCAGCGAGGAGATGCTCTGCCGGACCGCCTGCAGCAGGGCCGGATTGGTCGGGCCGAGGTTCGATCCGGCGGAATTGTCGGCGTTGTAGGGCTGCGGCCTGCCCGTGACCGCATTCACCGTGGCCGACGGACGGCCGCGAAACAACCCGGGTCCCTGGCTGCTTTGGCCGATCAGGCTGGATCCGATGACCTGCCCATGCTGCACGATCAGGGAACCTTGGGCTTGGCTCGGGAAGAGGACGTTTCCGATGCCGGCCAGCACGAGCGAATAGCCGAGGCCGAAGATCACGAAGATCGTCAAGGCCAGACGCAGGTTGCGCCAGATGTGCTGGATCACCTCTTCATGCCTCCTTCCGTCAGATCCGTGCGAGACCCATGGCCGTCAGGGCCAGGTCGATGAGCTTGATGCCGATGAACGGCAGCACGACGCCGCCGAGGCCGTAGAGGAGAATGTTGCGCTGCAGCATCTCGGTCGCGCCCATCGGCCGGTAGCGCACGCCCCTGAGGGCCAGCGGGATGAGCGCCGGGATGATCAGGGCGTTGAAGATCAGCGCCGAGAGGATCGCGCTCTGCGGCGACGTCAGGTGCATGACGTTCAGGGCGCTGAGGACCGGCACCGCCGTCACGAACATCGCCGGGATGATGGCGAAGTACTTGGCCACGTCGTTGGCGATCGAGAAGGTCGTGATGGCGCCGCGCGTGATCAGCAGCTGCTTGCCGATCGAGACGACCTCGATCAGCTTCGTCGGGTCGGAATCGAGATCGACCATGTTCCCGGCTTCCTTGGCGGCGCTGGTCCCTGAGTTCATCGCGAGTCCGACATCGGCCTGCGCCAGGGCCGGCGCGTCGTTCGTGCCGTCTCCCGTCATCGCCACCAGCCTGCCCTCGGCCTGCTCCTCGCGGATGCGGCGCATCTTGTCCTCGGGCTTGGCCTCGGCGATGAAGTCGTCCACGCCCGCCTCGCGCGCGATCGTCGCCGCGGTCAACGGGTTGTCGCCCGTCACCATGATCGTGTGGATGCCCATGCGGCGCAGCGCGGCGAAGCGCTCCTGCATGCCCGGCTTGATGATGTCCTTGAGGTGGATGACGCCAAGCACCTGGCCGTCCTCGATCACGGCGAGGGGCGTGCCGCCTGAGCGCGCGATCTCCTCCGTGAAAGTGTCGAGTTCCGCAGGCACGGCCGATCCCGCCCGCTCAGCCATGCGCCGGATGACGTCGACCGCTCCTTTTGAGATCTCCCGGCCATCCTTCAGCACGACGCCGGAGCGCCGGGTCTCAGCCGAGAAGGCGATCTGCGTCGCGCCGTCCATCTCCTGCCCCTCGACCTGCTCGCCCTCGCGCTCCGCCAGCACGACGATCGACTTGCCCTCGGGCGTGTCGTCGTGATGCGACGCGAGCAGGGCGGCGTGGACGAATCTCGCCTGGTCTACCGTCGGCATCGGCAGGAACCTCGCGGCCATGCGGTTGCCGAGCGTGATCGTGCCGGTCTTGTCAAGGATCAGCGTGTCGACGTCGCCGGCGGCCTCCACGGCCTTGCCCGACTTCGCGATGATGTTGAAGCGGATGACGCGGTCCATCCCGGCGATGCCGATCGCTGAGAGGAGCGCGCCGATCGTCGTCGGGATGAGGCAGACGAGGAGGGCGATCAGGGTTGCCACGGAAAGGTGCGCATGCAGGTAGCCGGCGAGCGGCGGCAGGGTGTCGATGACGATCAGGAAGATCAGCGTCAAGGCGGCGAGCAGCACGGTGAGCGCCAATTCGTTGGGGGACTTCTGCCGCTCCGCCCCCTCGACCAAGGCGATCATGCGGTCGAGGAACGACTTGCCCGGCTCCTGTTCGACGCGCATCTCGATCCAGTCCGAAAGCACCCTCGTCCCACCTGTGACCGAGGAGAAGTCCCCGCCGGCCTCCCGGATCACCGGCGCAGACTCGCCCGTGATCGCGGACTCGTCGATCGACGCGACACCGCGCACGATCTCGCCGTCGGCCGGTATGAGCTCGCCCGCCTCCACGCGGACGACGTCCCCCTTCTGCAGCTGCGACGCCGGCACGTCGCCCGCGGCGGCGCCGGCCTCGTCGATGCGATGCGCGATAGTCTCGGCCTTCGTGCGTCTCAGGCTCGCGGCCTGGGCGCGGCCACGCCCCTCGGCCAGAGCCTCGGCGAAGTTGGCAAAGAGCAGGGTCACGACGAGGATCACCGTGACGAGCACGTCGTAGGCGCGAGCCCCCGGCTGGGGCGGCCCGCCGAAGAGGCCGGGGTCGATGCTCATCAGCAGGGTGACGAGGGTGCCCACTTCCACGACGAACATCACAGGGTTGCGATATTGGACCCTGGGATCGAGCTTGCGCAAGCTGTCTAGCATGGCCCTCTGCCAAAGTCCCTTGTACGACACGCCACGCGCCATGATCAGAACACCTTCCCAGCGAGCATGGAGAGCTGCTCCGCGATCGGACCGAGGGCCAGCACCGGGAAGAACGTCAGCGCGCCGACGATCAGGACGATGCCAAGGTAGATCCAGCCGAACGTCCAGGTGTCGGTTCGCAGGGTGCCCGTAGAGGCGGGCACCGTCTTCTTCGCCAGCAGCGAGCCCGCGATGTAGAGCATGAGCAGCATCGAGACGTAGCGGCCGAGCAGCACGACGATGCCCGTGCTGACCGCGTAGAAGGGCGACGCGGCACCAAGCCCGGCAAAGGCGCTGCCGTTGTTGGCGGCCGACGAGGCGTAGGCGTAGACAACCTCCGAGAGGCCGTGGAAGCCCGGGTTGAAGATTCCGGCCCGCCCGGCCGCCGTGCTCAAGGCCACGGCCGACGCCGCCAGGACGATGAACGGGTGCACGAGCATGGCCGCCGCAGCGGCTGTCACCTCGCGGCTCTCGATCTTCTTGCCGAACAGTTCGGGCGTCCGCCCGACCATCAGCCCTGTGACGAAGACGGTGATGATGACGAACATCAGGATATTGAGCAGACCGGCCCCGGCACCGCCGAACACCGTGTTGAGCATTATCTGGAAGATCGGCACGAATCCGCCAAGCGGCGTGAGGCTGTCATGCATGGCGTTGACGGCACCGGTCGTGAAGGCCGTCGTGATGGCGGCGAAGAGCGAGCTACCGCTGATGCCGAAACGGGTCTCCTTGCCTTCCCAGTTGGGGCCAGTGGCACCGAGCAGGTGGTTCAGGATCGGGTTGCCGGCGGCCTCCGAGCTGTAGACGACCAGGAGCAGCACCGCAAAGAGCGTCATTGTGACGCCGAAGATGATCCAGGCCTGACGCCGGTTCTTGATGTACTCTCCAAATGTGAACAAAAGCGCCGTCGGCAGGAGCGCCATCAGGAACTCCTCGATCAGGTTCGAGAGCGGGCCTGGATTCTCGAACGGATGGGCCGAGTTCGCGTTGAAAAAACCTCCACCGTTCGTGCCGAGCTGCTTGATCGCCTCGAAGGCGGCGACGGGCCCGCGCGCGATCACCTGCGTCGCCCCGCCCAACGTGTGGGCAATCGCCGGTCCGGACAGTGTATCAGGCACGCCCGCGGCGATCAGCGCGATAGCCGCGACGAACGCGATCGGCAGGAAGATGCGCGACAGGGCCCGGACGAAGTCCCGGTAGTAGTTGCCGAGGTCCCCCCGGCCCTGGACAAAGCCGCGCACGAACGCGATGGCCACGACGATGCCGGCGGCCGGCGTCGTGAACTGCAGGAACTCGAGCGCGAACTGGCTCAGGTAGCTCAAGCTGGTCTCCGGCGTGTAGACCTGCCAGTTCGTGTTCGTGATGAAGCTCGCGACCGTATTGAAGACGGTCGTGGGCGGGATCGGACCCAGATGCGCCGGATTCAGCGGCAGGTCCGGCTGCAGCCAGAGCAAGAGGTAGACAAGCACCGCCATGGCGAGGTTCGAGACCAGAAACGCGACGGCGTAGGCCCGCCAGCCCATGCCGCCCTCCGCGTCGATCCCGGCGAGGCGGAAGATGGCACGTTCGAGCGGCCTCGCCAGCCTGTCCAGGAAGGTCTTCTCACCCTCGAACACGCGGTACATGTAACGGCCGACCGGGATGGCCGCGAGCGTGAGAACCAGGAGGAAAAGCGCGTCGCCCAGCAGTCCGTGTGCGGTCACGAAGCTTCTCCTCCCTTCAGAACTTCTCCGGATGCAGCATGGCGAAGAAGAGGTACGCCATCAGCGCAAGCGACGCGAGAAGAAGGAGCGCGCTCATTCGCGTGCGCCTCCCCGGCGGCCGACGGCCCAGATCAGGATCGCGAAGAAGAGCACGATGCCCAGGAGCCCTAGCAGGTTGGCCATCCCGACGCCTCCATCCGCTCGCTAGTCTTTCAGAATCGTCCAAAAAGCAAAAGCCGACGCCAGGGTGCCTAAGCGCCCCGGCGTCGGCCTACTCTCCGGCTGACCTCCGCTGTGCGGCTGTCCTCCGGCTAATCGCTCCTGCGCCGAAGATCCCGTTCCAGATTGCGGTCGAGCACGTAGATCTCGATCCGCTCCCCCGTCCGCGTCGAGATGTCGGAGTGGCTCGAGACCACCTGGCATCCCGTCTCCTGGGCCACGATGTCCTGCAAGTCCTCGCTGCTGCCTTCACGCAGGACGATGCGCATCTCCTTGATGAGCTTGCGTCCCTCGGCATGCTGCGCCAGATGCTGTTCCACCTTGGACAGGCTGCCCTTGAAGCGGACGATGACCATGTCTTCCAGGATGTAGGTCCTGGCCTCGGTAGGACCGTGCCCGGTGAGGCCCGCCTGGTAGTGGATCATGGCGCCCGTGATGGCACTCTCGATCTGCCCCTTGCGGCCCCCCTGCGGCCCCGCCGCATCTATGCCCAACGTCGCAACACATCCCCCCTGGCGCCTGCGAGGTTAGCTGACGGGCTCGGTGGGAGATCCCCGGCCGCCTGAGCGGCTTCGCCCCAGTACATTCGGTTCCCCCGCCCCGGAATATCCGGGTTCGGCAGACTACGCCTGCCACTATAGAACTGTAGACTTGCCGCGTAAAGACGGCGTTCACTCAGCCAGGCGGCACGGCGCCCCGCAGCCGAGCGAGGCATCCACATTTCACCGCAGATCGCCGCCGTCCGCTCCCTGGCAGGACCGCATGCGCTCTTATAGTCCCTTCGCCGCTTTCGCGTACCGTCGGCCGGGCGCGCGTCATAGGTTGGCGGGTGGACGCTGGCCGCACGCGGCCTGCGCCCAAAGCCAACCCGAAAGCGAGGTTGACCGCGTGATTCTGGAATCCGACCGCATCGCCGAGCTGGCGGTCCTCTGGGAGGACCTGCCACCGCAGGAGATCGTCGAGGCCGCGCTGGATCTGTTCCAGGACCGCATCACCGTTGCGTCAAGCTTCGGCCTCGAGGACGTCGCGCTCATCCACATGGCGTGCCGGGCCGCCAAAGGGACTGTCGACGTGTTCTGCCTCGACACCGAGGTTCTCTTCCCGGAGACCTACACCTTGATGCAGCGCTTCAGCGAGACCTACCCGATCCGCCTGCGCCGCATCGTGCCGCAGCTCACGATCGCGCAGCAGGGCGAGCGCTACGGCGAACGACTTTGGGCCCGTGAACCGGACCTCTGCTGCAAGCTGCGCAAAGTGGAGCCGCTGGAGCGGGCGCTTCATGGCTACGACGCCTGGGTGACGGGCCTCAGACGCGCGCAGGGCCCGACGCGCCAGGGTGCCAAGGCCATCGACCACGACGGTCGCCACGGCCTTTGCAAGGTGAATCCGCTCGTCCGCTGGTCCGATGAGGAGCTTTGGGCCTACGTGCGGAGCGAGGAGGTGCCGTACAACCCTCTGCATGAGCAGGGCTATCCCAGCATCGGCTGCGTCCACTGCACGCGTGCCGTCGCTCCTAGCGAGGATCCGCGCGCAGGACGCTGGGCCGGCTTTGCCAAGACCGAATGCGGGTTGCACCTGTGACTGCCGCCGTCTCGCCCTCGCCGTCCGGCGCTCCCGCCCTGCTGCTCGATCCCGTGCAGGCCGCCGACGCCACGCTGCTCGCCGCCGGAGCCTACTGGCCGCTGGACGGCTTCATGGGCGAGCGGGACTACCGCGGCGTCCTCCGGGACCTCCGTCTGGACGGCGGCCAGCTCTTCCCGCTGCCCATCGTCCTGGCCGTGCCCGACGAGCTGGCGGCAGGACCTGGCGATGCCCTGACGCTGCGCACGCCGCACGGCGGGGAGCTCCTGATGGAAGTGCACGAGCGCTTCCGCCGCAAGCGGCAGTGGGAAGCCTACGCCGTCTACCGCACGGCAGACGCGAGCCATCCGGGCGTCGCGCGCCTCATGCGCGAGGGCGAACTCTGCCTCGCGGGTCCCGTCCGCGTGCTGCAATACGGCCAGCCCACCTATCCGGAGCCCTGGACGCCCGCCGAAACCCGCAAGCTGATCACGGAACGCGGCTGGCGCAAGGTGGTCGCCTTCCAGACGCGCAACCCTCTGCACCGTGCCCATGAGCACCTGCTGCGCATGGCGCTCGAAGCGGTGGACGGTCTCCTCCTGCACCCCTTGGTCGGCCCGACGAAGGGCGACGACGTGCCGGCCGTCACCCGCATGGACTGCTACCGCGTCACCTTGACCGCCTTCTTTCCGGCGGACCGCGTGCTGCTCGGCGTCTTCCCTGCCGCAATGCGCTACGCCGGCCCGCGCGAGGCGCTCTTCCACGCGCTGGTGCGGCGCAACTATGGCGCCAGCCACTTCGTCGTCGGACGCGACGCCGCGGGCATCGGCGACCTCTACGATCCGGACGAGGCGCGCGAGATGGTCGAGCGGTACGCCGACGAGATCGGCATCACGCCGGTCGGCTTCCCGCCAGTAGGCTACTGCCCGCGCTGCGACGGCTTCGTCTCCAGCCGCACCTGTCCCCACCGCGGACAGTGGCTCGAGCTGTCCGGCACAGCCCTGCGCGGGCTGCTGCAACGAGGCGAGAGCCCGCCGAAGGAGCTCGTCCGGCCTGAGGTCGCGGCCATCCTGCGCAGGTACTACCGTTCGGAAGGCTGACGGCGAGGAGCCGATGTGCTTAGCTGGGATGAGATACGTCTCGCCCGGTGAAGGAGCATCAGCGGTGCCGCGTTCGAACCTGAGCTGGTTCTCGCCCCTTGCGCTGCTGACCCGGGCCTTCGGCCAGATCGTGATCATCAGCTACGTCCCCCTGAGCCTGGCGCGTTCCGGCAGCCACTTCTATCTCGGCTTCGGCCTGATCTACGCCCTGCCGTTCGTGATGCAGCTCATCTTCGCGCCGCTCTGGGGCCATCTGCTGGACCGCAGGGGCAATGTCGCACAGATCGCGGCGGTGGGCTACCTGGGCTATGCGGTCATGGAACTTGGGACGGCGTTTGCACCCGGCATTGCGGCCATCCTGCTGGCCCTGGCGGCAGGTGGCGTCTTCGGCGCCGCCCTGTCACCGGCCGCCAAGTGGCACACGTTGCGCCTGCCCGACGGAACGACGCACCTGTCGCGGGCCCTGCAGGGCGAAGCCGGCGGCTGGCTCGCCGGGGCCATCATCCCCGCCGCGGGGTCCTATCTCGGCATCGGACTCTTTCATCAGCTGGCCTGGATCGGTGTCGCCACCCTGGCCATGGCCCTGGTCAGCCTGGGCAGCGCCGGCCGCTTCCAGGCCTTTCCGAAGCCGCACGCAACCCAAACGCGCGACGAGGGGCCCGCCCTGGCGCGCAACTCCTGGCTGCCGCTCCTCGGCGTCCTGCTCCAGTTCCTGTCCGGCGAAGTGTTCTTCTCGTTCTATGGCGTCTACTTGACGACCTACCTCAAGGGCCCGCTCTGGCTTTACAGTCTGACGCTCGCCGGCACCACGGCCATCGGCCTATGGCTCTACACGCCTGCTCTGCGCCTCGCGGGCCGCATCGGCGCAGAGCGCGTTCTCCTGGCGACGTCGCTCTGGTATCTCGTCAGCTACCTTGCGCTCTACCTCGCGCCGAGCGTGGCGCTCGCCGCCATCGTGTTCAGTGTCCCGGCGTTCAGCTTTCTGCGTATCGCCGCAAGCCTCGCGTTCGCGCAGGCCGCGCCCCATCGCAGCGGCACAGCCATGGGTGCCTTCGACGCGGCGGAAGGGCTCGCGTGCTCGCTCGGCGGGCCAATCTCCGGCGCCTTCGTCGGCGCGGCCGGACTCGTCGCGCTGCCGCTACTGCCGCTTCTTGTCTCCGTGCTCGCGCCCTGGCCTCTGCTCCTGGCGCGCCGACGGTCCGCGCCGACCACGGTGGCGGGCGACTGAGCCCAAGCCCGGGCCACCCGCCGGTGGCCCGGGCTTTTCCTGGGCCGCTGATCCGAAGGCTCAGGCGGTTTCGTCGACGGCAGGGACAACGCCCGCAAGCCGCTCAAGCTCCGCCAGCGAGACGCCGGCCAGGCTCGCCCCGAGCCGCGTGCCTTCGGGAAACGTCATGCGGGCGGTGACGGGATTGGGCACGACGAGGCACGGCATGCCAGCGGCGGCAGCGGCCATCGCTCCGTTCGGCGAGTCCTCGATCGCCACAGCCTCGCGCGGCTGGGTGCCAAGCCCCTCGAGCGCCAGAAGGAAAGATGCCGGATCGGGCTTGCCGCGGCCCGCCTCGTCGTAGCTCGCAATGATCGGAAAGTCCTCCAGGAGGCCGAGCCGCGTCAGGTGCCGCACCACCCATGCCCTAGGTGAGCTCGAGGCGATAGCCAGGCCGATGCCACGAGCCTTGGCCTCCTGCACGAGGTCCAGGACGCCCTCGCGCGCAGGCATGGCGTTGACGATCAGGTCGTCGCGGCGCCGGCGCTCGGCGCGGATCTCGTCGCGCGGCAAAGGGCGCCCGACGCACTGCTCGAGGTAGGCCAGCAGGTCAAAGGTGTGGCCTGCCGAGCCGACGATCAGCGACCACTCCTTGAGCGGCAGCTCCTGGCCATAGCGGCCGTAGACCTCCTGCCACGTCTCGTACTCGGCGCTTTCGGTGTCGAGGATCGTGCCGTCGAAGTCGAAGACGATCGCCTTGATCACTGGCCCACCTGCGCCGCGCCGAGGCGCCGGCGCCGCCAGGGCAGGGCCAGGGCCAGGCTCAGCAGCACGAAGAGCCCGTCGCGCACGAAGTCCCATGGCCCGATGCCGTTCTGCACGCCGCCGAAGCAGCCGCAGCCATACTTGCCGAAGCCGTTCGTCTTCTCGTAGATGAGAAAGCCGAGCAGTAGCGCGTAGATGATCAGGTTGAGGACGGCGACCGGCCGCAAAAACCTGCAAGCGAGCCCCGCCGCGAAGCAGATCACGAACAGCAGGACTTCGCCCGCCGGCACGCTCCAGAGCGGGAACCAGACGGGGAGATGGAGCGCGGACGCCTCCAGGGAGAAGAGCTGGCCGGCCCGCAGCTTGCTCACGACGGCAAGTAGCCAGATCGCCCCGAGCACCAGAACACCGAGTCGGCGCCAGAGATACTCGCTATCGGCCAATGGAGGACCTCCTCGTCTCAGCGGTCGTACGCCTGCTGCCAGAACATGAGCTCATGCCGCACGCCCTGCCGGAAGATCGCCCGAAGCTCCGCGGCGCGTGCCGGCGCCTCTCGCAGCGCCTCGGCCGCCAGGGCCTGGAGCTCCCCCACGGCCTGGCCGTAGATCTCCCCCGCATAGGTCTCGATCCACGCCGCGTACGCCGGCACCGGCGATGTTCCCCGCGCCGCGAGCTCGAGCCCGACCTCGCGGTAGATCCAGTAGCAGGGCAGGACAGAGATCACGCCAGCCGCGAAGTCGTCATGCGCCGTGTGGTGCAGCAGGAAGTCTACGTAAGCCTCGGTCGCGTCGCCGCGCGGGGCGGCGCGAAGGCTCTGGGCGTCGCCGCCGAGCGCTGCCGTCAGATCCGCGTGCAGCGCTTCCTCCACCTCGAAGATGGTGCCGACGTGCCGCCAGACCGTACGCAATGCCTCTGCGTCCGGCGCCTTCGCGGCGAGATGCAAGAGGGCCCTCGCGAAGTCCTCGAGATAACGGTAGTCCTGCTGAAGGAAGTAGCGGAACTTCGCCTCATCCAGCGTACCGTCTTGCAGACCCGTAAGGAAGGGATGGTCCTGGATTCGGCGCCAGACGTCCTCGATCGACGTCCAGAGTTCTTGCAGTTCCAAGTCCTCCGCTCTGGGCAACGTTATCCCTCCTGCCATGCGGGCTGGCCGGCATGATGGTCGAGCGGCCCATGGCCGCCGCCAAGGCCCGGCGCGAGCCGGATGGCCGTCTGTACGAAGGCGGTGCCGCGCGCCACCGCGGCAGGCA
>JAJYSZ010000175.1 GCA_021793315.1 Bacillota bacterium | reverse complement strand
ACCTCGGCGGCGGCATGCGCGACCTCGGCCCCAACGCCAGCGCCCACGTCGGAACTCCCCAGTCCAGGCCGACGCTGTGGCTTCAGAGCCCCACCATCGCCCACTCAAGCCTCCCGAACGTCGTGATCCTCGCCGTCATGGAGCAGGAGTCGGGCGGGCAGGTCTTCAGCCGCAGCTACAACTGCACCGTCGGCCCCTCGTCGCCAGTGGCGTGCGAGAAGACTTACCCCGGAGGCATCATCCGCACGAAGAGCGTGGACGCGGGCCTCATGGGGATCAACTCTGGCGGCTGGCCCCAGACGCCGAAGTGGCAGGCGCTCGGCATCGCGAAGGACCCCTACAACCCCCAGAAGAACATCGCCGCCGGCGTTGTGGAGCTTGAGGCCGACATGGCGAAGTACCATTACCTCAAGTACGCACTCGAAGCGTACAACTCCGGGTCCGGCGGGCCGAAGAGCCCCGATGCTGCTTACGCCGACGCGGTGCTTGCCAAGATCCAGGCGTACGAGGCGGGGCCGACCCTCGCGGTCTGGAGCCCGCAGCCGCTGTCGACCGTGCCGAGCGTCGACCCAAGCCTGCCGGCCAATGCTTCGCTTCGTACCTACGTGGACAACGGCCCGAACGGCACCTACTGGATCGTCGCGGAGGCCGCTGGGCCGTACGGGGCGGCCTACTCCAATCCATGGGCGCCGCAGCCGCCAAAGTGCGTGACGCAGGGCGGCAAGACTACCTGCACGCCGCAGCCTCCCGTGATGCTCTCGGGGCGTGCCCTGGTGCCTCCGACCAAGGTCGTAGCCGCCATGCCGGGGGTCGTGCCGTGCACATCCCAAAGCGGGTGCATCGCGAACTTTCCGGTCTCTTCCGATAGCGCGCCCATTTGGCCCGGTTCCGAGGCTTGGACGCTGGAGCAGTCGGGTCAAAGCGAATGGGGAATTACCGCCGACTGGCTCGGCCACCGTGCCGGCCCCGTCTATGTCGGGTTCGTTCCGAACCGCTAGACACCGCTTGCTCCCTCTCCCAGAAGGCCGCCCTGCGGGGCGGCCTTCGCCGCTTAATCGGGAGGTGATCCTGTTCGATGAAGATTCGATCCGGACTCCTCGCGGCGCTGGCAGCGGCTGTCCTTCTGGTGAGCCCCGCAGCCGCGTACGCCATGGCGGTGAGCGCCGGAGGAGGGGGACCCGTCCCGTACACCACATCGACCTCGCTCACGAGCGTCACCGAGAATCCGTCCGACTGCACGCCGACGCCCGGCGCCACCCCTGTGCGGACAGGGCAGGTCGTCGGCATCCCGTGCACGTTCCCGGTCACCACGACTGTCGTCACAAGCTACACGCTGCACAGCCCGACCCCGGAGTACGGCCCGAGGCCGATCATCGGGTATGGACCCCGGCCGATCGTCGGTTACGGCCCGGCACCGATCATCGGGTATGGTCCGAAGCCCATCATCGGATACGGCCCGCGACCCGTCATCGGGTACGGTCCCAGGCCCATCGTCGGTTACGGACCGAGGCCGATCATCGGCTATGGTCCCAGGCCCATCGTCGGTTACAGGACCGTGCAAACCGGCCCCTACCATCGGACCATGTACCACACGCAGACGGTGAGGACCAAGCACACTAGTCGCTACTCGACCTATACCTGCCGCGACATCTACGGCCGCAAGGATGTCATCTGCACCTTTGTGTGGCACACCAAGGTCTGGTACACCACCAGCACGGTCCAGGTCCCGTACACCATCACCTACTACCTCCCCGAGCAGGTGCCGGTGTACGGCGCTGCCCCGCCGATCTACGGCAAGGCTCCACCCATCTACGGACCTGCGCCGCCGATCTACGGAGCCGCTCCGCCCATCTATGGACCTGCGCCTCCGATCTATGGGGCCGCGCCGCCGATCTATGGGGCCGCGCCCCCGATCTACGGGCCCGCACCGATCATCGGTTACACCTGGACGACCTCGCCGGCCGGCAGCAGCACCTCGACCTCGACCACGTACCAAAGCGCGCTCCTCTACGCGACCCCGCTCGGCGGGGGAGGCGGCTCCGGGAGCAGCGGTGGGAACTGCGGCCCCGGCCACTGTGGCCCCTACTACATCATCCCGGTCCCGGTCTCCGGCAACTAGACAACATCGGCCGCCCGACGGGACCCGCCACGGGTTCTACGGGCGGCTTCTCCATTTGCTGAAGACCGTTCGGCAAGGAGGAAGCGCCCTTGAACCCGATCCCGACCCCGCCATCCGCGCACGGCGGCGACCAGAGCCTCGCCAGCGCGCGGCGCGAGATCCTCGACCACCTGCTCCAGCACCACCGCGACCTGCTGCTCCATCCCCAGCGCCACCAAGCGGAGCTCGCGCAGGCCATTGACACCGCCATCGCGCACAGCACCGTTCCCCCCGCGCACGCCGAGCGCCTCTCGCGCGAGCTGCGCGACCAGATCCTCGGCGCCGGACACCTCCAGCGCTTCCTCGAGGACAAGGGCATTACCGAGATCATGGTCAGCGGCGCGCAGGTCATCGTCGAACGCGACGGACGGCTCCAGGAGGTTGAGGGCTTCCAAAGCGACGAGGACGCCTACACCCTTGCGGAGACCATGGCCCTGCGCCAGGGCGAGCGTCTGCAGCTCGCGCAGCCCATCCTCGACTTCGGCTGGATCGACGGCTCCAGGGTCAACGTGGTTCACCCGATTCTTGCGGGCGGCAAGGTCGCCATCACCATCCGCAAGCCGGACCGCTCGCGCCCACTCGACCTCGGAAGCCTCGTCGCAGGCGGAACCCTTACCGAACGCGCCGCCGACCTTCTGGTTTCCGCCGTGGCCCACGACCGGCGCAACCTCCTCATCACCGGCGCCCAGGGTAGCGGCAAGACCACCCTTCTGCGCGCCCTGCTGCAAGACGCCCTGCGCGATGCGCCGCTGCGCCGCGTCGTGCAGATCGAGGACACACCCGAACTCCACCTCCAGCACCGCCACGTCATCGCCCTGCGCGCCCGCGCCGCCTCCCAGAGCCGCGCCGGCGCTCAGGCCGTCACCCTCCAAGACCTCACCCGCGCCGCCAAGCGGCAGCGGCCTGACCTCGTGATCGTCGGCGAGGTGCGCGGGGCGGAGGGCGTCGAGCTGATCGCCCTCGCCCAGAGCGAAGCGACCGGCGTCCTCGGCACGCTGCACATCGCCAGGCCCGAAGACCTGCCCGGACGCTTCTACTACTTCGGCACGCTCGCCGGCATCGGCATCACACCCGCCGACATGACCTCCTGGGTCTTCGCCACGTTCCATATCGTCTGCCACCTGGAGCGCGACGAAGAGGGACGCCGCCGCGTCACGCGCATCGTCAGCCTCGACCAGCGCACGGAGACCATGGTCGATCTCTACCGCCTGGAGGGCGGGGATCTCCGCGAGGTGGCGGTATGATCACCCTCCTGCTCGCGCTGCTGGCGGCGGCGCTCACCGCCTACGGCATCTGGTCTGTCCTCGGCTTCCAGTGGTCGCGACGCCAGAGGCCCAGTCCGGCCCAAAGCCGCAACCTCGAACTCTGGCTGCTCGGGAGTCCCCTCCCCGAGCGCGCCGTGCCGGTCCTGCAGATCCTCGCTGCGCTTGCGGCGGTCACGGCCGCGCAGCTCGCGACGGGCAACCCCGTGATCGCCCTGCTGCTCGCCACGCTCGCCTGGTATATCCCCACGGGACTGATCGCATCCCTGGCGGCCAGGGTCTGGGCGAAGGCAGACGAGCAGGCGCACACGCTCGCGAACGTCCTGCAGTTCGCGCTCCCAGTGCAGGGCAACCCCTACACCGCCTTGCGCCACGTCATCCCGGACCTCGACGAGCCGCTCGCAGATCGGAA
>JAJYSZ010000058.1 GCA_021793315.1 Bacillota bacterium | reverse complement strand
TGTCGGCCGGTGCCGGCTTCATCGTCGGCCTGCTCGGCGACGTCATGACGATGCCAGGCCTGCCGAAGGTTCCTTCCGCGGAAAAGATCGACCTCACGCCCGAGGGCCAGATCAAGGGGCTCTTCTAGGTCCCGCGCGCGCTGCGCGCAGCCCGCGTCGGGCCGGGCGGCTGCTAAGGAGCGATGATGGGCGGCAGGAGGCTGAGAACATGGTGGACCGTGCGAGGCTCCGCGGCGCGTTCGCGACGGAGGTGAACGGGTGGATCCGGGCCCACGTCTAGGGTGCGCCCTACGACATGGGATACCAGAACGGAGTCCTGCTCGGGCAGAGGACCAGGGAGGTCCTTGAGCGGGTGCGCCTCTACGTGCCGCACGCCTGGGACGACTGGGCGTTTTTTCGCCGCGCCGCCGCGGAGCTCTACCAGCCGAAACTGCCGGACGGAATCGGCAGCGAGATCGAGGGCACCCTCGCGGGCATGCGCGACGCCGGCGTGGACGAGGTGGACTTTTTGGACCTCGTGGCGCTCAACGGCTATTTCGACACCTCGTACTCCTACTACTACTACCTGAAAGCCCAGCAGGCCGCGGCCCGCGGGCAGTCGATGCCCCCGATGGACGAGCACGGCGGCTGCAGCGCGTTCGCCGCGACGGGCGGGATGACGAAGGACGGGGCATTCGTGCTCGGGCACAATACCTGGTTTCCGTACCTCATCGCGCGCTGGAACGTGCTGCTGGACGCCGCGCCCGACGGTGGCCGCCGCTTCATGATGCAATGCTACCCCGGCACGGTGTACAGCGGCACCGACTTCTACCTGAACGACGCGGGACTGGCCGTGACGGAAACGACCATCACCGGTCTCTTCACCTTCCGCCCCGAGGGGGTTCCCTACTTCGTGCGGGCGCGCAGGGCCATCGAGCACGCGACGACGCCCGACGAATGGCAGGCCTACATGCTCGAGGACAGCAATGGCGGCTACGCCGACGACTGGATCGTGGCCGACGTCAAGACGTCCGAGCTCATGATGCTGGAGCTCGGCACGCACCACCACCGCACGTGGCGGACGACGGACGGGTATTTCACAGGCTGCAACGTGGCCAGGGATCCCGAGGTGCGCCAGGAGACCTCGTTCGACTACGAGGACACCGCAAACTGCTGCAATTCGCGCCTCAGCCGCTGGGAGGGCTTGCTTCAGGACGCCCGGGGCGTCGACGCCGAATTTGCGAAGGCGGCCCTCGCAGACCATCTGGATGTGCACGCGGGAGGGCTCAGGCCATCGCGCAGCACGCTCTGCGGTCACGTGGAGAGCGACGGCACGGGGCTCCCCGAGTGGGAGTGGGGGCCGTACTATCCCGGAGGCTCCCTCGATGGCATCGTCACCACGGCCGAGCTCGCCCGCCAGGGCAAGGTCTGGGCGCACTGGGGCAAGCCCTGCGGCGAGGACTACCGCTGGCGGGAGCACCTCGCGGCGCATCCGGAGTATGCCTGGCAGGCGCCGCTGGCCGAGGACCTGATCGCACACCCATGGACCTTGTTCAACGCTGGCTGGTGAGCCGGTCCAAGCGCAGTCCCTGGCATGGAGGAATCGCAATGTCGGTCCTGGAGCGCTACAGAGAATTCCTCGGCGTCACTGCGGCGACGCCGCACATCACCCTGGGGGAAGGCGGCACGCCGCTCGTTGCGGCGCCGAGGCTCGGTGCACGCATCGGTGCAGACCTCTATCTCAAGTTCGAGGGGCAGAACCCCACGGGTTCCTTCAAGGACCGCGGCATGGTGGTGGCGGTGGCCAAGGCCATCGAGCAGGGCAGCCGGGCCGTGATCTGCGCCTCCACCGGCAACACGTCGGCCTCCGCGGCGGCCTACGCGGCCGCCACAGGGCTCAGGGCGGCCGTCGTGGTGCCGGCGGGCCGGATCGCGCTCGGCAAGCTGGCCCAGGCCGTGATGTACGGGGCGCGCATCGCCGCGATCGACGGCAACTTCGACGCCGCCCTGCGCATCGTGCGCAAGCTGGCGGAGGGCGGGGCGTACACGCTCGTGAACTCGGTCAATCCCTGGCGCATCGAGGGTCAGAAGACGGCGGCGTTCGAGCTGGTGGACACCTTGGGCGATGCGCCCGACATCCTCGCGATACCCGTCGGCAACGCGGGCAACATCACGGCCTACGCGAAGGGCTTCAGAGAATATCGGGCGCTGGGCAGGGCAAGCCGTGCGCCCACCCTGCTCGGCTTCCAGGCCGCTGGTGCCGCGCCGCTGGTGCACGGCAGCCCGGTGGCGGAGCCCGAGACGGTGGCGTCGGCGATTCGGATCGGCAACCCGGCAAGCTGGCAGGGGGCCGAGGCCGCCGTCGCCGAGTTCGGCGGCGGGTTCCATGCCGTATCCGACGAGGAGATCCTGACGGCCCAGCGGCTGTTGGCGCGTGAGGCCGGGGTCTTCGCGGAGCCCGCGTCGGCCGCGTCGGTGGCAGGACTCCTCCGCCTCGGCGCGGAGGGTCGGCTGCCCCGCGGCGCAACCATCGTGGCGGTGCTGACGGGCTCCGGACTCAAGGACCCCGACACCGCCCTGCGCGGTGCCGAGCAGGCCGTCCTGAAGGTCCCCGCGGACCTTGAGGCCGTGCGCGAAGCGATCTCGGCCTAGGCGCCGCGGCGCACGCCGGCTGCTGCCGGCAGGTGCTGCGGGCGAGGTGACCGACGACAGAGCGAAAAGAGGTAGAAGAGCATGGTGACAAAGCTCCCTGGCGCCCTGACGGATCTTCTGGCCGACGCCCCGACAAATTGGGGCAAGTGGGGACCCGACGATCAGGTCGGCAGCCTCAACTATCTCACCCCCGCGGAGGTTCTGCGCGCCCTCGGCTCGGTCCGTTCAGGGCGCCTCTTCACCTTGATGCTGGAACTCGGCAATCCCAAGGGAGACCCTCTCTGGCCCGGCCGGGTGCCCTACGCGCACTTCATGACGCAGGACAGGGGGACCTACGAAACCGGCAAGACCCCCGCCATCCAAGGCGGGCTGGAATACGCCGACGATGTGATTCTGGTGGCCTGCCACGGCAGCACGCACACGGATGCCCTCGGCCACACCTGGTACGACAACAGGGCGTGGAACGGCTTTTCCGCGGACGCCTCGAAAGGTGGGCTCGAGAACTGCAGCGTTCTGCCGCTTGCGCAGAAGGGCATCGTCGGCCATGCGGTGCTGCTGGATGTTGCGCGGTATCGCGGCGTCCCGTACCTGCCGATGCACAGCCAGGTGTCCCTGGACGACCTGCTCGGCGCCGCCAAGGCCCAGAAGGTCGAGCTCCAGAAGCACGACATCCTGGTGGTGCGGACCGGCATCCTCAAGGCCTTCTACGAAAAGGGCCAGGCGGAGTTCTACAAGGACTTCGACGAGCCGGGCCTGACGTACGACAAGCGACTGCTCGAGTTCTTCCACGACATGGAGATACCGGTCAGTGCCACCGACATCCTCGCGGGTGAGATGCTGACGTCCGCCACCGCCGAGGCGGTCTTCCCACTGCACGCAGCGCTCAGCAGGAACCTCGGCGTGGTGTTCATCGAGGCGCACTGGCTCGAGGAATGGGCCGAAGACTGCGTGACGGACGGCAAGTATGACGGACTCTACATGGCATCGCCGCTCAAGATCCGGTACGGGACGGCCAGCCCGGTGAACCCCATCGTGATCAAGTGACGTCAGAACCCAACGCGTCCTGAGCGGGGATGGATCGACTGCGACGGGCAGCCGCTGCGAACGCGCGGCGGCTGCCCGTCGCGTTGGGTTCGGCGCTTCCCGCGCCAGTCGCTGGATGGTCAAGACGGGTTGGCGCACCGGTCCGCCGACTCCGACGCACCCAGATCTCCGGCCGAGTCATGGCATGGGTTGGGGCGTCGACTGCGGTAGGCAGCCGACGCCCCAACAAGCTGATGGCAGGTTCCCGACTCCGGTGCGAAGCCCAGTGCGCAGCCGAAGCGGTTCGGTCTCAGGACGGGTCCGTCGTGGCGGCGCGTGGTTCACTGCAGGCGGAACGTCGCCTGCACGATCGCCTGCACCTGCTTCTTGATCGTCGACGTGTCGTACTGACCGCCGTTCGACACCTGGGCCGAGTTTACCGGCGTGATCTGGAACGGCTCCGTGCTCACCGAAATCAGCTGGCCGACGTGGCTGCCGACGCTCCCGGTGATCTGCCGGGCGCGGTCGCGCGCATTCCGCGTCGCCGCCGCCAGCATCTTCGCCCGCAGTCCGGTGAGATTGGTGTAGTAGTAGTTCAGGCCCTGCGACGAGTAGACGACACCCTTCTCGATCAGGGGCTGGATGTTCTGCGCCAGGTGCGTGACCGCTTCCACCTGGTTTGAACTCACCTGCACGTTCTGGGTGAGCTGGTAGGTGTCGGGACCGTAGGGACCGCAGGCCGACGGGTTTGCCTTGCAGTCCACGTAGTTCAGGCTCATCGCGACCGGGGAGATGCTGACGGCGGAGGCCGGCAAGCCACCCTTCTCGACGAAGGAGGTGAAGGCGGCGGCGTCCTGCGCCATGGCCGCGTAGCCTTGCTTCAGATTCTGCGCGCTGACCTGCACGGTCCAGTTGCCGTTCCACTGGACCTGGTTCGAGGTGACGACGGTCTGCGCCGTACCGGTGACGACGAGTAGCGATGTGTCGAAGGTCTTGACGTAGTCGATGGTCTGCGCGGTTATCAAGGTTCCTGCCACGATCGCCACGCCGATGATCGCGGATGCGATCGTCGTTGCCCACGGTCGAGCGTCAGCCATGCCGCAACCTCCTTACGGAAGCTGCCATTCGGTTCTTGTCTCCGTCTTCCTGCCATATCCCGGGATCATGCCCAGGCAGGAACATTGGACCGCATCGGGGGAGCAAAGGGACTCATCATATTGCGCGGGTGGCCCTCGGCCCCTTTCGGACCACGCCTGCGCCGCCCCTCCGCAAAACTGCCAGGGGTTGGTTTGTCGTTGGCGCCGTGCTGACCTTCTTTACGCGGATGGTGTTCGTAGCCGTCATCGTCTTGGCTGTATTGTTGGTTCTCCAGATGCGCGGCGTCGCCCCGGTGCCGGCGCGGAGGGAAAGCGACAACCAGCGGGGTGCTGGAACAGCTCAGGCGTGGGCTACCTTCGACCTACCGCGTGTACCCGGACCTGCACGTCAATGCCAACGGACAGAGTTCTCAAATTGACATAACGGTTAGCTGCCCAGGCGGACTGGTTCTTCTTGAGGTGAAATACTGGGCGGGCCGCCTGGTGCCCGCGGGCGAAGATTGGATCCAGACATTGCCTTCCGGGACCGTCAGACACCTGAAATCCCCGGAAGGTCAAGTGCGATACCATGAGATGGTAGTCAAGAAGGTGCTGGCACACTGCGATGTTTCCGTACCAGTACATTCGGCGCTGGTGCTCAGTCACCCCAACTGCTCCATCGATGCAGAGGACGTCGCGGTTCCCGTTGCAGCCCCGCAAACTGTTGCCTCCTGGATACGCAGCCTTCCTGTATTCCTGCCAGGGGTACCTTCGGATGCTGTGCCTTGCCTCGTACAGGGGTATGGGGCGTGGCGTCGCACGGTCCCGTGGGGTTAGGTACTTCCGCGCGGCAAGGCTGGGCTTCAGTGACTTTTGGTTAAACCCGTTGACGGATCGTGGTTGCTCCTGTATAGTCACGCCTAAATACCAGCCGTTCTCACACGAGGCGGAAGGTGTAGATGGTGGAAGTGCACTTAGGGTTCCGCACCCCTCGAAGGTGGTCTGGACCGAGCAGTGCAAACCCGGAATCCCCGGGCACACCGCTGGCGTAAAAGGCCTGGCGGCAAGTTCCACGCAAGCTCTGCTTGCGCGGAGCGTGCTCCGGGCAATTTTGTTGCCCAAGGGCTTCTACAATCTAAAGCATCGATGCGATGATGGGACGCGCATCTTCGCCTGAAGGCCAAAGAGAGCCGGCCGCGGCTGAAAGCCGGCGCCAAGGGCAAGACAGCACTCCTCCCTGAGCAGCCCGCTGAACGTCCCGGTTTGTGATTCCCGGGACAAATAGGCGGGCCGGCGAACAAAAGCCGTTATCCGTGGTCAAGGCCTGATGGAAACCGCTGCGTGCGGGCCGGAAGGTGAACAAGGTGGTACCGCGACACCGGCTCGCCCTTGATGGGTGAGCCGGTGTGTTTCTTTAACCCAAATTCCCTTTGGGAGGCGATGGCGATGGAGTTCACCCTAGGCATCCTGGTCGACAACGAGGCCGGCGTCCTTGCGCGCGTCGCAAGTCTCTTTAGCCGGCGCGGCTACAACATCCAGAGCCTCGCCGTCGGGCCGACCGACGATCCGGGCACCTCCTGGATCACGCTGCGGGCGGAGGGGGAGGACGCGGTCCGGGTCCAGATGCAGCGCCAGCTCGCCAAGCTCGTCGAGGTGGTCGGGGTCTACCACATGACGGAAGGAAGCTCCGTCGAGCGCGAGCTTGCGCTCATCAAGGTCCGCACCGACGGCGGCCGCCGGGCGGAGGTCATGCAGATCGCCCAGACCTTCCGGGCTGCGGTGATCGACGTCAGCCCGAGATCCGTCGTCCTGGAGACGACGGGAGACAGCGGCAAGGTGAACGCCCTCATCGAGGTCATGCACGAGTTCGGCGTGCTGGAGGTAGCCCGCACGGGCGCAGTGGCGATGCTCCGTGGCCCGGGAGTCTTCCTGGAGGCACAAGACGACCGCTCGCTGCCGGAGGATGTCCTGAGGACCCAGGCCCGCTAATTCAAGGGAGGCAGATGACATGGCGAGGATCTACTACGACCAGGACGCGGACCGGGGAGCCCTCGAGGGACAGACGATCGCGGTGGTGGGCTACGGCAGCCAGGGGCACGCCCAGGCGCAGAACCTCAGGGATCGCGGCATGAAGGTGATCATCGGGATCCGCCCCGGCCGCACCGCCGAGCAGGCGCGGGCCGACGGCTTCGAGGTCTATGACGTCGCGCAGGCGACTGGCCGCGCGGATATCGTCCACATCCTCCTGCCGGACGAGACGCAGCGGGAGGTCTTCCAGGCATCGATCGCTCCGAACCTGAGAGCCGGCATGGCCGTCAGCTTCTCCCACGGATTCAACATCCACTACGGACAGGTTCAGCCGCCGCCTGATGTCGACGTCTTCATGGTCGCGCCGAAGGCGCCGGGCCACCAGTTCCGCCGCCGCTTCACGGAGGGCGCCTCGGTGCCGGGCCTGCTCGCCGTCCACCAGGACGCGACCGGGACCTGCTACCAGCGGGGGCTCGCCTTCGCCTGGGGCATCGGCTGCACCGGAGCCGGCGTGATCGAGACGACCTTCCAGGAGGAGACGGAGTCCGACCTCTTCGGCGAGCAGGCAGTGCTCTGCGGCGGCGTCACCCAGCTGATCAAGAGCGGCTTCGAGACCCTCACGGAGGCCGGCTACCAGCCGGAGATCGCCTTCTTCGAAGTGATGAACGAGATGAAGCTGATCGTTGACCTGATGTACGAGGGCGGCCTCAGCTGGATGCGCTACTCGATCTCCGACACCGCCGAGTACGGCGACATGACCCGCGGACCCCAGGTCGTCGATGGGCATGTCAAGGAGAACATGCGAAGGGTGCTGCGCGCGATCCAGGATGGCAGCTTCGCCCGCGACTGGATCCTCGAAAACCAGGCGGGACGCCCAGTCTACCGCGCGCGTCGCCAGGAGGAGCGCAGGCACCCGCTCGAGGTGGTCGGGCGCGAACTGCGGGCCATGATGCCGTGGCTCGGCAGCAAGACCCCGCCCGACATGGGGCCGGAGCCCGAGAAGGCCAGCCGTTGACGGCCTGCGCTGAGAGAGGAGGGAACCCGATGCGCCGCATCCGGATCTTCGACACCACACTGCGCGACGGCGAACAGTCTCCCGGCGTCAACCTGATGCGCGAGGAGAAGATCGAGATCGCGCGGCAGCTGGAACGGCTCGGCGTCGACATCATCGAAGCGGGCTTTCCGATCACGTCGAGCGGCGACATGGAGGCCGTGCAGGCGATTGCCCGCGAGGTGCGCAGTCCGGTGATCGCGGGCCTGGCGCGCACCCACAGGGCGGACATCGAGGCGGCCGCGAAGGCGCTCGAGCAGGCCGCAAGGCCCCGCATCCACGTCTTCACGTCGTTCTCGCCGGTGCACCTAAGGCACATGCTGCGCAAGACGGAGGACGAGGTCATCGAGATGAGCGTCGCCTCGATCGAGGCGGCACGGACGTACGTCGACGACGTGGAGTTCTCCGGCCAGGACGCCATGCGCTCCGACCCCGCCTTCGTCTTCCGGGCGATCGCCGCGGCGATCGCCGCGGGCGCCACGACGATCAACATCCCGGACACGGTCGGCTACACAGCCCCCGAGGAGTTCGCCGCCCTGGTCCGCGCCGTGCGCGACAAGGTGCCGGGCGCCGACCGGGTACACATCTCCGTCCACTGCCACAACGACCTCGGGCTCGCCGTCGCGAATACGCTCGCGGGCCTCATGGCCGGCGCGGACCAGTGCGAGGCCGCGGTGAACGGGATCGGGGAGCGCGCCGGCAACACTTCGCTCGAGGAGGTCGCGATGGCGATCGCGACCCGCCAGGACTTCTTCCGGCTACAGACCGGGATAGCGGCCCAGGAGATCGGACGCACGAGCCGTCTCGTCAGCCGCCTCACCGGCATGCCGGTGCAGCCGAACAAGGCGATCGTCGGCGCGAACGCCTTCGCCCACGAGGCGGGGATCCACCAGGACGGCGTCCTCAAGGAGCGCACCACCTACGAGATCATGAACCCCCAGGATATCGGCCAGGGCGAGACGCAGCTCGTCATGGGCAAGCACTCTGGTCGCCACGCCTTCCAGAAGAAGCTCCTGGCACTCGGGTACGACCTGCCGGAGGCGGAGCAGCAGGAGCTCTTCCGCAACTTCAAGGCCTTGACGGACAGGAAGAAGCAGGTCACGGACCAGGACATCCAGTCGCTCGTCGAGGACGAGATCTACCGCTTCGAGGACGCCTACGAACTCGTCCACTACCACATCTCGAGCGCCGGCGGCGCACCCTCGACGGCGACCGTCGGGGTGGCGAGCCGGAGCGGCGCGGCGGCGGGCAAGGTGACGCGCGAGGCCGCCGTGGGCCAGGGACCGGTCGAGGCGCTCTACCGCGCGCTGCAGCGCGCAACGGGGCTCGACGCCGAGCTCAGGGACTATGCGATCCAGTCGGTCGGGGGCGGCTCCGACGCCCAGGGGGAGGTGCGCTGCAGCATCGGCTACCAGGGGCAGACCTTCGTCGGCTCCGGCGTCTCCACGGACATCCTCGAGGCGAGCGCCTTTGCGTACCTCCACGCCCTCAACAAGGCCGCCGCCGTGCGCGCCCAGGCCGAACCGCAGGAGCCCACAGGACGGGAGGCGATCTGAGTGGCGATGACGTTGGCGGAGAAGATGCTCGCGGACAGGTCCGGCCTCAGGGAAGTGCAGCCCGGCCAGATCGTCGAGACCCCGGTCGACCTCGTGATGGGCAACGACATCACCGCACCGATCGCCATCAAGGAGTTCGAGGCGGCGGGCGCCACCCGCGTCTTCGACCCGGAGCGCGTCGCGCTCGTCATGAGCCACTTCGTGCCGGCGAAGGACATCAACTCCGCCGACCAGTCCAGGATCATGCGCCAGTTCGCGAAGGCCCACCAGATCAAGCACTACTACCCTGAGGGAACGGGCGGCATCGAGCACACGCTCCTGCCCGAGCGCGGCATCGTCGTGCCGGGGGACATCGTGATCGGTGCGGACTCCCACACCTGCACCTACGGCGGTCTCGGCGCCTTCGCGACCGGCGTCGGCTCGACGGACCTCGCCTACGCGATGGCGACGGGCCGCACCTGGTTCAAGGTGCCGGAGTCGATGCGCTTCATCTACAGCGGGAAGCGCCCGCCCTTCGTGACCGGCAAGGACCTCATCCTGCGCACGATCAAGACGATCGGGGACGACGGCGCCCTCTACCGGGCGATGGAGTTCACCGGCGAGGCGATCGCGGACCTGCCGATGGAGGACCGCCTCACCATGTCCAACATGACGATCGAGGCGGGCGGGAGGGCCGCGATCGTGCCGACGGACGACCTCACGCTGCGCTACGAGCAGGGCAGGGCCCAGCGCCCCTGGCGCCTGTACGCCGCGGACCCCGGCGCCCGCTACGTCGCGGAGTACGAGATCGATGTCTCGAAGCTGGAGCCGCAGGTCGCGTTCCCGTCGCTGCCTTCCCTGACGCGCGGCATCTCGGACGTCGGGGACGTCCTGATCGACCAGGTCTTCATCGGCTCCTGCACGAACGGGCGCCTCTCGGACCTGCGTGTTGCCGCCTCCATCCTGCGCGGCCAGAAGGTCCACCCGGATACCCGCCTGATCGTCATTCCCGCGACGCAGGACGTCTACAAGGCGGCCTTGCGCGAGGGGCTGATCGAGGTCTTCGTCGAGGCCGGCGCGTCGGTCAGCACCTCGACCTGCGGCCCCTGCCTCGGCGGACACATGGGAGTCCTCGGGAAGGGCGAGCGCTGCCTTTCCACCTCGAACCGCAACTACGTCGGGCGCATGGGCGATCGCGAGGCCGAAGTCTTTCTCGCGAACCCCGCCGTCGCGGCCGCGACCGCGGTGCGCGGACGGATCACCGATCCCCGCGAGATGTCCCAGGAGGAGGCGGTCTGATGCCGAGGGCCTGGAAGTACGGCGACAACGTCGACACCGATGTCATCATCCCCGCGCGCTACCTCGTTACGGGGGACCCCGCCAGGCTCGGCCTGCACTGCCTCGAGAACCTCGACCCCGAGTTCCTGCAGGGCAGGCAGCCGGGCGACCTGATCGTCGGGGGACGCAACTTCGGCTGCGGCAGCTCGAGAGAGCACGCTCCCCTCGCGATCAAGGGAGCCGGGGTGTCCGCGGTGATCGCGGAGTCCTTCGCGCGCATCTTCTTCCGCAACGCGATCAACATCGGCCTTAGGGTCTACGAGTCCCCGGCGGCGGCGCAAGGGATCCGGATGGGCGATGAGGTCGAGATCGACGAAGGGAGTGCGGTGATCGTCAACGCGACGCGCGGCGAGCGCTACGAGATCGTCCCGCTGCCGCCCTTCGTGCAGGAGATCGTCAGCGCGGGCGGCCTGATGGCGAAGCTCAGGCAGGAACTGCAGCGGGGGGGTGCGGCGTCGTGAAAGAGCAGGGCGAGACGCACCAGCTGGTGCTCCTGCCGGGAGACGGGATCGGACCCGAAGTGATCAAGGCGGCCGAGAGCGTGCTCAGCACAGCCCGCGAGTACCTGGGTCGCGAGGGAATCGAGCTCTCCTGGCAGGCGAAGCCGATCGGCGGCGCGGCGATCGAGGCGGCGGGGCAGCCCCTGCCCGACGAGACGCTCGCCGCGGCCCAGGCAGCGAAGGCGGTGCTGCTCGGCGCGGTCGGTGGTCCCAAGTGGGATCGCCTCGCGCCGCACGAGCGGCCGGAGGCGGGGCTCCTTGGCCTCAGGCGGGCGCTTTCCGTGTACGCGAACCTGCGGCCCGCGGCCTTGCTGCCGGGCCTTGAGGGGCAATCGCCGCTCAAGCCCTCCGCGGTGCGCGGTCTCGACGTGCTTTTGGTGCGCGAGCTGACGGGCGGCGTCTACTTCGGCCAGCCGCGCGGCCGCAAAGGGGAAGCCCCGAACCGCAGCGCCCTCGACACGATGACCTACCAGGAGGGGGAGATCCGGCGGGTCGCCCATGTCGCCTTCCGCGCGGCGCGCCGGCGCCAGCGACGCGTGACGTCTGTCGACAAGCGCAACGTGCTCGAGACCTCGCGCCTCTGGCGCGAGGTGGTGGAGGACGTGGCGACGGAGTACCCGGACGTGCAGCTCGAGCACCAGCTCGTCGACTCCATGGCGACGCTCCTTGTGCTGAAGCCCCAGGTGTTCGACGTGGTGCTCACCGAGAACATGTTCGGCGACATCCTGAGCGACGAACTCGGGGGCGTCGTCGGAAGCCTGGGCGTGATGGCGTCCGCGAGTGTCGGCGACGGCGGGCCCGGCCTCTACGAGCCGGTGCACGGCTCGGCCCCCGACATCGCCGGCAAGGACATGGCAAACCCGCTCGGGGCGATCCTGTCCCTCGCGATGCTCGCGGAGCACAGCCTCGACCTGCCGCTGCTCTCCCGCGCGATCGAGGCAGCCGTCCATGAGGTTCTGCGGCAGGGCCTCAGAACGCGGGACATCGCGGACGGCAGCCAGGGCGAGCAGGTGATCGGCACGCGCGAGATGGGCGAGCGCGTCGCGGACGCCCTCGCGCAGAACTTCCACACAAGGCAGGCCCTGAACGCGGCCTACTTCTAGGCGAAGGGAGGCGGATGACGATGGGCGAGACCGGCGCGAAGACCCTCCTGCACTGTCTGCAGGAGGAAGGCGTCGAGGTGATCTTCGGATATCCCGGTGGGGCGGTGCTGCCGATCTACGACGCGCTCTACGACTCCCCGATCCGCCACGTCCTCGTCCGCCACGAGCAAGGGGCGGTGCACGCCGCGGACGGCTACGCGAGGGTCTCCGGGAAGGTCGGGGTCTGCCTCGCGACGTCCGGCCCCGGCGCGACGAATCTCGTCACGGGCCTTGCGACGGCGCTCATGGACTCCACACCGATGGTGGCGATCACAGGACAGGTGGCACGGGCCCTGATCGGTACGGACGCATTCCAGGAGGTCGACACGATCGGGGTCACCCGGGCGATCACCAAGCATAGCTACCTCGTCGAGGACGCGCGGGAGATCCCGCGCATCGTGCACGAGGCGTTCCACATCGCGCGCACCGGACGCCCGGGACCCGTCCTGATCGACATTCCGAAGAACGTTGCCCTGCAGCGCGGGACCTACCCGCACCCGACGGCGCCTCCCGGCCGGCGCGGCTACCGCTTCCACAAGGAGGCGGACCCCGGGGCCGTGGAGACGGCGGCGCAGGCGATCGCGCAGGCGGAGCGGCCGCTCCTGATCGTCGGCGGCGGGGTCGTCCAGTCCGGGACGGAGGACTGCCTCGGACGCCTGATGGCGGCGATCGACGCGCCGGCCGCGAGCACCCTGATGGGGCTCGGCGCGATCGCCGGGACGGACCCGCGCCACCTCGGCCTGCTCGGCATGCATGGCACCTACGCCGCGAACCGGGCCACGTCGCAGGCCGATCTCGTGATCGGGATCGGGCTGCGCTTCGACGACCGGGTGACGGGCTCCGCGCCGCACTTCGCCCCGCAGGCGAAGATCGTGCACATGGAGATCGACGAGGCGGAGATGGAGAAGATCGTCCGCGTCGACTACCCGGTGCTCGGGGACCTCCGCTACGCGCTGCCGGCGCTCCTGGCGGCCCTCGAGCGCAACCCGTCCAAGGTGAGCGATGCCGTGCGCAGCGCCTGGTGGGAGGAGATCCGCGCCTGGGAGGCGCACCAGGGCTGGACCGCCCTCACACCGATGGAGCTCGGCGGCGAGGACGGGAAGCTCCTCAGGCCCCAGGCCGTCATCCAGGAGATCTACAAGGCGACGGGCGGGGAGGCCGTGATCGTCACGGACGTCGGCCAGCACCAGATGTGGACGGCGCTCCTCTATCCCTTCGCGCGGACGCGCCAGCTGGTCACCTCGGGCGGGCTCGGCACGATGGGGTTCGGCCTGCCGGCGGCCTTGGGGGCGCAGATGGCGCAGCCAGAGGCGGACGTCTGGCTGATCTCCGGCGACGGGAGCATCCAGATGAACATCCAGGAGATGGCGACCGCCACGAACTACGGCCTGCCGGTGCGGGTCGTCGTGATCAACAACCACCAGCTCGGCATGGTGCGCCAGTGGCAGGAGCTCTTCCACCAGGAGCGCTACAGCGCCGTCGCGATGACGGACCTGCCGGACTACCGGCTGCTCGCACAGGCGTACGGCTGGAAGGGCCTCCGCGTGGAGAGCGCCCAGGAGCTGCACGCGGCCTTGAGGGAGTGTCAGAGCCACCGGGGGCCGATCATCCTCGACGTCGTCGTCGAGCCGCAGGAGAACGTCTTCCCGATGGTGCCGGCGGGCCAGAGCCTCTCGGACGTCATCCTCGAAAAGCCGCAGTCCGCCGTCGAGAGGAGCTGACCCATGCGTTCTGACATGATCAAGCAGGGCCTGGACCGCGCCCCCCACAGGGCGCTCCTGCGTGCCGCGGGCGTGAAGCCCGCCGACTTCGGCAAGCCCTTCATCGCGATCGCGAACTCGTACGTCGACATCGTCCCTGGCCACGTGCATCTGCAGGAGTTCGGCCGCATCGTCAAGGAGGCGGTCCGGGCCGCGGGAGGGGTGCCGTTCGAGTTCAACACGATCGGGGTCGACGACGGCATCGCCATGGGGCACATCGGCATGCGCTACTCGCTCCCGAGCCGCGAACTGATCGCGGATGCCGTGGAGACGATGGTGATGGCGCACTGGTTCGACGGGATGATCTGCATCCCGAACTGCGACAAGATCACCCCTGGCATGCTGATGGCGACGATGCGCCTCGACATCCCGACGATCTTCGTCTCCGGCGGGCCGATGGCCGCCGGCCGGACGTCGCAGGGCAAGGCCGTCGACCTCATCTCCGTCTTCGAGGGCGTCGGGGCGTATCGCAGCGGCCGCATGGAGGAGGCCGAGCTCGGGGAGCTCGAGGCGGTGGCCTGCCCGACCTGCGGGTCGTGCTCGGGCATGTTCACGGCGAACTCGATGAACTGCCTCACGGAGGCGCTGGGGCTCGCGCTGCCGGGAAACGGCACGATCCTCGCGAAGACCGAGCGCCGGGAGGAACTCGCGCGGCAGACGGCGGCGACGATCCTGGACCTGGTCAGGGAGGACCTGCGCCCCTCGCGGATCGTGACGCAGGAGGCGCTCGACAACGCATTTGCCCTCGACATGGCGATGGGCGGCTCGACGAACACCGTCCTGCACGGCATGGCGATCGCGAAGGAGGGCGGCATCGACTTCCCGCTCAGCCGGATCGACGAGCTCTCGCGCCGGACGCCGAACATCTGCCGCGTGAGCCCCGCGTCGGAGTGGCATCTCGAGGACGTCGACCGCGCCGGCGGGATCTCCGCGATCCTGAAGGAACTGCGCGCGGTGCCGGGCCTCTTGCACCTCGACACGATCGATGTGGCGGGCAAGACCCTCGCGGAGAAGCTCGAGGGCGTCGAGACCTTGGACCGTAACGTGATCCGGCCCGTCAGCGACCCGCACGACAAGGAGGGCGGCCTCGCCATCCTCTACGGCAATCTCGCCCCGCGCGGGGCGGTGCTGAAAGTGGCGGCGGTGGATCCGGAGATCAGGCAGCACCGCGGTCCCGCCGTCCTCTTCGAGTCGCAGGAGGAAGCCGGCCGGGGTATCGAGGAGGGCATGGTGAAGGCAGGGGACGTCGTCGTGATCCGCTACGAGGGGCCGCGCGGCGGACCGGGCATGCCGGAGATGCTGGCACCGACCTCGGCCCTGCAGGGGATGGGGCTCGGCAAGGAAGTGGCCCTGATCACCGACGGGCGGTTCTCCGGCGGCACGCGCGGCATCTGCCTTGGACACATCTCGCCGGAGGCGGCCGAGGGCGGCCCCTTGGCCCTGGTGCAGCCGGGGGACGTGATCGAGATCGACATCGCCGCGCGGACACTGACGCTCGAGGTGCCAGATGAGGAGATCGATCGTCGGCGCGCGGCATGGCAGGCGCCGCCCACGCGGGCGAAGGGCGGCTATCTGCGCCGCTACGCGCGGGACGTCACATCGGCGGATCAGGGAGCGGTACTGCGCTAGAGGGCTCCATCAAGTGCGGGGTCAAGGGAACCGCCCTTGGCCCCGTACTCCATGTGGTTGGGTTGCGTTTCGAAGCGATGCGCAGCGCCTACCAGGTTCCACGAGCCCGCTGTCTCCGTTCGGTTCGCGCCGACCGTTAGCCGCGGGCGAGGTGCGATCTTCTGCGGTCGACCGGCGCTGGCAGGTACGCTTTACATGGAAGACCGGTCCGCGAGGTCCCGGTCCTCTTCGCTTTGACGTGCAAGGATACGGAACGCCCGCGCGGAACCCTGAGCGCGGGGGTGTTCTTTAGTGGCCCGGACTGCAGAGAGTGCGTCGGTCGAGCCAAAGAAGCTTCCGTCCCCGACTCCGAGCCAGGTGCCTGGAGATGCGACGTGAGCGGGACACGCCTCGAGTTGACGCGGGCGCAGATCCTGGCGTTCAGGCGGCAAGTCGGCGCGCTCGACGAGCGGCTTCCAGGGGGACCGTCGTCACTTCGGCGTGCGGCCTGGGCGGGGCTGCAGGACAGCATGCCGCGAGCCGCTCTCCTCTCGATCCATGCGCGCGTCGCGGGGACCGCACCGTCCGCATGGGCGGACCCGTCGCTCGTGCAGCTGTGGGGGCCGCGGTTCAGCGTCTTCGTCGTCGCCGCCTGCGACCTGGCCGTCTTCTCGCTCGGGACGCTGCCGGATGATGCCAAGGGCCGGCAGAGGGCGGAGGACCTCGCCTGCCGGCTCCAGGCCGTCCTCGGGGGCGGGCGGATGCCCTACGGCGAGGCGGGGCAGGCGCTCGGCGTGCACCCCAACCGTCTCAGGTACGCAGCCGCGACCGGTACGGTCCTGATCCGGTGGGATGGCGCGCGGCAGCCGATGGTGTGGACCGTTCCGGCGCCCGAGATGGACGCACGCAAGGCCCGCCTCGAACTCGCGCGCCGGTACCTGCACATCTACGGGCCCGCCACGCCCGAGGCGTTCGGTCGGTGGGCGGGAATCGGGTCGCGTCGCGGCGTCGCGGCATTCGATGCCCTATCGGCGACCCTGACGCCGGTCCGGACGCCTTACGGTGACGCCTGGATCCTCGCCCGGGACGAGGCGTCCTGTCGCGCTGCCGCGGGGCCTGCAGCCCCCGCGCGCCTGCTCCCGAGCGGCGATCCTTATCTGCTCCTGCAGGGGGTGGATCGCGAGCTCCTCGTGCCGGACGCCGACCACAGGCAGGCGCTTTGGACACCGCGCGTCTGGCCCGGTGGCCTCCTTGTCGGCGGAGAGATTGTCGGGACGTGGCGGCGCTCGGACGCGGCGATGAGCGTGCAGCCGTGGCGGCGGCTCTCGCGCGCAGAGCGCGAGGCGGTCGCGGCCGAAGTGCAGTCGCTGCCGCTGCCCGGTGTCAGGGGACGGATCGCCGTCCGCTGGGAAGACTGAGCCGGCGCTCCATGCCGCAGGTTGGGCTTGGAGCGCCGGCTGCCGATCTGAGGTCTCGTCGGGGATATGCCCCGGGGCTCGGGCACACCGAAGGCACCGCTCCCCCAAGGGGTGGCACGCCTGGCCTAAGGGGATGCCGGCCAGACCCGCGAGGTCACGTGGTGGTGTAGGTGGGACCGGTCCCACCCTCGGGCGGCGTCAGCCGGCCGCCCTTGGCCGTGATCGCGCCGCACTGGACGCAGTTCGCGGAGTGGACAATCACGTCGACCATCTCCGCATCGTCGGGCGTGTTTTCCGCGATCTCGTAGACCGCCGCGGGGCACATCCAGCGCCAGGTTTCTGCGATCACGCGCGGCACGCGCTCCTGCACGCGGATGTGGCTCGGCTCGTCGTCTCTCGTGCTGGTGCCCGAGATGTAGACGGACGAGAGCTTGTCGAAGATGTACTTGTCATCGGGCTGCGGGTAGGCGTCCTTCCGGTCGCCGATCGCCATGGGCGCGTCGGCGTCCGGGTGGTTCGGCCAGCGCCCGCCGGGGAAGGAGCCGTTGGTCGCCACCATCAGGTTGGCGATCGCGCTGCCGGTGTAGAAGCCGCGCTCGAACGGCTGGCGCATGTTGCGGGTGGCGTAGAGGTCCCGCCAGATGACCGAGTTCTTGACGCGCTCCTCGTAGCCCGTGAAGTCCGTGCTGCCCTGGCTGAGCTGCTCGAAGATCGTCTCCGCCGCGTAGATGCCGGAGTGGATCGCGTAGTGGATGCCCTTGAGATAGGGAACGTTGACGAGCCCCGCGGTGTCGCCGCAGAGCACCATGCCGGGCGCCGAAAGCTTCGGGATGGACCAGAAGCCGCCCTCGGGGATGACCTTCGCACCCCAGGCAAGACGCTCGCCGCCCTCGAGCACCTCGCGGACGAGCGTCGAGGTCTTGAAGAGCTGCAGGAGGTCATGGGCGGAGACGGTGGCGTCGGTGTAGCCGAGCCCTACGACGAAGCCGAGCGATACCTTGTCCTTGCCCATCGGGTAGATCCAGGAACCGCCGAACTCGCGCCACTTGGCGGCAGAGCGCAGAGGCCAGCCGAGCGTGTGGATGACGCGGCCGAGGGGCTTCGGGACCGACCAGACCTCCTTGACGCCGAGCGCCCAGACCTGCGGCTCGCGCCCTTCCGCCAGATGGAACTCCTCGATCGCGGCGCGGCCAAGGTGGCCCCAGGGGCCGTCGGCGAGGACGGTCGCCTTCGCCAGGATATCGACGCCCGGCTCGAAGTTGCCGGCCCGGTCTCCCCGCGTGGTGCGTCCCTTGTCGCCGGAGTGCACGCCCTGCACGGCGCCGTCCGTGACGAGCAACTGCTGGCCCGCGGTTTCCGTGAGAATGTAGGCGCCCATCGCTTCGGCCTTCTCCGCCAGCCAGCGCGAGAGTTCCGCCACGCTGACGACGTAGTTGCCGTGGTTCTGGAAGGTCTTCGGCGTGGCGTTGAACGGCGTCTCGGACGTGGCGCCGTGGAGCCAGTAGACGCTGTCGCGTTCGACCTTGCCGTAGGTCGGCCATTCGGACGGATCCAGGTCGGGGAAGAGAGCCTGAAGGCCCGATGGGCGCATCACGGCGCCGCTCAGGTTGTGCGCGCCGCAGAATTTGCCCTTTTCGATCACGGCGACAGGCACCTCGCCGAGCTTGGCCATGACCTCGGGGGCTTCCGACAGCAACTGGAGCAACCTGATGGCGCACGCGAGTCCTGCCGGTCCGCCGCCGACGATTGCCACGCCGACGTCGATCCTGCTGTCCGGAGGATCGAGTTCGCGCTTGATGCCTTCCTCAAGGAGATCTCCGGGCGGGGGATACGCGGCCGGCTGCACTGCGAGAGGCCTATCCGCTGACATGATGCTGCGCACCTCATCTCTTGGTGTCTGCACACTAGTGATTTTCACCGAACGGCGCTGCCTACGGAGCAGGTTTCCTCCTCTGAGCCGGCTGCTCCTGCAGGCTCACAGTCCGTCTCGGACAAACGCCAACGATGGACGGTGGCTTGGTCGGGAGACCTCCAGGCGGTTCAGCGGGATGAGGGTTGCCTGGTCGCAGGGAGGGCGGGCAGCGTCGGTGCCAATAGAATCAATGCCATGACCGTCGCGTCTAGCGTCCACATCGACGAACTGGTCTCCCTCCGGTCATTGGCGGCGCCCCCATCTACGTCATCACCAACGCGGCCTTCATCGTCGCGGTGGCCCCTTAGCGTGGATCGATATGAATGTCGTTTTCACCGTCGCCGAGATGCTGCTCTCGCCAGTATCGCAGGCGACCGCGCTTTGTAGGCGTCGAGAGACCAACGGGCAACGTTCTTCACCCTGCAGAACATCGTATGGGGCCTTGCGTCGGCCATCGGGACGGTGCGCGGAGGACTGGCGATGGCCGACGGCAAGACGGTCATCTTCGGTGGCATGGCCCTCGCCGCCGTGGCTGCGACGGCTGCATTTGCGTGCGCGGGAGCATCCTTCGCATCCTCGCGGATGGTGTTACCGTTTACCCACGCGACAACTCGCCCCAGCGCTCCGCGATGTCATCGGCGATGCCAAGGATTCGGCCGTCGAGCCACTGTGCGAGGACTTCTCGTTTCCCCTTTTCCAGCCGGGCTCGCCTTACCGGATCGGGATGCAGCACGATGCCTTTTCTCAGTTCACCGGTCACCGTTCCACGCAGCGTCAAGGACCGTTCCTGAGATTGGCGGAGACGGGCGAGATCCTTCCGCTGCTCGCTGGTAAACCGGAAGCGCCGTACCTTTCCGTCGGGACGCTTGCGGTAGCCGTAGATGTACTCCTCAGGATGACGCAGGATGCGTCAGTCGACCTATAGAGTGCCGACCGTCCTATTTCACACCCATGCAGAAGGCATGATCCATGCGAACGCGCCGGAAGGCAGCAGGTATCCTCTCCGGCAACCGGAAGACAGCTGCAGGGGAGGTGCTGCGCCATTCTGGGCATATCCGCCGGGACGTTTGTTGCCTTCCTCATCACGGCGTTCGTCGTGGTCGTCATTCCGGGACCGAGCGTACTGTTCATCGTCTCAAGGGCGCTTGCAAGCGGCCGCCGCGTTGCCGTGCTGAGCGTGCTCGGCAACGCGGTCGGGGAGTATGTGCAGGTCGTGGCTGTCGCTTTCGGCATCGGAGCCATAGCGGAGCAGTCGGTGGCACTCTTCACGGCGATGAGGCTGGTCGGCGGCCTTTATCTCATCTACCTCGGGGTGAAGACCTTCCGCGAGCGACGCAGCATGCCCGCAGCCATCGAAGACGTGCCTCCGGCGGCTTCGGACCGGCGATCGTTCCGCCAGGGCGTCATCGTCGGGGTCTCGAACCCGAAGACGGTGGTGTTCATGGCTGCCATCCTGCCGCAGTTCGTCAAGCCCGCGGCGGGAGAAGTTCCGCTGCAGATCCTGCTGCTGGGGCTCGTCTTCTCATTGATCGCCATCGTTTCGGATACGAGCTGGGCCTTCGCAGCCGGGGGCCTTCGAGCGTGGTTCGCGCGTTCGCCGCGGCGGCTCGAGATCATCGGAGGAGCCGGCGGGCTGGCGATCGCGGCGGTTGGCGCAGGCCTCCTGGCATCGGGGCGCCAGCCCTGAACCGTCACGATGATGTACGGCGGGAGTTGCCGGTGGACGTCGGCACACCCGAGCGCCCGGAATCGGGGTCACCGGAGCCGGATTGCGCGATGAGGACCCACAGGGTGCCCGCCTTGATCGCCCGAGGTTGATCGTGGCGACGTAGATCTCGCAGATCGCGCGCTCTGTGGTGTGCAGGTAAGCCTCCTCGTAGCTCGTGAAGTCCGTGCTGCCTTGGCTCAACTGCTCGAAGATCGTCTCCGCCGCGTAGATGCCGGAGTGGACCACGTAGTGGACGCCCTTGAGATAGGGAACGTTGGCGAGACCCGCGGTGTCGCCGCAGAGCACCAGGCCGGGCGCCGAAAGCTTCAGGATGGACCGGAAGCCAGCCTCGGGGATGACCTTCGCACCCCAGAAAGACGCTCGCCGCCCTCGAGCACCTCGCGGACGAGCGTT
>JAJYSZ010000057.1 GCA_021793315.1 Bacillota bacterium | reverse complement strand
TGCACGCCCTCGTCCGGCCGGCATGCCATGGCCCCCGCGCGGCAGCTCTGGGCAATGAACACCGCTGTCTTGGCCGCGATCCGGTCGAGATACTGGCTCTCGTCCGGCAAGGCGTTCTGGCGGGACGCCACGTTCTGCGCGATCTCGCCTGAGCACATGCGGTAGACGACGTCGGCCATGACGCCGACGACGGAGCCCACCGGCGCCTCCGAGAGCAGCGAGAAAGCCTTGGCGAAGAGGTAGTCACCGGTGAGCACCGCCGCCTGCTCGCCCCAGAGGGCATGCACCGTCGGCTGGCCACGCCGCACATCCGCCTGATCAATGATGTCGTCATGAACCAGCGTTGCCATATGAATGAGTTCCGCAGCCGCAGCCACGCCACGCACGTCGCTGTACCGGTACTGGCCGAACTTGGCACCGAAGAGCACCAGGGCAGGTCTCAGGCGTTTGCCTCCCGCCTTAAACAGATGCGAAGCCGCATCTCGCACTGCCTGCGGCCCCTCGCCCAGGATCTGGCCAAGATACCGCTCGACGTCCGAGAGGTCGGTCGCGACATCCGCGAACACCGACCGGAGGTCCAAATGATCACCCACTTCGCCAAGTTGCGCGTGCCAAGCGGAAACCGTGCTCATTGTAGCACAAGTTCACAAGTGAAAGGCGCCTGCTTGCGGGTACATGCGGCATATCACACGGTGCACGGCGTTCACAGATGCAGATCACCTTCGCACTCTGGCTCGGAACCTCTTGCTCCTCCGCACGGACAATCACGACGTCCGCCTTTGCCAGTCTTGCGCATTCCAGAATGCGCCTGACGGATCGAGCGCGAAGTTGCCGAAATGGCGCGAAAGCGCGACGGCATCGTATGGGAAGTAGAGGAAGAGGGCGGGCGGATCTACTGCCATCGCCTGCTGCATCTGCCACATGGCCGTCCTTCTCGCCGACTGGTCCACCGCGTCGCGTTCGGCTATCAGGGCCCGATCGACCGCCGTGTCCCGGTAGACGCCAGCGTTCTCGCCTGAGCTATTGATCTGCGGCGAGCCGAAATACGCGGTGACATCCGGATCCGCCGTCAGGCCGCGTTCGACGAAGGCAGCCTGAAAACTGCCCGCGATGTAGTCGTCGAGGAAGCGGGCGAACTTCTCGTCGCGCACCGTCACCTGCACGCCGATCGCTTGCAGGTTGCGCACGAGGAGGCCGAGCGCCATGGTCCGCGAGGGAACGCCACCCGTCGTCAGGATCGTGAGGTGCAGGGGCTGTCCCTTCGGCCCGCGAAGCACGCCGTGCACTTGATGCCAGCCGAGCGCTGCGAGGATGGAAAGTGCACGCTTCGGGTCGTAGGGGCGGTCACCGACCTTGGGGTCGTAAGCCCAGGACGACGGCGGGACGGGACCGTCGCTCAGGCTGCCGTAGCCCCCAAGCGCCGTCTTGATGATCTTGCCCCTGTCCACGGCGAAGTAGAGCGCGCGTCGCAGGGCAGGGCTCGTAAACGGCGGCACGTCCATGTTCCAGACGAGCGACGCGAACTGGAGTCCCACCTTGTGCTGCAGGCGTACGCCGGGCCAAGTCGATACCGCGTGGGCGTCCAGGTCCGGCACGGGAGCGTAATCCACCTTGCCCTGCCGCAGCTCCTCGAGCGCTTGCGTCGCGGACGGGCTGAAGGCGACGTGGACGCTTGCGAGCTTCGGCGCCCCGAGGAAGTACCCCGAATTGCGTACCAACAGGGCGCCGGAAGCGACCAGGCGAACCAGGCGGAAGGGGCCGCTTCCCACCGGGTGCGACGTGAGGACCGGTTGCTCGAGCAATGCCTTGCCGCTGCCTTTTGCGGCGAGCAGGTGCTCTGGCAGGACCGGCAGGCTCGCGACCTGCGCCAGGAAGGGTGCGTAGGGCCGGACCAGTTGGATCTGCACGGTATAGGGTCCGCGGGTGCGCACTGCCTTCACGACGGCGAGCTCCTGGGACAGGACAGAGCCGTTCGCAGGATTGCGGTAGGCCCTGAGGCTGAACGCGACGTCTTGCGACGTCAGTTTCCTGCCGTCCTGCCAGCGAGCTTTCGGGTTGAGATGAAACGTGTAGAGACGTCCCTTGTCCGAAATGCTCCACCTGCTTGCGAGGTCGGGGCGTGGCATCAGGTTCGGGGCGATGCGCACGAGGCCGTCATAGATCAGGCTGTCGAGCGCATCGCCGCTCGCGTCCGACAGACGCAAGGGGTCGATGCTCTGCGGTCGGCCGACAAGGGCCAGCCGCAGGCTGCCGAGCGGCCGCCGCGCGACGGCGGGATGGCTGCCGCAACCAGCGACAGAGAGTCCAACGGCCAAAAGCCCAAGCATCGCCCAAGGCAGGCGCCAGATTCTTCTCACAGCTACAGCGTCCTCCCCGGTCCCTGCTTATCCTCAGCGGCGGCCTCTGCCAGTTCGGCGATGCGACGCAGGCGGTAGTGCACGCCTGCCTTCGTCAGGCCGAGGCGCCTGCCGATCTCCTCGAGTGGCGCCTCGGGATCGTCGAGGCGCGCCTGCGCGGCGTCCCGCAGCTTGGGCGGCAAGCTGTCGAGGCCGCGCTGCGCCGCAAACCGCCGGATCCACTCGCCATGCGCAATGGCTGCCCGCACCGACTTCTCGACGTTGGCGGACTCGGCGTTCACAAGGCGGTTCACAGTGCCCCGCATGCTGCGCACGCTTCGGGCATCCTCCAGCTTCAGCCTCGCCTCCTGGGCATGCATGAGGCTGAGGACCTCCGCGAGCTGATCGGCTCCACGCAGATAGATCACGCTGTACTCCCGCCTGAGGCGCCTGTGCGGCGTCAGACCGAAGCCCGACAGGAGCGCCTGGGCCGCCGCCACGGCCGCTGGCCTCGCCAGGCGCAGTTCCACCAGATATCCGGTGCGGGGCGGCGTCAGGCTCCCGACCGCCAGGAACAGACCGGCCAGGTAGCCCCGCCGCGCTAGCGCGGGAAGCCGTTGCGGCAGGGGCTCGGTGAAGCGCCTCACGGCATCCTGCCCGCCGGGGAAGGCCAGCAGGAAACGTCGGCCGCGCGCTCCACCCTGCCGCATCAGCACGGTGGCATCCAGGTGCAGCTGATCGGTCGCGATGCGGTGCGCGACGCGCGCAGTGCGCGCAAGGTCGACCGCGACGGCGGGCGTCCCGTCCGCCAGCGACGTCAGACCAGCATCCAGGAGGCCCCGCAGCACGCCACGCTCGAAGACGTCCGCGTGCGATCCCGCCAGGATCTCCTCTTTCACCCTCAGGGTCTGGCTCAGCTGCCCCTTCATCGCTGCTCGGTGCGCAGCTGATCGCGCAGCATGAATATGTCGAGAAGCCGTCCCGGCTCCGGGCGGCGCCGCGACCAGCGCTGCAGGATGAGCCGCGCAACCGCCTGCGGATCATGCCAGGCGTACCTGCTGTCCTTGGCGAGCAGCGGCCCCGCAAGGACTTCGTAGCCGGCCGCGGCGAGGCCCTGCTCGCTCCAGCGGACGATCTCCGCGTCGCGCTCACGATAGCGGGCTGCCGTCACCTGGTCAAGCGGGGTCTCGTTGACAACCACGCAGTCGACGATCCCGGGACCCGCGTGGTCTCGAATGGCTTCAAGGTGCTGCTCCGCCGTCATCTCGTCCGTCTCGCCGGGTTGCGTCATGATGTTCTGCACGTAGAAGCGCAGGGCATTGGAGGCGCGGATGGCGTCCGCGATCCCCCGCACGAGCAGGTTCGGCATCAGGCTGGTGAAGAGCGATCCCGGCGCAAGCACGATGATGTCCGCTTCGGCGATCGCCTGCAGTGCCTCGTTGGTCGGCGCCGCCGTGTCGGGCCCGAGCATGACGCGACGCACGGTACCGCGGGCCTGCGGGATGAGCGACTCGCCCTCGATGACGCGCCCATCCTGGAGCTCCGCGCGCAGCACCACCTGGTCGTCGGTCGCGGGCAGCACCTGCCCGCGCACGGCGAGGACCCGGCTCGAGGCCCGGATCGCCTCCTGCAGATCTCCCGTGACGGTGCACATGGCCGCGAGAAAGAGGTTGCCGAACGCGTGGCCCGACAAACCCTCGCCGGAATCGAAGCGGTACTGGAAGAGGCGCTCGAGAAGCGGCTCCGTCTCGGCCAAGGCCAAAAGGCAGTTGCGCAGATCACCAGGCGGTGGCACGCCGAGCTCGCCGCGCAGGCGCCCGGAACTGCCGCCGTCGTCCGTGACGGCAACGATCGCCGTGATATTCGAGCTGTACTGCTTCAAGCCGCGCAGCAGGACCGGCAGCCCCGTGCCGCCGCCCAGAGCGACGATGCGCGGTCCGCGCAGGAGCACGCGCGCGCGCCAGTACGATTCGGCGATCTCGCCATGCTCGGTCGGGACAAGCGCTGTCACCACCGAGGTGATCAGTTGACGCACCGCATAGATGCCGACGACGACGCCGACCAGCACCAGGGCCACATCCTGGCTGACGTGCTGGTGCGGCTCGCCCCAGGCGCGGACGATCAGCACGGCCCCCACGGCCGCCAGGGCCACCGCGACGACCAGAAGCGCGAGCCAACGTTTGAAGTGCAGACCCGGCATCAGCCAGCGCAAGGCGCGGCCGCTCACGGCGTACCCGCCGCGCGCACGCGGTCTCGGTGCTCCACGCTGATGCGCCGCCCGGACGCGCGCAGGGCCTGGGCCAGCTCTTCCGCGATCACGACGCTACGGTGCTGACCTCCCGTGCAGCCGATCGCCAGCACGACCTGCGACTTCCCCTCCTGGCTGTATTGCGGCAGCAGGAATTCGATCAACCCGGCCAGGCGGGTAAGGAGTTCCTGCGTGATGGGCCAGTGCAGGACATACTCCCGCACCTCCTCGTCGAGCCCCGTATGGTGGCGCAGTTCCTGCACGTAGTTCGGGTTGGGCAGGAAGCGGACGTCGAAGACAAGGTCCGCGTCCAGCGGCAGGCCATGCTTGAAGCCGAACGAGACAAGCTGGATGAGGAGGGAGTCCTCCCCTTCGGCCTCCGCGAACATGCGGCCAAGCTCCGCGCGCAGCTGCCGCGGCGTGAGGTCCGAGGTGTCCACCACGATATGCGCCCAGCCGCGGACTTCCTCGAGCTGTCGCCGTTCGAGCCGGATGGCTTCGAGGACGCGGCCTTCCGCGGCAAGCGGGTGGCGCCTGCGCGTCTCCTTGTAGCGATGCAACAGAACTTCCTCACGGGCCTCGAGGAACAGGATGCGGTAGCGGATGCCCCGCTCGGCCAGGGCTGTCAGTGCCCCGAGCACGCGGTCGAAGAAGGCCTGCCCGCGCGTGTCGATGGCCACTGCAACCTTGTCGATGCGCTGCTGCGCGTCGAGCAGTTCGAGGAACTTGCCTACGAGGTCCGGCGGCAGGTTCTCGACGCAGAAGTATCCCATGTCCTCAAGCGCGTGCACGGCTTGGCTCTTGCCGGCCCCGGAAAGTCCCGTGACGACGATGAAGTCCATTGACGTTCCTCCCGGCCTCAGTCGCAAAGACCTGCGAGCACGGCCTCGTGGAAGCGCTGGCGGGCAATCTTGAGCCCGGCTTCGGGGCGTCTCAGCGGATGCACGCGGTTGGTCAGCAGCACCATCAGCAGTCCTTCCTGCGGCCTGAGGGCGAATGACGTGCCCGTGAATCCGGTGTGCCCCCAAAGATCGAGCCGACGCTCCGGGTCGTCCCGACCTCCCCAATAGAATAGCCCGAGAGAGCGACGATCGACAGTCGTCGTCTGCGCGGTGAGCATCAGTTTCACCGATGCCTCGGGCAGCATGCGGCCAAGTCGCCCTGCACCGCCATCAAGCAGGGCCTGGGCGTAGGTGGCCACGTCGAGGGCCGGGGCGAAGAGACCGGCGTGCCCCGTCGGCGCACCCATCAGCCTGGCCTTGCCGTCGTGGACGATCCCGCGCAAGGCAACGCCCGCAAGCGCCTCGCTCGGCACCAGTAGCTCGTCCTCGCCAATCGGCCAGAAGCGGGTGCCGTACATGCCGAGGGGCTCCCGCACGATCCGCTCGAACAGCCACCCGAGGCTTTCGCCGGTTGCAGCCTCCGCCGCAAGGCCAAGGAGGTAGAAGCCGAGGTCCGAGTAGACGACGCCCTCACGCGGCTCGTCACCGATCGCGAGCAGGAGCTGGCGATGTCTTTCCGGCGCAGCCTGTGCCCAGGCGATGTCGGCGGAGGGTGGCAGTCCTCCTTGATGGGTGAGGAGGTCGCGGAGCGTGCGCTCTCCGACAAAGCTGCCCTGCGTCCAGGGCAGGCACGCTGCCAGGTTCGTCTCGAGCGCAAGGGTGCCTTCGGCTGTCAGTCGCAGCACCACTGGCGCCGTGCAGATTGCCTTGGTGAGCGAAGCGAGATCGAAGACGGCGTCGAGGGTCATCGCGCGGGACGGCTCGACCTGGCGTAGCCCCAGCGCCCACGCGGCCGCGATCACCGAGCGGCGCGCCACGAGCGCGACGGCGCCTGGGAACGCATCCTGATCGATGCCGGCTTCAAGCGCCGCCCGGGCCCGATCGAGAGCGTCGGGATCGAGCCCCGCCTCTTCAGGCCGGCCGAAGCGCAGACTCATCGCGTCAGCTCCCTCGCCAGGGCCTCGGCCAGACCCGGTGGCGGCGGCAGCAGGACCGGAGCGAGTTTTATCACCGCCGCGGCCGCCGTGCGCGGCGCAAAGGCCCGACCGACGGCCTGCAGCATCTCGATGTCGTTCTCCGCGTCGCCCGCCGCCGCCACCTCGGTGAGGGGCATGCCCAGGCGCTCCGCCAGGGCCCGGAGGGCTACACCCTTGTCCACGCCGGGAGGAACAATTTCGACGAAGTCAGGCTCGGAGCGAAAGCATTCGATGCGGCCGGCAAGGTCGTTGCGCAGCCTGTCCATCAAGAGCCCGGTCGCGCTGGGGTCAAGTAGCGCCAGGAGCTTCTGCGGCCCCTCGGACATGCCCTCCTCAGCGACCAGATGTGCCGGGACGCGGGTGCGCCGCGCATAGGCCTCGGTGCGCGCCGTCCGCCTGAGAATGCGCAGTTCTCCCTGGACGTAGCCCTGGACCTCCGCCCCTGCCTGCAGACAGATCTCGACCGCCCGGCGCGCCGCCGGAGGTTCGATCGCCCGCTGCCAGATCGGCCCGGCGGCCGAAGGATACGACCAAACCTCGGCGCCGTTCAGGGCGATGATGTAGCCATGCTCCACCCCAGCGTCCTGAAAGACGAGCATGGCCGACTGCACCATGCGGCCCGTGGCGATGGCGACCTCGATTCCCCTGCGGGCGAGCTCAGCGAACGGCTCCCTGGCTTCAAGCGCGCCACGCCCGTCGCGTGCGATCAGGGTGCCGTCGAGATCCACCGCCACAAGCCTTGTCACAGTGCCCGCCAGACGGCGCCGAGTACAGCGCTGAGAACGCCCACGAGGAGGGCGCCGAGAATTGCGGGCCAGAATCCCCGTACCTGGAATCCGGGCGTGAACGCGGCGGCGAGCAGGAACACCAGCCCGTTCACGACCAGCGTGAAAAGACCGAGGGTAAGGAGGTTGATCGGCAGGGTCAGGATGAGCAGGACCGGCCGGACGAGCAGGTTGGCAAGTCCGAGCACGATCGCCGCGAGCAGCGCGGCCCAGAAGCTGCGCACCTGCACACCGATGCCGAGCAGTGCGACGAGGTAGATGCTGACGGCGGAGATCAACCACCTTGCAAGCATGTTGCCTGTTGGCCGCCAACGCGGGCGGCCTCCTCCTTGACAGGATTCGAGGCAAGTCGATCGTACCCCGACACAGCCTGTTCGCTCAACTCGCGCCAGGAGGCCAAGCGTCGCGGACGCAATTTGCGCGCGTTGGAGAGGCGGGGCGAAGCCCGCGCGGGGATCGAGCCGGGACATCTCAAGCCAGCCAAGGACCCGCGCCGGGTGATAGCACTCTTCCTATACTTCGCGCCTTCTCGCCTCTTTGGGGCGACGTCACAGGCACCCGATCCCACACCTTTCAAATTTGGCGGATACGCGCACGGCGCACACGTTGACCCAGTTCATCCACGCTCGTACATTCTGATGATCCGGCAGGCGATTCGACATAACAACTGCCTTGCGTCAACTTATAAATCGCTAAAGGTTGTCGGCTGCCATGTAAACGAGGAGGAATCCATCCTGCGTACCGCCTGGAACCTTACGGCCTCCATGGCTCTGACGCTCGCAGCGGCCACGGCCCTCACCGCGGCCCACCCCGCCGTGACCGCGGCGCCGTCACATGGAGCGCTTAGGGCTGCAGCGGTCCACGCACCGATGCGTGGGACGCCGGCCCACGAGGCGCCCTTGGCATCAGTCAAGCAGCAGACGCTGCCCAAGCGCACCGCCAAACGCCAATCGGCCCCGCCTAAGAAGCCGCTCCCCCCGTCCCCCAAGACCCAGGTGGCCGCGAGCACGAGCGTCGGGACGGGCAGGCCGTTCGTCCTTGGCTACTACCTGCCCGGGAGCGGCTCGGCACAAAGCCTCTCGGCGCACTACGCGGACATCAGCGCAATCGCGCCGCTCTGGTTCGGCATCCATGCGGACGGCAGCGTCCAGCACCGCAGCGGCGGCAGTCTTGCCACGATCGTCAACTTGGCCCACAGCCTCGGCCGCAAGGTCTTCGTGCTGGTCACGAACATGGCCCAGGACCGCATCCTCGTAAACCCCTCGCTGCGCCAGACGGCAGAGCGCAACCTCGTGAACACCGTGCTGCAGGACCACCTGGACGGTGTCAACATCGACTTTGAGAGCATCGACGGCACCGACGCGCAGGGCCTTGTCGACTTCGTCTCCGCCGTCCACGCCCAGCTCGCGCCGCATGGCATTCTGACCACCGTCGCGGTCGGGCCGCGCACGTCGAGCCAGTTGCCGATCGGCGACCAGTCCGACGCCTACGACTACGCCGCGCTCGGTCGCGTCTCGGACTACGTCGTGCTGATGACCTACGATGAGCATTGCCCGCCTGGCGGCGCCGGACCGATCGCGGCCCTGCCCTGGGTACAGAACGTGGTGAACTACGCCCGAACGCAGATGCCAGCCTCGAAGATCCTGCTCGGCATCGCTGCCTACGGTTACGACTGGTCGCAGCCCGGCACGCCCACCGTCACCGCAAGCCAGGCGCTCTCCCAGATCAGCGCCGGCGGCGTGCAGCTCGGCTGGAGCCAGACGGCGGAAGAGCCTTACTACACGTCGGGTTCGCATGACGTCTGGTTCGAAGACAGCTACAGCGCTGCGCCGAAGTTCAGCCTTGTCAGGAGCGACCACCTGGGCGGCATCGCTCTCTGGTACCTTGGTGCCGAGGACAGCCACTTCTGGCCGACCGTGCAAGCGTCCCTGTTCAACTGAGCCTCATTGCGACAAGCGGCCCCCGTCGCCAAAGTGCGGCGAGGGCCCGCGTTTGCCGTACGCTGCGCCGGCGGACTTGCAGGGCGCTGGCCCAGACCTTAGCCAATCTCCTCCTTGAGCCGCTTTGCCAAGGTCAAGGTGAAACCGCGCACGGCCGCAATCTCCTCCACGGTCGCCGCCTGCACTCCGCGCAGAGAGCCGAAGTGCTCGATCAGGGCGCGCCGGCGTTTCGGACCGATGCCCGGCACGTCGTCGAGGCGGGAGTGCAGCTGCGCACGCGAACGCCGCGAGCGATGCAGGCCCAGCGCGAAGCGGTGAGACTCGTCGCGCACCTGCTGCAGCAAGGTGCGTCCCGGGTGCCCTTCCCCCAGTTGCAGCGGCTCGGACTCGTGCGGCAGATAAATCTCCTCGTGCTGCTTCGCGAGCGAGCAGGTCGGCAGGTCCTGGAGACCGAGCTCCTGCAAAACCGAGAGCACGGAACTCAGCTGGCCCTTGCCTCCGTCGATCAGCAGGAGGTCGGGAAACTGGGCGAACTTGCCCCCGCCCTCCGCCTGTTCGCGCTGACCGCGCCGAAAGCGCCTGCCCACCGCCTCGGCGAGCGAGGCGAAGTCGTTCGGTCCCTCCACGCTCTTGATGCGGAAGCGGCGATACTCGCCGTAGGCGGCCTCCCCGTCCATGAACACCACCATCGACGCGACGCTCTCGCGGCCCTGCGTATTCGAGATGTCGAAGCCCTCGATGCGGCGGGGCAGGGTCGCGAGGCCAAGTGCCTCCTGCAAGGCCTCCATCATGCGCCGCGGCCGACCCTCGCGATCAGATAGGACGATCTCCTGCAGGGCGACGCGGGCGTTCTCGGCCGCGAGCTGGAGCTGCGTCTGACCCGCGCCGCGTCGCGGCACCTTGAGCTGCACCTGGGACCCCCGACGCTCCTGCAGCCACTGCGCCACCACGTCGGAGTCGTCCGGCACGGCAGGCACCAGCACCTCGCGCGGCGGCCGCTCCACGGCGTAGTGCAAGGCAAGCGCCGCGGCGATCACCTCCTGATCGCCATCCTCTTCGCTCACACGCAGGACGTAGCGCTCGCGTCCGACCAGCTTGCCCTCGCGCACGCGGAAGACCTGCACCACCGCCTGGCCGCCCTCGCGCGCCAAGCCGACGACGTCGCGGTCCAGGACCCTGCCCGAGTCCACCTGCTGCACGGGACTCGTCACATATTCGACGGCGCGGATGCGGTCGCGCAGCTCCGCCGCCTCCTCAAAGCGCAGGGCCTCGGCGGCCTCGTCCATCTGCTCGCGCAGGCGGCCGAGGAGTTCCTCGGGATGACCGGAGAGGAAGCTGATCGCCTGGCGCACCGTCTCGTCGTACTGCTCGTGCGTGACGAGGCCCGCGCAGACGCCAGGACAGAGCCCAATGTGATACATGAGGCAGGGGCGCGTGGCTGTCTTCAACTTCTGATCGGAACAGGTCCGCATCGGGAAGGCCCGGCGCATGATGCGCAATGTCTCGCGCATGCGGCTTGAGCTCGGAAACGGTCCGAAATAGTGGCCGCCGTCCGGGCGGACCCGCCGCACCACGATCAGGCGCGGCCACTCCTCCTGCGTGATCTTGATGTATGGATAGTGTTTGTCGTCCTTGAGCAGGACGTTGTACTTCGGCCGATGTTCCTTGATCAGGTTCTGTTCGAGCAGCAGCGCCTCCACCTCGCTGCGCGCGACGATGAACTCGAGGCGCTCCGCGTCCTGCACGAGGTGGATGGTCTTGGCGGTCAGGCCCCTTGAGGACTGGAAGTAGCTGCGGGTGCGGGCCTTGAGGTTCTTCGCCTTGCCGACATAGAGCACCGTGCCGTCGGCGGCGCGGAAAAGGTAGACGCCTGGACGCTCCGGCATCGCGCGCGAAGCGTCACGCAGCTCCTCGAACACGTCAGTCGCCTGCGAGCGGCTGGTGTCGCAGAACGCCCTGCAGGAATCGGCCGGTATGCGAGTGCGCGAGGTCGGCGATCTCCTCGGGGCGTCCCTCGCCGACGATGCGGCCGCCAGCGTCTCCGCCTTCCGGGCCGAGATCGACGATGTAGTCGGCTGTCTTGACGACGTCCAGGTTGTGCTCGATCACGAGCACCGTGTTGCCGGACTCCACCAGCCTGTGCAGCACGTCGAGCAGGCGCTCGACATCCGCGGGGTGCAGCCCGGTGGTCGGCTCGTCCAGAATGTAGAAGGTGCGCCCATCCTGGCGGCGGGAAAGTTCCGTCGCCAGCTTGACCCGCTGCGCCTCGCCACCTGAGAGGGTCGTGGCGGGCTGACCCAGCTTGATGTAGCCAAGCCCCACCTGCGACAGGGTCTCGAGCTTGCGCCGGATGCGCGGCTGGGCCGCGAAGAACGTGAGCGCCTCGTCGACCGTGAGATCCAGGACGTCGGAGATTGTCTTGCCCTTGAAGCGCACCTCCAGCGTCTCGCGGTTGTAGCGCTTGCCCTTGCAGCTCTCGCACGGCACGTAGACGTCCGGCAGGAAGTGCATCTCGATGCGCAGGATGCCGTCGCCGTGGCATGCCTCGCAGCGGCCGCCCCGCACGTTGAAGCTGAAGCGGCCCGGCTTGTAGCCGCGGATGCGTGCTTCGGGCGTCTGCGCGAAGACCTCCCGCACCAGGTCGAACAGGCCGGTGTAGGTGGCCGGGTTCGAACGCGGCGTGCGGCCGATCGGATCCTGGTCGACGTCGACGACCTTGTCGAGGTGCTCAAGCCCCTCCAGGCCGCGGAAGGGCAGAGGACGCTTGCGCGCGCCGTTCAGCTCCATCGCCAGCGCGCGGTAGAGGATGTCGTTGACGAGCGTGGACTTGCCAGAGCCCGAGACACCGGTCACCGCGATAAAGGTCCCGAGCGGCAGGCTGACATCGATGTCCTTGAGGTTGTTGCCGCGCGCGCCGTTGAGCGTCAGCCAGCGGTCGCCGAGCGGGCGGCGCACCTCAGGCACCTCGATCTGCCGCTCGCCCGACAGGAATTGGCCCGTCAGGGATTCCGGGCAGCGCTCCACTTCCTCGACCGTGCCGTGCGCCACGACCTCACCGCCGTGCTCGCCTGCGCCTGGTCCGAAGTCGATGAGATAGTCGGCCGCGCGCCAGGTTTCTTCGTCGTGCTCCACCACAAGCACCGTGTTGCCGAGGTCGCGCAGGCGGCAGAGCGTCTGCAGCAGGCGCCCGTTGTCCCGGGGGTGCAGGCCGATCGACGGCTCGTCGAGGATGTAGAGCACGCCGACCAGCCCGGATCCGATCTGCGTTGCGAGGCGGATGCGCTGGGCCTCGCCGCCGGACAGCGTCGCCGCGGCCCGGTCGAGCGTCAGGTAGCCGAGGCCGACGCTCTCCAGGAAACCGAGGCGCTCGGCGACCTCGTGCAGCACGTCGCGCGCGATGCGCGCCTCCATCTCCCGCAGGCTCAGTGAACGCACGAACGCCAGGCTCTCATGCACCGACAAGCCCGTCAACTCTGCGATCGACGTCTCGCCCACCGTGACGGCCAGGCTTTCCTTGCGCAGGCGCCGACCGCCGCAGGTCGTGCAGGCGACAGGGGTCATGTAGGCTTCGAACTCCTGCTGCTGCATATCCGATGAGGCGTCCTGGTGGCGCCGGCGGACATACTCGAGCGGCCCCTGGTAGTGCGTATGGCTGCGCCGGTGGCCCCAGGCCCCGACATAGTGAAAGGGGATCGGCTCCGCCAATCCCTCGAGCAGCTGATCGCGCTGCTCGGGCGAGAGCTCCGCCCAAGGCTTGTCAGGGTCGGCGCCGACGATCGCCGCCGCGGCGAGCACCAGCTGGCCGTAATACTCCGAGGTCGCCCACGGGGCGATCGCGCCTTCCCGCAGGCTGCGCCGCGCGTTCGGCACGATGAGGTCCGGATCGGGCTCGAGGTGGAAGCCGAGGCCGCTGCAGGCCGGGCAGGCACCGTAGGGGTTATTGAAAGAGAACATGCGCGGGCTGAGCTCCGCGAGACTTTCGCCGCAGGTGGGACAGGCGTAGTTCTGGGAGAAGACGACGTCCTCGGAATCCCCTCGCTGGACCAGGGCCAACCCGTCGGCCAGGCGCAGGGCGGTCTCGAACGAGTCCGCCAGCCGGTCGCGGATGCCGTCGCGCACGATGATCCGGTCGACGACCACGTCGATCGTATGCTTCTTCTGCTTGGTCAGCTGGATGTCTTCCGAAAGCTCGTGCAGCTCGCCGTCGACGCGGACGCGCGCGAACCCTTCGCGACGGGCGTCCTGCAAGGCGCGCTCATGCTCTCCCTTGCGCCCGCGCACCAGCGGGGCCAGGATCTGCACCCGCGTCCCCTCGGGATACGCGAGCACCTGGTCGACCATCTGCTCAACCGTCTGCTGCTCGATCGGGCGACCGCACTTTGGGCAGTGCGGATGGCCGACCCGCGCGTACAGGAGCCGCAAGTAGTCGTAAATCTCGGTCACCGTGCCGACGGTCGAGCGCGGGTTGCGCGACGTCGTCTTCTGGTCGATCGAGATGGCGGGACTCAGTCCGTCGATCGCGTCGACGTCCGGCTTGTCCATTTGGCCGAGGAACTGGCGGGCATAGGCCGAGAGCGACTCGACGTAGCGCCGCTGCCCCTCTGCGTACAGGGTGTCAAACGCAAACGAGCTCTTGCCACTGCCGGAAAGGCCAGTCACGACGACGAGGCGATCGCGCGGGATCGTCAAGTCGATATTCTTGAGATTATGCTGCCGCGCCCCGCGGACCACGATCTCCCCCGACAATCGGATTCCTCCTGGCGCCAAGCTTCACCTTGAAGTATAGCACAGAATCTACGTACATCTGTTCTGTTTCAAACGGTGCATCCCGGAAATGCTACCGACAGGAGGTGCCGAAATGCCAAAGGCGGCCAATCGGATCGGGACGGTGCAGCGGTACATCTTCGGGGAGCTCGACGAGGCGATCGCCCGCGAGGAGCGGTCGGGGCGAACCATCTGCGACCTTTCGCAAAGCGATCCCAACTGGGACCCCTCCCCAACCGTCGTGCACGCGCTCGTGACCGCCGCCGGACGCCCCGGATCCAACCATTACCCGCCCTACGACGGCGACATGGCCCTTCGGCGCGCGTTCGCCGAATGGTACGAGCGTCACTACGCGGCACCCTGCACCCCTGAGCACGTGCTCATTCTCGAGGGATCCAAGACGGGCATCGCCCTCCTGCCGCTCGCCTACCTCGACGCCGCCGACGTCGGCCTGCTTCCGGACCCCGGCTACCCAACCTATCGCGCGAGCATCGCGCTCGCCGCGGCCCAGCCGGTGCCTATGCCCCTCAGGGCGGACCTCGGCTATCTCCCGAGCTACGGCGACCTGGACCAGGAGAGGCTGCAGCGCGCCAAGCTGATGTTCCTCAACTATCCGCACAACCCCACGGGCGCGGTGGCGACGCGGCCCTTCCTCGAAGATACGGTCGACCTGGCGCGCCGCTACGACCTGCTGGTGGCGTATGACCTCGCCTACGCGCAGATCGTGCTGCAAGGTCCCAAGCCCGCCCTCGCCCTCAGGCCCATCGCCGGCGCCGACGCCCTGACGATCGAGTTCTTCACCTTCTCGAAGTCCTACGACATGCAGGGCTACCGCCTTGGCGCGGCCGTCGGCAACCCCGATCTCCTGGCGCCTCTGCGCAAGGTCCACGAGAACGTCATGGCCGGCACGTTCCTGCCGATCCAGGCGGCGGGACGCGCCGCTCTGGACCCGCACGAGGACATGGCCATCGAGGAACGCCTGGCGGGCTATCGCCACCGGCAGGAGATCCTCTACGACGCGCTTCAGGAGCTCGGGGCGCACGTCACCCATCCTCAGGCCACAGTCTACCTCTGGCTCAGGGCCCCGCGCGAACTCGCCGGCGAGCGCTTCGCCCAGGAGCTGCTGCGCGGCGCAGGCATCGCGGTCACGCCCGGTTCCGCGTTCGGCCAGCAGGGACAGGCCTACGTGCGCATCTCGCTGACGGCGCCGGACGAGGTCGTGGAAGAAGCCGCCGAGCGCCTGCGCCGCTACTACCCGCAGGGCCTCGAGGCGAGGCCCCACGAGGCCCTGCAGACGCACTGAGGTTCAGGACGCGGACTCGCCTTCGATCTCCTGTCCGGCGAACTGGCTCTGGTAGAGCTCGTAGTACGGGCCGTGGCGGCGCAAAAGGTCCTCGTGACGCCCCTGCTCCACCACGCGTCCGTGCTGCATCACGAGGATGTGGTCGGCACCCCGGATCGTCGAGAGCCGATGCGCAATGACGAAGCTCGTGCGGCCCTGCATCAGGTGGTGCATGGCCTCCTGGATCGCCACCTCCGTGCGGGTGTCGACACTGCTGGTCGCCTCGTCGAGAATCAGCACGGGCGGATCCGAGAGCAGGGCGCGCGCGATCGTCAGCAGCTGCCGCTGTCCCTGGGAGATGTTCGAGGCCTCTTCGTTCAGTACAGTGTCGTAGCCATGGGGCAGGGTGCGGATGAAGTGGTGCGCGCGGGCTGCTCGCGCAGCTGCCTCCACCTCCTGGGCCGTGGCCCCCTGCCGGCCGTAGGCGATGTTGTCGCGAACGGTGCCATGGAAGAGCCACGTATCCTGGAGGACCATGCCGAACATGCGGCGCAGCACGGACCGGGGCAGCGTGCGGATATCCTTGCCGTCCAGGAGGATGCGGCCAGCGTCGACGTCGTAGAAGCGCATGAGCAGGTTCACGAGCGTCGTCTTGCCCGCTCCGGTCGGACCGACGATCGCCACCGTCTCGCCGGACCGCACCTCGATGTCCATCTCCTCGATCAGCGGCCTCGACGGCTCGTAGCGGAACGATACCTCGTCGAAGGTGACATGGCCCTCCGCGGCCGGAGTCTCCATAAGTTCGGGGTCAGCCGTCTCCTCTGGCTCGTCCAGGATCTCGAACACCCGCTCGGAAGAAGCGAGCGCCGACTGGATGGTATTCGAGATGCTCGCGAGCTGCGTGATCGGCTGCGAGAACTGGCGTGCATACTGGATGAACGCCTGGATGTCGCCGATCTGGATACTCCGCTGCACCACGAGAACGCCGCCGATCACGCTCACGAGCACATAGCCGAAGTTCCCGATCACGTTCATCAGCGGCATGATGATGCCCGTGACGAACTGCGCCTTCCAGGTCGAATCGGCGAGCTCGTCGTTCATCTGGTTGAACTCGTCGACCGACCGCTGCTCGTGGCCGAAGGCCCGCACGATCACGTGGCCCGTGAACATCTCCTCGACATGGCCGTTCAGGGCACCGAGGCGCTGCTGGCGCTCGAGGAAATACTTCTGCGAGCGCTTGGCGATCAACATGGTGACCACAAAGCTCAGAGGAAGCGTGACGACCACCGCGAGCGTCATCAGCGGGCTGATCGACAGCATCATGACGATCACGCCCAAGAAGGTGACGATCGCCGTCACGAACTGCGTCAGGCTCTGCTGCAGCGTGCTCGATATGTTGTCGAAGTCATTGACGAAGCGGCTGAGCACCTCGCCATGCGGGTGTTCGTCGAAGAAGCGCACCGGCAGGCGCGTCAGCTTCTCCATCACCTGCCGCCTGATCGTGTAGACCGTACGCTGCGCGACACCCGCCATCAGGTACTGCTGCACCCAGGAGAAGACGGAACTCGCGACGTAGAGGGCCCCAAGCTCGATCATCAGGCGCAGGACTTGCTTGAAGTCGACGCCGCCGCCGGGGATGTGCCGGAGCTTCGCCACGAAGCCCTGGAACAGCACGGTGGTGGCATTGCCAAGAATCTTTGGGCTCCAGATGCTGAACACCGTGCTGAGGATCGCAGCCGCCAGGATGACAGCCAGGATCGGCACGCTCGACCGGAAGTAGGAAACGAGGCGGATCGCGGTGCCCTTGGCGTTCTTGGCCTTCTCGACAGGCCTTGCAAGACCCATCGGCCCGCCGCCGCCGAAGCCGTGGCCGCCGCCACCGCCGCTCATGCGCCGCATCCCGCCTTGCGGCCTGCCGCCTTCGCGCGTGCTCATGCGATCTCCTCCGGTGTCAACTGCGACGAGACGATCTCGCGATAGACCGGGCAGCTGGCCATCAACTCACGATGTCTGCCGGCGCCTACGAGCCGTCCCTCCTCCAGGACCAGGATCTGGTCCGCATCCATCACGGTGCTGACCCGCTGGGCGACGATCAGCACGCTTGCACCCTTGAGCTCACGACGCAGGGCGGCCCGCACGAGCGAGTCCGTCTTGAAGTCGAGGGCGGAAAAGCTGTCGTCGAAGAGGTAGATCTCCGTCCGCCGCACGAGAGCCCTGGCCATGGCGAGGCGCTGGCGCTGACCGCCCGAAAGGTTCACCCCACCCTGCGAGATCTCCGCGTCGAGGCCCCCCTCCATGTCCATGACGAACTCGCCCGCCTGCGCGATCTCCGCGGCGTGCATCGCGGCCGCAGAGGAAGCACCAGGATCGCCGTACCTGATGTTGTCCAGCACGCTGCCCGTGAACAGGGTAGCCCTCTGGGGCACGAAGCCGAGCTTCTGGCGCAGATCCTGCTGGCGCATGTCGCGCACGTCGACGCCGTCGACCAGGACGCTGCCCTCGCTGACCTCGTAGAAGCGCACGATGAGGTTCATCAGGGTGGACTTGCCGGCGCCCGTACCGCCGATGACCGCAGTCGTCTCCCCGGGCCTGGCCGTGAAGCTGATGTCCTGGAGGGCCGGCTCCTCGCCCCCTGGGTAGTAGAACGTGACGTGGCGGAATTCGATGGTCCCGGGTCCGGGCGGCGCCGGCTTCGGCTCCTTGGGGTCGCGGAACTCGGGCTCAAGCTCGAGCACCTCGTTGATGCGGACGGCAGAAGCCTGGGCGCGCGGGATCATGAACAGCATCATCGAGACCATCATCACGGCGAACATGATCTGCATCACGTACTGGATGAAGGCCATCAGGTTGCCCAACTGAAGGCTGCCCGCGTTGATCTGGTCCGCGCCGAACCAGACGATGGCGATCATGGCGAAGTTCATGATCAGGAACACCACGGGCATGAGCGTGGCCATGATCTGAAAGACGCGCACCGACGTGTCGGTGAGGTCGCGGTTGGCCAGATCGAAGCGCTGCACCTCGTAGGGCACCCTGCCGAACGCGCGCACGACGCGCACGCCGGTGAGATTCTCCCTCAGGACGAGGTTCAGGCGGTCCACCTTCTTCTGGATCGAGCGAAAGAGAGCGAAGCCCTGGCGCATCAGCAGCCAGATCACAAGGCCCATGGCCGGCACGACGAACACGATGACCAGGGAAAGCGACGCGTCCGTCCGCACGGCCAGCACGATGCCGCCGATGGCCGTGAGCGGCGCCATGACCATCATGGACAGCAGCATGTTGACAAACTGCTGCACCTGCATCACGTCGTTCGTGCTGCGCACGATCAGCGACGAGGTGCCGATCTCGTCGAACTCCTTCAAAGTGAAGTGCTCGACATGGCCGAAGATCTGGCTGCGCAGCAACTTGCCGAAGCCCGCCGTGGCCTTGGCACCGTAAAAGCGCGCAATGACGCTCGCGACGCCGCCGAGCACCGTCACGCCAAGCATGAGCCCACCTTCGCGCAGGATGTAGCCTTCGTCGCCGCGGATGATGCCCGTGTCCACGATGTCGGACATCAGATTCGGCAGGTACAGGCTCGACAGCGTCTGGAGGAAGGTCAGGACGACAACGACGGCGACAAAGGCCCTATAGGGCCTCAGAAACTCTGTCAGCTTGCCCATCGGCACCTCTCCTGGCACACCGTTCCCCGGTGAACGTTAAGTCTGTTAAACATCAGCATTCTAGCACGATGGGCCACCAAAGTTGCAAGGGCCCGACGCGAACGCCCGCGGTTGCGTTACCGCAGCTCCGGCACCGACTTCTCGAGCGAACCTCCGATCGACCCCGTCGCAGCGCCAAGCAAAGCCCCGGCGAGCAGAGCGCCGGCAAAGGCCGCGAGCAGCCGCAGCCCCCACCCCGGCAGGGGCGGCAGCCCGCCCGCCCCGAGTTGCACCAACCGGTGGAGATAGCCGACATTGATGCCGAACCTGCCCACCTCCGCATGGGGCAGCTGCTGGATCCACTTCATGTAACCGCGGTTCAGCAGCAGAAGGCCGCTGTGGGGGAAGCCGTAGAGGAGTGCCTGCAGGCCGCCTGTCAGAAGACCTGTCAAGGACGCACGAGACAGGTCAGCCCCTGCGCGGCCCGCCGCGAACCCAGCCCACCCCGAGCCGACGGCTCCGATAAGGAACGCCAGGGCCGCCGGCAACTCCCCCCTGTCACCCGCGACGCCGCCAGTCGCGAGGAAGACCGCCCATGCGAGGGCACAGGCGGGGACGCCGAAGATCAGCGGGAAGCGCCATGGCAGCGTGCGCAGTCCAGGCATCGGTCGGCCTCCTTCAGAGCAGGAGCGACATGACGATGTCGTCGAGGAATTCCCCATCCTGGCAGACGGCACGGCGCCGCCGTCCCTCCGCTTCGAAGCCGAAGGAGCGGTAGAGGCGGATGGCCCGCTCGTTGCGCGCATAGACCTTGAGCTCGATGCGCCGGATACCGGCCGCCCCGGCCCACTCGAGCATCGCCTGCATAAGTGCCCGGCCTACCCCTCTGCCCCGGTGGTGCTTCGCCACCGAGATGCCCATCTCGCAACTGTGGCTGAGGGCCCTTAGCGGTCTTCCATGGCAGCTCAGCAGGCCGATGATCTCGCCGTCCAGAGAGGTCGCCAACAGAAAGACGGCATTCGGACGGGCCGCGTGGTCCGCTACCACCGCCTGCTCGTCGAGAAGGGAGATCTGAAACTCTCCGGGGGCCACGGGCAGGTCGAGGTCCGGCTCCGCGAACAGCGTCCGGGCATAGTGCAACATGGCCGCCGCGTCCTCCACGCGCGCCTCGCGCACGGCAATGGCCATCCAACGACCCCTTTTCAGCGCTTCGCGCGTGCCTCCTGACGCTTCGTCTCCAGCTCGGCGATGAGGTCGCGCAGCACCGCCGCACGCTCGAACTCGAGGGTCTTCGCCGCTTCGCGCATCTCTCGGCGCAGCTTCTCGAGGAGCTTCGGCACGTCCTTCGGGCGCACGCTCTCCGCGGTGCGGCTGTCGAGTGCATCCACCGTTACGGGCTTCGTGGCCTCGATGACATCGCGGACGGCCTTCTCCACCGACTGCGGTGTGATGCCGTGCTCCGCATTGAAGGCGGCCTGCAGGCTGCGCCTGCGGTCCGTCTCGTTGATCGCGCGGGCCATCGAGTCTGTCACCCGGTCCGCATAGAGGATGACCTTGCCGTCAAGGTTCCGCGCGGCGCGCCCGATCGTCTGGACGAGGGCGGTGGTCGAGCGGAGGTAGCCCTCCTTGTCGGCGTCGAGGATCGCGACGAGGGAGACCTCCGGCAGGTCAAGGCCTTCCCGCAGGAGGTTGATGCCGACCAGCACGTCGAAAACGCCGAGCCTGAGGTCCCGGATGATCGCCATGCGCTCCATCGTCTCCACGTCCGAGTGCATATACCGGACCTTCACCCCGACCTCCTTGAGATAGTCGGTGAGCTCTTCCGCCATCTTCTTCGTCAGGGTGGTGACCAGCACGCGCTGGTGCACCTGGCTACGCTGGCGGATCTCGTAGAGCAGGTCGTCGATCTGCCCCTTCGTTCCCCGCACCTCGACAGCCGGGTCCAGGAGCCCGGTCGGCCGCACGATCTGCTCGACGACGCGGGACGAGCGGGACAGTTCAAACTCGCTCGGGGTTGCCGAGACGTACACGGCCTGGTTCAGCCGACCCATGAACTCGTCGAACTTCAGCGGCCTGTTGTCGAACGCGGAGGGCAACCGGAAGCCGAAGCCGACCAGCGACTCCTTGCGGGAGCGGTCGCCGGCATACATGGCCCGCACCTGCGGCAGAGACTGGTGCGACTCGTCGACGAAGAGCACGAAGTCCTTTGGGAAGAAATCGAGCAGGGTGTACGGCGGCTCGCCTTCGGCCCTTCCCG
>JAJYSZ010000056.1 GCA_021793315.1 Bacillota bacterium | reverse complement strand
TCCGCTTCTCAGCCTTGCCCTGCCCAACAGCCACTTCAAGGAGTTGGGACTCCCAGATCTGCAGGCCCTGCCGGTTGCTCTGTTGGAGCAGTATCGAACTGCTTGAGGTCTCTCAGGAGCCGGATGCGAAAAACGCACGTCCGGTTCTGTGAGAGGGCTGACGCCGGGTTGATCACCTGGCGTCACCCTACTCGATCTTGAGTCCCACACGCGCTACCATAGTGAACGAGCCTCACGACTTCCACTCCGCGCGCGACTTGCAGACTGGTGGGAATCGCCCGCGAAGACTTGGCGTGCTCCAAGGGGATCCGCGTGGCTTGCCGGATGTACGTTGCCGTCGGACCATGCACCGTCTAGCATTGCATGGTAGGCGGTGATCGTGGTGTTCCTGCTTGTCGACAACTACGACTCGTTCACTTACAACTTGGTGCAGTACCTTGGCCGCCTCGGCGTGGAGACCCGGGTCCTGCGCAACGACAGATTCACCATTGACGATGTCGAGAACTTGGGCCCTGAGGCGATCGTGCTCTCGCCTGGCCCGGGCAGGCCCGAAGACGCTGGTGTCTGCGTGTCGCTCGTGCAGGCCGCTGCCGCTCGCCTGCCCATCTTCGGCGTCTGCCTCGGCATGCAGGCGATCGCGGTAGCGTTCGGCGGCCGCGTGATCGGCGCACAGCGCCCGCTTCACGGCAAGCAGGCACCCGCCTGGCACGTCGGCGAGGGCAGCCTGCGCAGCCTGCCCTCGCCGCTCACGGTCTGCCGCTACCATTCACTGGTCGTGGATTCCCAGGCGTTGCCGCCCGATCTGACGGTGACAGCATGGAGCGCTGAGGGCGAGGTGATGGCACTGCGCCACCGGAGTGCCTTAATCGAAGGCGTCCAGTTCCACCCGGAGTCCGCATTCACCGGGCACGGCATCGACATCCTGGCGAACTTCGTGGCCGAGGTGCGGGGTGCGGGCCCGCGTCCGGTCACGTCGGACCGGCGTGGGGCGCACCATGTCTGACCGGCCGATCGTTGTCGCCAGGATGCGGGGCCAGTTCGACCCCTCGCGCCTCTTTGATCGGCTGCCACCATCCCAACACCGCTTTCTCCTCGAGTCTGGCGCCAATGGACCGGAGGAGACGCGTCGCTGGTCGTTCCTCGGCAGCCGGCCGTTTGCCGTCTTCACGCTGCGCGACGGCGAAACCCGCCTGGAGACGCCAGATGGAGAGCATCTCCTGCGAGGGGATCCCTTCGTTGCGCTGGACACGCTGCTTGGGCAGTGGCGCCTTGCCCATGGGACGGGCCTGCCGCCGCTCTCTGGCGGTCTCGTCGGCTACTTCGCGTATGATAGCGGCCGCTACATCGAGCGGGTGCCCGCGACCGCATTGAACGACTCTTCGCTTCCGGACATCTACCTCTGCGCCTATGATGCGGTGCTCGCGATCGACCACCGAGCCGGCGAGGCGTGGGCTCTCGCGTCGCCCCTGCCCGGACGCACAGGGGCGGCGGTGTCCCTGGCGAACGACCTTGCGCGCCTCCTGACCGAGGCCGGGGCAGACCACCAGGCCGTGCCGACGGGACAAGCCGCGCCGCAGGCGGCCACCCAGGTCGGGTCGAACTTCGGACGCGCCAGCTACCGTCAGGCGGTCGAACGGGCGCGGGACTACATTCGGGCTGGCGACATCTTCGAGGTGAACCTCTCGCAGCGTTTTACGGCGCCCATGCCCTTCCCGGCGCGCGAGATCCACGAGCGTCTGCGCGCCCTGAGCCCGGCCCCTTTCAGCGGGTTCCTGGACGCCGGCAGGTTCCAGATCGTAAGTTCGTCGCCAGAGCGCTTCCTTCGCGTCGATGAGCTGCGCCACGTCGAGACGCGCCCGATCAAGGGAACCCGCCCTCGCGCCAAGGAGGCGCGGCAGGACGCGCGCCTCGCCAGGGAGCTCCTGCACAGCGAGAAGGACCAGGCCGAGCTCAACATGATCGTGGACCTCTCGCGCAATGACCTTGGCCGCGTCTGTCAGATCGGTACGGTGCGTGTGCCCGCGGCCCGCAGGCTCGAGCGCTACGCGAACGTCCACCAGGCTGTGGCGGTGATCGAGGGCGAGCTGATGCCGGCGGCGACCGTGGGGAACCTCCTCCGGGCGACACTGCCTGGGGGATCGATCACGGGCGCGCCGAAGATCCGTGCCATGGAGATCATCGAGGAACTTGAGGGCGTGCGCCGCAACGCCTACTGCGGTGCCATGGGCTACCTCGGCTTCACGGGGCAGCTCGATCTGAGCATCATGATCCGGACCATGGTCTGCGCCGAAGGCCGCGTCACCTTTGGCGCGGGCGGTGCCGTGGTGCTGGACTCGGACCCGGATGGGGAGTATGAGGAGACGCTGGCCAAGGCGAGCGCCATGCTGCAGGCACTGGACGCGCAGGTGCGCTGAGCGCCGGAGTGCGACCCTGGCTGCGCATGGATGGCAAGGATGGGCCCGACCCTCACGCGAAGGGAGCTGGTGAAGCTTTGAACCCGCGAGGAGCTGGCCGCGGTGTGGACGACCGGGGGGAACCCGTCGTCTGGCTTGCTGCATCGGACACCCCGGCGTACTTCCTGCCTGCCCGCTCGGCCTCGCTGCCGCTCGATGACCGCGGTCTGCGCTATGGCGACGGACTCTTCGAGACGATGCGGGTCCATCGCGGCGGTGTGCCGCTGATCGAGCGCCACCTCGCGAGACTGCGCGACGGGCTGAGGACGCTAAGCTTTCCAGAACTTGCGCTCAGCGATCTGGAGATCGTCCAGGGTTGCGTCGAGACAGCACGCCGCAACGGGGTCCAGAGTGGCTTCCTACGCCTGGCTGTCAGCCGCTGCGGTGGCACGCGGGGTTTCGCCGCACCGTCTTCGGCATCGTGGCGGATGATCGCCGAGGTCGGGCCGATGGACGGGCCGCTCGACATGCCCGCGCCACTGGCCTGCGTCTTCGCCCCGTGGCGGCAGGACCCAAGCTACCCGGGCAGCCGGCTCAAGTCATGGAGTGCGCTCGACAAGGTGCTTGCCATGCAGCACGCGCTGGCGGTCGGTGCGGACGAGTGCCTCTTCTTGAACACGAGCGCGCATCTCGTCGAGGGCACCCGGGCCAACGTCTTCGCCGTGGTTGCGGACGAGCTCATTACGCCGGACATGGCTTCGGGCCCCCTGCCCGGAATCGCGCGCGGCCTTGTACTCGAGCTTGCAAGGCGCAGCGGCATGACGGTGCGTGAGGCGAAACTCCCTGAGAGTCTCGTGTCCGAGGCAAGCGAGATGTTCCTGACGAGCGCCCTGCGCGGCATCGTGCCGGTGCGGGCAGTCGCGGGTCACGCCCTGCCGGCCGCACCGGGACCCGTGACGCGCACGGTCCGCCAGCTCGTGGAGGCGGCCATCGAGCAGGCGGCCGAAGATTCCGCTTGGCCCCCCGAGACTCTCTGACACACTCCGGGAACAACCCTCCAGTGTCTAGAAACGAAAGGGCCCGTGCAGGTACGGTCAGCGGACTGCTTCTCGCGTCCTGGCGGCACGCTTGGGTACGGCGCCGGCCGCTTTCGAGCCAAGAGTTTCCCGCGCGCTGGCGGACACATCTGTTTGCTGCTACGGTCAGACCGGAAGGAGTGCTCGCCGTTGCCTCACGTTCAGGTGCCCGCAGCCGCCGGCGCTCTCATCGAGGTAGCGCCCTTCGCGGAGCTGCCCGAAGCGACCATTTCGCGCCTTACGGAGATCACGAGTCTGCGGCATTATCGCAAGGATATGTACATCTTCGGCGAGGGCGAGCCGGCCGAGATGCTTAGTTTCGTCCATAAAGGTGCCGTCAAGGTCTTCAAGACGACGTCCGACGGTCAGGAGCAGACGCTTCATCTCCTGCAGCCGAACGAGCTTTTTGCCGTGACCGGATTCGTCACGGGCGGCATCTACCCGGGCACGGCGCAGACGCTCGAGGACAGCTGGATCGGCTGCATCCGCAACCAGTCGCTGCGGAACCTCGCGCAGAGCGACGTCGCGCTCGCCTGGGCCATGCTCACCTTCTTCGCGCGCCGCCTTACCGGCACGTCGCAGCAGGTCCTGGACCTCGGCACGCGCGACACCGCCGGCCGCCTGGCCGCCGCGCTCCTGCAGCTAGCCGGCGTGCGCGACCGCAGCATGGGCAAGCACGTCAAGGTCGGCCTGCAGGTGACGCACCGCGAGCTCGCGCAGCTGATCGGCGCCTCGCGCGAGACGGTGACGCGCCTCCTCGGCGAGTTCCGCCAGGAGGGGTCGATCAGTCTCGCAAGCGACGGTCATCTCGAAATCACGCCGGAGCTGCTGCAGCGCCGGCTGGACTGATATGGGCCTCAGTACATGCCGAGCTCCTCGCGCGCCTGGTCGTTCATCATGCGGGGATCCCAGGGCGGCGAGAAGACGAGCTGCACCTTGACGTCGCTTACGCCGAGCGGCAGGAGCGCGCGTTCGATCGAGCGCCCGATGATGGCGTGCAGCGGGCAGCCGGGCGTCGTCAGGGTCATGGTGATGTCGACGACGCCGTCCTCGGTCACTTCAAGCTTGTAGATCAGGCCGAGCGAGACGATGTCGACGCCGAGCTCGGGATCCATCACCTCGCGCAGGAGGTCGAGCACCTCACTGCGCGCAGGCACCGGGCCGGCCATCAGCTGTCCTTCCTTGAGAAGCGCACCCGGAAGTCGCCGCCCGGCAGGGCCTCGCTCGTGTGCGAGAAACCTTGCGCCCCCAGTACGCCGAAGAGCGGCACCGGGTCGAAGGGCGCCAGGAGGACGAGGTCCTCGCCCGGCGGGAGTTCCCTGACCGCCTGCATGATGTCGTCGAACGGTTCGCCACCGGACTTGATCGTCGCGCGCACGTCGAGTACGCGTTCTGCTGCCATGTCGGCACCTCCGTGTCGGAGTGTTCGGAGTCTCCTTCGAGCCTAGTCGCACCTTGCGCGGCAGGATGTGTCCCATGACACCTTCCGCCCCTTGCAGCCGTCACAGCATGTCGAGGCAGGGCAGGCTACGCTCGAGGCGACCCTTGAACGCGAAGGAGGAGCCCGCATGCCGCAAGACCAGATCCTGGACGTGCGCCAGATGGTACCGGCCCAGCGCCATACTACAATCTTCCATATGTTCGACGGGCTCAAGGCCGGCGACGGCTTCGTGCTCGTGAACGACCACGACCCGAAGCCGCTCTACTACCAGTTCTCCGCCGAGCACCAGGGCGAGTTCGAATGGACCTACCTCGAGGAGGGCCCTGAGGTGTGGCGCGTGCGCATCGGCCGGGCGCAGCACTAGGCCATGCTGCCCATGGCTCCCGGCGGCGCCAACGTGCGGCTGCCGCTCGCGCATCTGGCCTATGGCCTCCTTGCGAGCCTTGCCCTCGCCGCCGCCCTCCTGCTCGAGCCTGGCTGGGCCGCCTACGGCCTGCCGGGCTCGACCTCGACGCTTGTCCTGACGCACCTTTTCACGCTCGGCTGGGTCACCGCCACGACCATGGGCGCCATGCTCATGATCGTACCTGTGGCCGGTGTCGCGACGGTGCCGGCCGGTCCTTTCGCCCTGCTTGTGCCGCTGGGCACCCTGCCTGGCGTCATCCTGATGCTGCTTGGCTTCGGCCTGGGCGAGAACGCGCTTCTGGCCGTCGGCGGCTCGCTCGTCGTGCTCGGCGTGCTCGCGTTCTACTACCTCCTGGCCCGTACGGTGCAGGGGGTCACCGTGCCCTCGCCGACGCCGGGCGGAGCCCTCATCGCCGCGAGCTTTCTCGTGCTGACGGTGCTCTTCGGCCTCACGGAAGCGCTCAACCTGAGCTACGGCTTCTGGCAGGTCTCCCTGATCCGGTTCCTCGCCCTGCACGCCGATCTCGGCGGGTTCGGCTGGATCTCGCTCGCGATTCTCGCGGTCAGCTACAAGCTGATCGCCATGTTCACCCTGTCGCACGAGCATGAGCGCTACCCGCGGGCCGTCTTCGCGCTCTGGAGCCTGGCCGTTCTCTGGGTCGCGGTGATGGCGCTCTGGGGCACGGACGCTCTCGCGGCCCTCGGCGCCCTGCCCGCCCTTGCGGCGTACGTGCTCTTCCTGCTCGACATGCGGCGTCTGCTCGGCGCGCGCCAGCGGCCGATCGAGCCCGGCATCCGCCAGGCCATCCTGAGCTGGGTCGTCCTTGGCGTGCTGCTCCTGGCCGTGCCACTGCAGCTCCTGGGCCTCTTTGCGATCTCGCCCTACGCCTACGCCTGGCTCTTCGTCTTCGGCTTCGCCGGCGCGAACCTCTGGGGCTTCCTCTTCAAGGTCGCGCCGTTCCTCGTCTGGTTCCACAGCTATGCCGAGCTTGCTCCCGGCCAGAAGGCGCCCAAGCTGACCGAGATGGTCGGGCCCGTATACCTCCGCTACGGCAGCTGGCTCCTCTACCTCGCGGTGCCGCTCGGCGCGTTCGGGCTCGCGATTCCCTACAGGCCCTTCCTTACGGCGGGCGAGATCTTCGCCCTCCTGGCCGCAGCCATGTTCCTCGCGGCAGGGTGGCGGCTTGGCCGCCACTATCTCGGCCGGGTGCCGGCGGCCTGATGCAGGGCGACCCCGTCATCGTGACGCCGCGCGCCGCGCCACCGCCAGCTGTGGTGCTGCGGCCGATCGCGCTGGGCCTTGGCGCGCTCGCGCTCGCGGGCCTCTGGCTCCTGCTGCGCGGCCTTCCGGCGGGCGCGGACCTGCTGAGTCTTGTGCACCTCGCGCTCGTCGCGGGGCTCCTCACGCTGGCGACGGCCGCCGCCGTGCAGCTCGCGGCCGCCACAACCGGCCAGAGCCACCCGCGGCCGGGCCTGCTCGGCCTGCTGACGCTGCTTGTACCGGCGGGGGGGCTCTGCCTCAGCGCCGGCTTCGCCCTCTCCTGGCCGCCGCTCCTGGCCGCTGGCGGCATCCTTGCCCTCAGCGGGCTGGTCGCGATCTTTGCCCGCTCGCTCGCTCACATCGCCCGGAGCCGCTCGTCAAGGCCGCTCCATCTCGGACTCCTGATCGGACTCCTCGGCTTTCTCGGCGCCGCTGCAGACGGATTGCTGATGGCCATTGGCCTCGCCTTTGGCGTGCCGGCCCTGCTCGCCGTCCTGCCCTGGCATCTGGCGCTCGCGTTCGGCGTCGGGTTCGGCGCCCTGCTTTGCGGCGTCTCGTGGCAGCTTTTGCCGATGTTCGGCCGCGCGCGGCAGCTGCCGGCGGCGGCAGCCTTCGCGGGATCCTTGCTCTTCGCCGTTGCCGCACCCGTCTCGGCCTGGCTCTGGGGTTCGCTCGGCCGCGCCGCCGCCTGGCCGCTCGCGGTGGCAGCCCTCTACCACCTGGCCCTTACGTCCTGGTCGCTCCTGCGCGGCCCAAGCGGCAAGCTGCCGCCCTATACCGGCATCGCCCACCTTGCGGCAGCGCTCTCGCTTCTGGCGGCGGCCGTGCTTCTTGGCGAGGGACTTGCGGGAGCTGCGCTCGGCGCTGCATTCGGCGGTATCGCCCTCGCCCTGCTCGGCTATCTCGAGCGCATCGTGCCCTTCATCGTTTTCGAAGGTCACCTGGCGAGGCGCCTGCCCGGCAGAAGGGTACCGAAACTGAAGGAGATCCTGCCGCCCACGGGGCGGGCCTGCCTGCTTGCGTGCTACCTTCTGGCCCTGACGCTGTCGCTTGCGGGCTGGCCCCCGGCCCCCCGCCTCTTCGGCGCCGCCCTCGCCGCGATGGCCCTGCGCCTGCTCCTCGCCTTGCGGCGCCAGGCGCCTCGGAAGGCCTGAACCCCATTCGGCCGACGCTTATCTATGCGATGGAATGCTTAGAGGGACTCGGCCAGTCGGGTCGAATGAACGTCAAGAAGCGATCCGGCCCGACTGCTTTTGCGCATGAAGGCGTACGACTCTCCTCGAAGCGGGGGCGACGGCGGTTCTCCCTCAAATGGATGCTCCCATCTGGCAGAAGCTTCGGGACAAGCTGACACTGCAGGCTGTCTTCCAGCCGATCGTCTCGCTGACGCACGGGCGCGTGGCGGCGTACGAGGCGCTCAGCCGTCCTACCCATGCGGAAGGGTACGAGTTCTCCATTCTCGATGTCGTCGACTGCGCCAGGGGCGCTGGCCCCGAGGGCGAAGCGGAACTCGACGCCATGGCGCTGTCGGCGATCATGGCGGCCGTCGGCGAGCTGCCGGTAGGCGTCATGCTGTTCGTCAACGTTTCCCCGGCGACGGTGCTCGAACACCCGGAGCTTCTCTACCCGCTGGCGGAACTGCCCTGCACGGTCGTGCTCGAGGTGACGGAGCGCTCCAACATCCCGGACGTGCGCTGGCAGGCGTTCACCCTTTCGCTCGACATCCTGCGCTGGCGGGGCCTGCTTGTGGCCATGGACGACTGCGGCGCCGGCTATTCCGGCCTCAACCGGCTCGTGGCCCTCAGGCCTGACTTCGCCAAGGTGGACATGGAGCTCGTGCGCGGCGTCGACCGCGACAGCGCCAAGGCCCAGCTCGTCGAGGCCCTGGTCTCCTTTGCGCGCCGCGCCGGCATCGCGGTGATCGCCGAAGGTGTGGAGACCGCGGCAGAGCTGCATACCCTTGGCGAACTCGGGGTGGGGTATGTGCAGGGCTTCCTGCTCGCGAGGCCCGCGGGCGGCTTCCTCGCCGCCAAGGCGGCGTTCCCGACGCCGGGCGGTGAGACCCCGGCCGCCGACCCTGCCGCGGCCCTGGGCGCCGCTCCGGGGCTCTTCGAAGCGGTCGTGCACGCGGCGCGGGATGCCACGGGCGCAGATCTCGTCGTGCTGCGCCGGCTCGTCCACCAGACCTTGCAACCGGTGGCGATGTCCGGCGTGCCGGACGAGCCGCTGGTCATTCCGCTCTCAGCGGCCGATCCTCTGGCCCAGGCATTCAACGCGGCGCGTGCGATCGCCCGTCAGACCCGGGTGGAGGAAGGGGTGGCGGCGGCGTATGGCTCTCTGTTCGGCGCGCCCGTCGTGGTGGACGGTGTCGGGTGGGGCATTCTCACCGTCAAGTTCCTCGAGGAGAACCGCATCCGGGGCGATCTGGCCGATCTCGTGACAGGCCTCGCGGACGAGGCGGGCCTTATCCTGGCCGCGAATCGCGGCGGGCTCCTGCCGAGCCGGACCGAGGCGATCGACCTGCTGCGCTTCACTGTGGCGCATCCCGGTGACCACTCCGTCTTCCTGGCGCGCGTGATCCGCGACGTCGAGCGGGTCACGGGATCCCACGACTGCTGGATCGGCATCGTCAACGGCCCCAGCTTCGACATCGTGAGCGATGCCGGCGACCTCGCCGCGACGGACCTGACCGAATGGCTCGATCCCACGAGCGAGGTGGGGCGGATGCCGCCTGGCGTCTCACTGCGCGAGGCCAGGCGCGTGGTGGTGGACGACATCCGACTCGACGCGTCCCTGGCGCCGCAGCTGGAGGGGCTCCTGCAGATGGCCATCATCTCGGCCGCGGCGACCCCGATGCTGTACGAGGGGCGGGTGGTCGGCATCCTCAAGGCCTACCACAGCACGGTGGCCGCCTTCACGGAGGATCAACTGGTCTTCCTCGAGGAGGTTGCGGGCCTGCTCGGCGCCTACGTCGGCAGGTCCCAGGGCGAGAGATCCTAGTGCGGCATGGGGCAGGGTAAAGGCCTGCGCCTGGCGAGCCTTCCGGCCGACTTGCAGGATGGAGATGGGGGACATGCCGGGAGATGCGTCAGGGGAACCTCAGGCCACGGACGACCTGAGGCGGCAAGTCGCGGAGCTTCGGGCGGCGAACGAGGGCCTGCGCCGGGACCTCGCGGCGGCCGGGCTGGCCGCGGCGGCAGGGCAGGATGACGTCTACCGGCAGATCGTCGAGACGACATCCCAGGGCTACTGGCTGATCTCGCCCGAGCTTTCGACGATCGATGCGAACCGGGCGTTCTGCGAGATGCTCGGCTACAGCCGGGAAGAGATGATCGGGCGGTCCATCCTCGACTATTACGACGACGAGAACCGCAAGATCCTGATGGACTCGATCGCTCGCATCGCCGAAAAGGATCGGCCCGGCTACGAGGTGGCGCTGCGCCGCAGGTCGGGCGCGCTTTTGCAATGCTTTTTCAGCGTGACGACGCTCTGGGACCGGGATGGGCGGATCCGTGGCTCCTTCGCCCTCGTCACCGACATCACCGACCGCAAGCGGACCGAGGCAGCCTTGCTCGAGTCCCATGGCCGACTGTCGGATATCATCCAGTTCCTGCCCGACGCCACCTTCGTGATCGACAGGGACGGCAAGGTCATCTCATGGAACCGCGCGACGGAGGAGATGACGGGTGTCCCTGCGTCCGACATGATCGGCCTGGGCGACCATGCGTATGCCGTGCCGTTCTACGGCGAGCGCAGACCGATCCTGATCGACTTTGCGCTCCTGCCGGACGAGGTGCTCGAACGCGACTACAAGAAGCTGCTCCGCCGCGAGAAGAACTACATCGCCGTGGAGACCCCGCTGCCCTATATCGGCCGCTACGTGTTCGGCGTGGCCTCCGCGATCTATGACCGGAGCGGCAACGTGGTCGGAGCGATCGAGTCGGTGCGGGACGTCACCGACCGCCATCACGCGGAGCAGGCCCTGCGGGAGTCCCAGCGCCGGATGGAGGACATCATCAACTTCCTCCCGGACGCGACGTTCGTGATCGACGCCGGCGGGCGGGTGATCTCGTGGAACCGCGCCATGGAGGAGATGACGGGCATCAAGGCGGCCGACATGATCGGCCAGGGCGACTATGCGTACGCCGTGCCGTTCTACGGCGACCGCCGGCCGATCCTGGTGGACCTTGCGTTGCGGCCGCAGGAACCCCTGCCCGAGAATTACGGCCGCATCCGCCAGGAACAGAGCTTCCTGACGGCCGAAACCTTGACGCCCGGCCTGCCCGGCGGCGGTCGGGCGGTGTTCGGCGCGGCGGCTCCGATCTACAACATCGAGGGCGAGGTCGTCGGGTCGATCGAGTCCATCCGGGATGTCACAGACAGAAAGCGCGCCGAAGAGGCTCTGAAGGAGAGCGAGGCCCGCTTCCGGACCATGATGGAGCAGTCGCCGGTGGCGACCCAGGTCTTCTCGCTGGACGGCGTCCTGCAGGAGGCCAACCGGGCGGCGGAAGAGCTCTTCGGCTATCGTGCGGCGGACCTGATCGGCAGCTACAACGTGCTGCAGGACCGCGAGATGCGTCGTAGCGGGACCAGGGCCATGATCGAGCGTGTGATCGCCGGCGAGGTCGTGCCGGCGGCGGAGTTCGAGTTCGACACGTCCGAGAGCTTCGGGGGGGAGGGCCGCCGGCTCTGGCTCAAGAGCCACTTCTACCTGGTGCGCGACGCGGCGGGCAACCCGAAGAACTTCGTTCTCCTGCATGAGGACGTATCGGAGCTCAGGCGCTACCAGCAGCACCTCGAGGACATGATCGCGGAGCGCACGGCGGAACTCCGCCAGGCCAAGCAGGAAGCCGAGGCGGCGACGCAGGCCAAGAGCGACTTCCTTGCCAACATGAGCCATGAGATCCGCACGCCGATGAACGCGATCATGGGTTTTGCGGGTCTGGCGCTCAAGACGGAGCTGACGCGCAAGCAGCGCGACTACCTGGGCAAGATCGACACGTCGGCACGGACGCTTCTCGGGCTCATCAACGACATCCTCGACTTTTCCAAGATCGAGGCCGGCAAGCTCGAGATGGAAGCCACCGAGTTCCGCCTGGACGAGGTGATGGACAACATCGCCACCATGGTGGCGAACCAGGCGTCGAGGAAGGGCGTCGAGCTGCTGAACGCCCTGGCGCCGGATGTACCGCTTGCGCTCGTGGGCGACCCGCTCCGGCTCGGCCAGGTGCTCCTGAACCTTGCCAACAACGCGGTGAAGTTCACGGAGCAGGGCCACGTGCTGCTGCGCGCGGAGCTCGTCGAGAAGGAGGATAGACACTGCAGCATCCGCTTCAGTGTCAAGGACACCGGCATCGGCATGACGGCGGAGCAGGTCGGCAAGCTCTTCACCGCCTTTACGCAGGCCGATGCGTCGACGACGCGCCGGTACGGCGGCAGCGGACTCGGGCTGACGATCTCCCAGCGCATCGTGGAGATGATGGGTGGGCGCATCGCCGTGGAGACCGCACCGGACGCGGGCAGCACCTTCAGCTTCACCGTCACGTTCCGGCGTCAGGCGCCGGAGCGCGAGGCGCGACTCAGGCCCAAAGAGGGCCTCCTCGGTCTCAGGGCGCTCGTCGTGGATGACAACGAACTGGCGCGCGAGGTCCTGCAGGAGCAGCTGCAGTCGTTCGACGTCGAGGCCCGGGCCGTGGCCTCCGCGGAGGCGGCGCTGCGCGAGCTCGAAGCGGCGGCCGACGCGCGCCCATACGACGTCGTGCTCATGGACTGGCAGATGCCTGGCACGGACGGCGTGGCGGCCGCCCGCCGGATCATGTCCGATGCGAAGCTTCCGCGCAGCCCGGCCATCATCATGGTGACGGCGTTCGGGCGCGAAGAGGTCATGGAGAAGGCGCAGGAGGCCGGTGTGAGCGGATTCCTGATCAAGCCCGTCAATCAGTCCCTCCTGTTCGAGACCATGATGCAGGTCTTCGGTCCGACCGGAGGCCCCGAGGCGTCGCCCTGGGACGAGCAGCCGGACCTCACACCCGATCTCGCGGGATTGCGGGTGCTGCTCGTGGAGGATGCGGTGATGAACCAGCAGGTGGCGACCGAGATCCTGGAGAGCGCCGGCATCTTCGTCGATCTCGCCGAGAATGGCCAGGAGGCCGTGGAGGCGCTGTCGCAGAGCCGCTACGATCTCGTGCTGATGGATGTCCAGATGCCGGTCATGGGCGGCTTCGAGGCGACCCGGCTGATCCGGGCGAACCCGGCCCACAAGGACCTCCCCATCATCGCCATGACGGCCCACGCCATGCGCGGCGCTCGCGAGGAGTGCCTCGCGGCGGGCATGAACGACTACATCACCAAACCCATCGATACGACACAGCTGTTCGGCGTCATGGCCACGTGGCTGAAGGACAGGCTGGCCGTTGCGGGGGAGGGGAGGCCCCGCGCGCCGCGTCGGGACCCCGCGCCGCGGGACCTGCCGGACCTGCCGGAGCTGCCGGGTCTTGACACCCGCAAGGGCGTGCAGCGCCTGAATGGCAACCAGGCGCTCTACCGCGGCCTTCTTGCCACATTCGCCTCGAGCTATGCCCCAGCGGCGGCGGAGATCCGGGAGGCTCTCGATCAGGGAGATTTCGGTGCGGCGGAGCGCATCGCCCACACCGTCAAGGGAGTGGCCGGGAACATCTCCGCGGACGGCGTCTTCGCCGCGGCCCGGGAGGTGGAGACGGCCTGCAGGAACCGGGCGAGCGACCTCATCGATCTCCACCTGCCCGCGCTGGCGGAGGAGCTTCGGCGGGTCGTCCAGGCGATCGGCAACCTCGCTGCCGCGGATGCTGGCCGGCAGGTGGCGGCGGGCGAGGTGCCCGCGGAGGACATCCTGCCGCTCCTCCTGCGGCTCGAGGAGCAGGTTCGCGACCAGAACCTTGCGGCGCTCGACACCTTCGAGCAGCTCGACGCGCTGCTCGCACCGGGCGATACCGAGCTTGAGCGGCTGCGCCAGAGTCTCGACATCTTCGACTTCCACACGGCGCTCGAGGCCGCATTGGCCCTGCGACGCAACCTGCCGTGAGAATGACGCGCACGTGGGCGGAGGCTTAGCTATGCAAAAAATCCTGATCGTCGACGACGTCCCGGCCAACATCAAGATCCTGCGCGAGCTTCTGGTCGGCAACTACGAACTCTTCGTCGCCACCAACGGCCGCATGGCCGTCGAGGTGGCGGAGGCCAGACTGCCAGACCTCATCCTGATGGATGTCATGATGCCGGAAGTGGACGGGATCACGGCCTGCGGCGTGCTGCGCGGCATCCCCGCCACCGCGGAGATCCCGGTCATCTTCATCACGGCCAAGAGCGAGGTCGACGACATGGTCCGGGGCTTCGAGGCGGGCGGTGTCGATTACGTGACCAAGCCGTTCAGCCCCTCGGAGCTCAACGCCCGCGTCAAGACGCACCTCGAGCTCAAGCGCTCGCGCGAGCAGCTGCAGCGCTACGGCCGACAGCTGGAGGAGGCCAACAAGCAACTCGAGGACCGGAACGAGCGCCTCAACGAGGCGATCGAGCAGCTGCACATGGCCGCCATGACCGACTCCCTGACGGGCCTCGGCAACCGGCGATACATGTCGACGAAGATCCAGGAGGAGATGGTCCGCTTCAGGCGGAGCCAGCGCGCCTTCTCGATCATTCTCGCGGACATCGACCACTTCAAGCAGGTCAACGACGAACATGGACACGAGTGCGGCGACGGGGTGCTGCGGCACGTGTCGGACATCCTGCGGGTCGGCGTCCGGGAACAGGACCACGTGGCGCGCTGGGGCGGCGAGGAATTTCTGCTGCTGTTGCCCGAGACGCCTGCCGATGGCGCCCTCCTGGTGGCGGAGAAGCTGCGGGTGGCGATCGCGGAGTCTCAGGCAGTCTGCCTTGGCCGGGACATCAGGGTGACGATGACGTTCGGCGTCACGGCCTACGACGAGTCGGGCAGCATGGATGGCGCGATCCGGCAAGCCGACCACGCCCTCTACCTCGGCAAGCAGCGCGGCAGGAACCGGACCGTAGTGCTCTAGCCTCGCGGGGATAGGGGGACCGGCCGCAGGGAAGGCGGTCGGTCCCTTGCGCTTTGGAAGGGCGGCGCCACCGGATGCAGAAACGTCTGTCACCGACCGCCGCGCGGCGTCCCGGGTCGTCGGCAGCGGCCAGACGTATGGAGGTGGGCCATGCACCGGGCATTTCTGAAGCAGACGCAGACTCTGGTCACGACGGCCTTCGGACTCATTGCGGCGCTCGCCTGGAACACCGCCATCACGACGCTAGTGCACGCCTATCTGCCCACGGGATCGGGACTCGTCATGCTCTTCCTCTACGCACTCGTGGTGACGGCCTTGGCCGTCTTCGTCGGCGTGGCGCTCTCTCGCGCCGCGGCGCGGATCGGCCTCGACGAAGGCGGGAAGTAGCGCGCTCTAGCCGGAGACATCGCTCTGGCCGGTGGCCGGATTGGGCGCGTGGGACGGCCAGAAGGCCCTGTCGCCCAGGATGGCCGTGAGAGCGGGAACGAGTGCCGAGCGCACGATGAAGGTGTCCACCAGCACACCAAGGGCCGCCACGACGCCGAATTCGAGCAGGATCTGAAGTGGGAGGGCCGTGAGCACGAGGAAGGTGCCGGCGAGGATCAGACCGGCGGCCGTGATGACGCCGCCTGTCGCCGCCATGCCCCGCCGCACCGCCTCGGGCATCGGTCCCAGGCGCCGCTCCTGCCAGATGCGCGAGATCATGAAGATGTTGTAGTCCTCACCGAGGGCCACAAGGAAGACGAAGGCATAGAGCACGACCCCGCCGGCGAGACCCGGGATGCCGAGAATGTCGTGCAGGACCAGCCAGCCGAGACCGATCGCGGCGAAGAAGGACAGCAGCACGGTGGCGATCAGGTAGACGGCTGCCACGAGCGAGCGGAGATAGGCGAGCAGCAGCACGGCGATCAGCGCGAGGACGACGGGGATCACCACCGCCGTATCGCGCGCGACGGTGCTGGCATCGTCGCGGTTCTGCGCGGTCGGTCCGCTCACGTAGACGTGGCTGCCCGAATCTGGCCCCAAGGCGGTGCGGGCCTGCGCCTCAAGGTGTGGCAGCACCGCCATCGCGGCATTCGAGAAGGGGTTCATCCTGAGGGTCACCTGGTAGGCCGCGACCCGCGCGCCGTGGGCTCTACCGTAGGCTGGCGCCGAGACCGTCTGGACCCCGGGCGTGCCGGCGAGCGAGGCCGCGATGTCGCGGCTGGCGCCCGGACCTGCCACCAGCAGCGTCACGGGACTGAGCGAGCCGGGGCCGTACGCCTGCCTGAGCAGATCGGAGCCCTGGCGGGACTGCGCCGTGCGGGGCAGGGCCGAGAGCAGGTCGTAGGAGGTGCGGATGCCGGGCGCGAGGGCGGCGAGGCCGAGCAGCAGGACCGTCGCGCTGGCCGCGACGAGCCATGGGCGCCGCGAGACGGCCCGGGCGACGGCGCCTTCCCGCCGCGCCGGCGTGTGGCCTGGCCGCGGCACGAAGGGGTAGAACGCGGCCCTGCCGAGCATGGCCAGGAGCGCCGGCACGAGCGTGAGCGATGCCAGGGCCGTCATGCCGACGCCTAGCGCGAAGGGGATGGCGAAGCGGTGCTCGGGACCGTAGCGGCTGAGCAGCAGCACGAGGAGAGCCGCCATGACCGTTCCCGCGCTCATGGCGACCGCACCCGCCGCGCTGCCGAGCGCTTCCTGCAGCGCCCGCAGGTGGTTCTGCGCCCGGCCGAGCTGCTCCCGGTACCGCGCGACCACCAGAAGCGCGTAGTCGGTGCCCGCGCCGAACATCAGGACGGTCATGATCGAGACGGTCTCGGCGTCGATCACGATCAGGTGTGCCTTGGCCAGGGCGCCGAGCACGGACTGCGTCACCATGTAGGCGAAGCCCACGCCGACGAGCGGGATGAACGGCAGGATGGGCGAGCGGTAGATCAGCACCAAAAGCAGCAGGATCAGCACCGTGGTGGCCGCGAGCAGCGTGACGTCGGCGTTCTGGAAGAGGCCGGCCGCATCGGCGGCGATGCCCTCCGCGCCGGTCAGGCGCGCCACGAGGCGGCCGCTCCCGGCGGGACGCAGGAGGAGATCAGCCGAAAATTGCTGTCGCAGGCTCGTCTCGAGCGAGGTGGTGCGCCGTGCGAGCTGGGCTGCGTCGCCGGTCGTGCGGAAGAAGAGGGGTACGGCCAGGGTGGTTTTGTCCTTGATGGCGCCCTTCAGGGCGGCGGCCGGCAGTCCCGCGAGCGCGGGCCGGCCGATCTGCCCCTGGAGGGGCTGCGCCGCGAGCTGTCCGAGGTACCGGGAGATCTGGGTGATGTCGTGGGCTCCAAGACCGCCCTTGCGGTAAAAGACGAGGATGCCGGGCGTCTCGTGCTTCTGCCCGAAGGCCGCACTCTGCAGAGCTGCCGCCACCACGGACTGGGCCGTGGCCGGCAGGTCCTGCGGGCTCGGCGCCTCGAGTTTCGTCGCGGAGGGCAGCGTGAAGCTCAGCACCGCGGTCACTGCGATCCAAAGCAGAAGTGGGATGAAGCGTGTCCTTCGCCCTGCAACCCACCGAAACAAGCCGTGCGGCTGGCCTTGAGCCCGCGTGCCCGAGTTCGTCATCCGCAGCCCCGCCTTTGGACAAGCTTCTAAACTCACTAGAAAGAATAATATCAGATCTGAGCTGAGCGCTGCTTGGCCTTTTGCGTCCGGGCGACCTAGATTTGCGGGTCTTGGCCGGCGCGCGCGGCGACCTTGCGGCAGATGGCGATGAACTCGGCCGCCGAGCGCGACAGGTAGGCGCCGCGGCTTGTGACGATCTGCAGTTCGCGATGCGGCCGCTGCCTCAGTCTGAGCGCGCGCAGCAGCCCCAGGCGCTCCTCCTGCTCCACCGACATGCGCGGGGCGAGGCTGACGCCCATGCCGATCTCCACGAGTCCCTTGATGCCCTGGATGCTCGACATCTCCTGGGCGATGCGCGGGGAGAAGCCGGCGCCGCTGCAGACCTCCCAGAGCACGCTGCGCAGACTGAATCCCGCTTCGAGGACGACGAACGGGCGGTCCTGCAGCTCGTGAAGGTCGATCTCCTCGCGATCTGCCAGGGGATCGTTGACGGGCACGATGGCGTAGAGCTCCTCGGTCATCAGCGGCTGCACGTCGATCTGGGGGCTTGCCTGCGCGTTCGTGACGACCGCAAGGTCCAGGCGGTGGGCACCGAGCTCCTCCAGAACGGCGCTGGCGCTTGCCTCCACCACCCGGAGGTCGATTGCGGGGAATTCCTCGCGGAATGTCTTGATCACCGTGGGGATGAGGTGGGCCGTCACGGTCGGCATGGTGCCCAGCACCAGCCGGCCGCGCTGCAGGCCCTCCAGCGCGTCGATCGAGTCCCGGATCTCCGCCACCTGGCGCATGATCTGGCGCGCGTGCGGCAGCACCGCTCGCCCGACCTCCGTCAGGCGCACGCCGCGGGGCAGGCGGTCGAACAGGGGACAACCGAGTTCCCGCTCCAGGGCGGCGATCTGCGCGCTCACGGAAGGCTGCGCGACGTAGAGCGCCTGGGCCGCGGCCGTGATGCTGCGCCGATCCGCCGCCTCAAGGAACATCTCGAGCTGTCTCAGTTCCACGACAAAGCCTCCGTCCTCGCCGGGCCAAGGGAGATACCCATAGGACAGACCGATGGGTCGCAATGACAGTAGATATTAGACGTATGGGAGGCAAGATCCTACGCTGGGGTTGAGCCCAAGGCAGATACACTTGAAGGCCTTGCCGGGCGGCAGGGAGGAATTCGAATGATCCAGAGGCAGACGGCCACCCTTCGCAACATACCGAGGACCGCATCGAGGCAAGACACCGTTGCGCTGCGCTTCGGACATTACTGGCAGCGGCTGTCGCAGAGCCGGTCACGGGCCTGGAACGACCCGTGCCGGGCGGAGCAGAGCGTTCTGAGCGAGATCCACTTCCAGTTCCGGCGTGCGCCGGAGCCCGGCGACGCGGCGATCGTGAACCGGATCGTCGAGGACCTGTCGCGCGGAACGTTGCGCGGATAACAAGGAATGCAAAGGCGGGCGGCATGGTGCCGCCCGCCTTTGCATTGCCGTGCGGGCAGTCCGCCCAGTTCGCAAAGATGCTTCAGCCTTCCGTTACGGTGCGCGCGGCCGCGATGATGGCGTCGACCGCCTCGTCCACCCGGCCCTGGTGGCTGCGATGCGCCAGGATGGCGAGACGCAGGGTGAAGCGCCCCTCGACGACCGTGCTCGAGAGGAAGACTCGCCGGCCCGCGTTGACGCGCTCCAGCACGGCGCGCGTCAGGGCATCCGCGGTGTTTGGGTCGGCAGCCCGCACTCTCAGGGCGACGATGCTGAGCGTCGGGGACCACGGCAGCTCCAGAGCGGGTTCCGCGGCCAGGCGCAGGTAGGCGTGCTGGGCGAGGTCGAGTTTCTCATCCAGGGCGTCGCGGAACGCGGCGACGCCGTAGAGGTGCAGCGGCAGCCAGATGCGCAGGCCGCGCAGCTCGCGCGTGAGCTCGGGGCCGAGGTCGGCGAAGTCCGGGACCTCCTGTTCGCCGAGGTCCTGCAGGTAGTGGCCCGAGACGGCGTGTGCCGCTCGCAGCGCCTCGAGATCCCGTACGACGAGAGCCCCCGTGCCGTAGGGCGCAAAGAGGGATTTGTGTGGGTCGAGCGTCACCGAGTCAGCCTGCTCGATGCCGCGGAGCGCCGCGCGGCCACGCTTCGTCAGCAGGAAGAAGCCGCCGTAGGCCGCATCGACGTGGAACCAGAGCCCCTCTCTCTCGGCCACGTCCGCCACGGCCGGGAGCGGGTCGATGACGCCGGTGTTGGTGGTGCCCGCCGCGGCGACCACCAGGAAGGGGCGCCGTCCCGCCTGCCGGTCCTGTGCCACCATGTCTGCGAGGGCGCCGACGTCCATGCGCAGGTCCTTTGCGCAGGGAACGACGCGCAGGGCGCCTTGCGGCAGTCCCGCCAGCCGGACCGCCTTGCCGACGGACTGGTGTGCCTCCTCGGTCAGGTAGACCGTGCCATCCGCGATCGCCTCGCCAAGGCGTTCGCGCGCCGCGACGACCGCCGCGAAATTGGCGATGGACCCCCCGGAGAACAGCACACCTCCGCCTTGCGCAGGCATGCCGACGATGTCCGCGAGCCAGCGCACGATGCTCCACTCCAGCGCGACAAGACCGGGCGCGGTCGCGGACATGCCGACGTAGCGGTTCGTGGCTCGTGCGTAGAAGTCGGCGAGGGCGCTGGCGAACAGCCCCCCGCCGGGAATGTATGCGAGGTAGCTTGGGCCCGCCGTCTCCACGGCGGCCAGGCTGGCCTCCTCGACGCGGTCCAGGATCCCGGCCAGTTTCTCGGGCTCTTCGGGTGGCGGCTGCAGTAGTCGGCGCTGCAGGCTCCGGATCTCCCCCTCGGGCACGCCCGCGAGACTTGCAGGGTGCTCCGCGAGCCTGTCCACAAAAGCAATGGCGCGATCGAGGACGTCCTGGGCGAGACGGTGCATGTCTTCATGGTCCGGCTCGAGCGGGTAACGCAAGAGAAAGCCTCCCGGAGGTCAATGAGAAGGCACGTTCGCGCTGGCGGGGTGCTGCACCTGCGCGTGTCGGAGCGTACGGGAGGCATGGCCTCCCGATCAGGGGCCCGCCGGCGGTGCGTCGGGAGTTCCGGGTGAGCCCGTCGTCTCTGGCGTGCCGGTCTGGGCTGTGCCCGTGCCCTGCGATGTGCTTGTGCCTTGTGGCGTGCCTGTCGTCGAAGTGCCGGATCCAGACGATCCGCCGCTTGTTGGAGCCTCCGTGGTTGGGGGCGTGGTCGTAGTCGACGGGGTGCCGGTCGTTGCGCCAGACGACTGGGATGCCCCAGTGCCTTGGGTCCCCGTGTCCTGCGTGACCGGTGGCGGCGGCGCCACCAGACTCGGCGGCCCCGAACCCACCGTGACGAGGGTGCCGATCTGGATTTCGTTGTAGACCGCGCGGGCGTCAGCCGGTGGTATTTCGACGCACCCGAGACTCTGCGGGAAACCGTAGCTTTGGCGGTAGAATCCGTGGACGGCCTCGCCGCCGTGGAAGTAGCTGATGTAATAGACGGGATCGGCATACGGCACACCCTGCAGGTTCTTTCCCTTCATCACCTGGTAGGGCAGGCGCAAGTAGATGGGGTAGGTGCCGAGTGCGGTTCTGGCGCCGGGGATGCCGGTGTTGGTCGGTACGTTCTGGAGCATGCCCCGGGTGGACCAGACCATGAGACGCTCGGGCACCGCCTCGCTGACGTAGACGTAGGTGTAAGGCTGCTTCGCCTTGCGGCCGGCCTTGACGTCTTTCTGCAGCGCGAGGAGCAGAGCGCCCAGCGACGTCCGCGCCGGCGAAAGCCCGCGGGCAGTCTCATAGCTCAGGATGGCGCCGCGAACGAGAATGGTCTCCTTGCCCGACTGAAACAGGGCCCGCAGCGGCTGCGGCATCGCCACCGTCGGGTAGGTGAAGGCTGTTCCGTTCCACCCGACCGGCATGTAGCCGAGAGCCGCTAGGTTCTCCTGGAGCTGGAGCATGAGGGGCGCCTGCGAGGTTTGGCTAGCCGGTGTGGGCGTTGCACCTGAGGCGGAGGGCACGAGGATCGTGCGCATTTGGGGCTGCGCGCGCCAGGCGGCGATGCCTCCGGAGGACAGCAGCAGCAGGGCAAGACCGGCGGTCTG
>JAJYSZ010000055.1 GCA_021793315.1 Bacillota bacterium | reverse complement strand
GACATTGGGCCACAACCCCATCCTTCACTGCCGGTAGCAAGGGAACGTATTCCGCAACAATCTTGGCCCCGACCGGGATATCGTTATACATCGGGCCTGGCCACTGTTCATCTAATGAGTAAAGGAACACCACGCCTTGCAATGTTATGAACAACACTTGGTAGGGATCCTGATTCGTTGTTCCCCAAAGCCTATCATATTTAGGCAGATTTTTGTAAAGGTGCTTGGTCCAGCCCTGCGGCGGCTGCCAAGTTGCGAAGGTGTACGAAGGCTGAGGATAGTTACCTACCCAGTTGCTGAACTCTGGGATGATGCTGAGCTTAGACGCTTCTTTGCCCATAGTAGTCGGCATAGCCCAAGTGCCGTGTTCTGTTGCACGGATCTGTGCGAGTATTGTAGGCCGGATGAGCGACGATGGCTGGCGCGGACGGCTGTTGCTTACAGCCTGTGCACTGCAGCCTGTGAGAGAAAGCAAGAGTCCGCAGGCCACAAGAACGGCGAGACCGGTTCTTCCATGGAGCATGGGGCTCCCACCTTTCGGAAAGGGGCGGCGATGCTTTCAGCTTACTACGGCGTGCAGATCCTGGCGGCGCAGGTTTCGCCCTGGAACGGTGACATCAGCGCCGTGGACTTTCATGAGCACCGCAGGAAAGCGGGGGGCCACGATCGCCGCCCGCCCGCGTGGCGTGCGGTCTATTCGAGCCAGGGATCGCTCTGGGCGCTGGCGGGCGCGACGTACAGTGCGGAGGCCGCCGTGTCCCCTTGTCCGCTGGCACAGCTGGAGGTCAGCACCGTGTTCGCCGCGACGGAGCTTGTGACGGTGTGCCAGCCGGTCTCGGTCTGTGTCACCGGCACCTCGACCGTGTACGCCTCCTGCTCCGTGACGTAGGCGGTGTAGGTCTGGGGCACCTCGACAGTCTCCGTCGTGGGCGGCACCTACTCAGACTTCATCACGGTCGTTGCGGGTGGCCAGACCTACTCCGTCGTCACCGCCCTGGTTCAGATCCTGCGCAACTTCCGACCGCTCATCCGCCATGTGGTGCAGCGGGTCCCAGTGGAGTATCGGGAAGATGCTGAGGACGAGATCTACCTCGGTTTGGTTATGTCGCTGACCGCCTTCGTGCCTCTTGTGCTGGACAACAACTCCGCTTATAAATCAAGACCCTCGTCTCTTATTGATAGGTGAAAGGGGAAGGAGGTGGCCTAAGATGTTTTCCGTAAATGGACTTCCCTAAGGATAGGCAGTACCTCAAGTGGGGCCTTTGGTCGGACCCAACAGTATTTGGATTACGTCACAACCTGGATCCAAACTGTCAACAGCAGCAACCAATACTGGGCTGGCGTCTACTGCTCCTATTCCCAGACAGCCGGCCAAATCAGTTCCGCAGTTGGCGCGTCGAACATCACTATCTGGACATACGACATGAACAGGGTGCGGCGCAGATCTGTGGTGGCAATGTGCTCCAGTTCTAAGCGGCTTGGGTCTGAGGCTGCCTGAGTGCAGCAAGTTGGGGCGTCCTGCGTAGCGGATGACGAGCGAAGAAGCTACGCCAGCGGTCGGGGTGGGAGAGGTGGAGGCAGCGCAGGTTGAGTACGGCCTGTGCTCCAGCCTTGGTCCAGCGCATTCCGGCCCCCTTCGTGCGTTGGCAGACGAGCGAGCGGCAGGTGGCCTCGACGACGCCGGAACCAATGGGAAGCTGCTGGGCGACGAAGTCGGGATAGCGCATGCGGTCACGGTTCGCGGTGAAGTAGTCTTTGGCGTTCTGTAGTTCCCGCTTCTGCCTTGCAGAGCGCGGTCGGAGTTTGCCGAGGGCCTCCATGAGCGGTGTCGGGCCTTGGTCGAGCAGAGCCTGGAGGACGGGGCCCACCCAGGCGTGGGCGTTGAGGGTGCCGTCGCCGAAGAAGGCGTCCGCCACCTGCCAGACGTGTTCGCTCGCGTGCATGTAATCCAGGATCTCGATGTGCTCCACGCCGTCCCGGCGGAAGATGGACGTTCGGTTCCAGATCCAGCGCCCACCATCGCCGAGGCAGACGACGCGGCGCAGTCCAGGATGGCCAAAGCCCGCCTGGCGGGCCAGCAGTGCCACGCGCGGGAAGAACGCGCCGGCCTCGGTTGCAACGGCGGCGCAGTAGCGCGGGTCCGAGACCTTGAGCAGGTCGCGCCCGGTCTCTGCATCGTGCTGCAGCTCCGGCCCGAGGATCCCCACGACGCCCACCTTCACCTCGTGCCAGTCGCCGTCGATGAAGCTGGTGGTGCCATCCACACCGATGAGCAGCGTGTCCGCGGTCGGCGTCGCGGGAGCAGCCTCGGGTGCGGCCATGTCTGCATTGATCTCCGCCTCGGCCACCACGCCGAGCGCCTCCACGATACGATAGATCTCGGCTTCGGCGAACGTCGCGCCCAAAGTTTCAGACAGGTTCCCGGCCGCTCGTTCGAAGGGGACCTCCGTCACCATCATCGCCGCCACACGGCTAAGGGCAGGCGTGTAGCTGACTGTGCCAATACCCAGTCTTTCGTCATCCGGTGCGATGCCGCCGCCGCAGCTGCGACACTGGTAGTACGGGCGGGCAAAGGCGAAGTCGCCGACGAGGCCGCGCATCTCTCGTCCGCGTTGGCGTTCCACGAGGCGCATCGGACGACCGCAGTGCGGACAGTCCGGTCGAGTCCCTCCATGGCGTGCTACGCTCGCCTCGGCCAGCCTGGCCATGACCGCCCCTCCCAGCACCCGCAGCAGAGCCTGGACCGATCGCTCCATCGCGTCCATGTCCTGCTGGACGGCCTGCTCCGCCTCGCCCTGTGCCCATTGCCACGCGATATCCCGGACTTCGCTCGCGATCAGTGCGATAAGCTTCTTGTCATGGCCGCCAAGGCTAGGTACCTTGATGTTGGCTCCTCTCCTCGGCCTACGCTGACTTGCAATGTTGGTAGGCCGATTAGAGGAGTTCTTTGTCTATTCCGCCAAGACCTTGCTCAAGAATTGGGTGTTATGTTAACTAACCCCTTAACCCAGTCTTTTACTCCACAACGGTGCACCGCACCCCATGAACATCCAAGGCTGTGTCGAGAACTCGCCATTCCCTACTCCGAACCCTGCAGATGCGTATGTGGGGGCGACAACACTTCAGTATTGTCAGGAGTGCACGATTTCAGACGGAGCGGGAAACACCGTCAAGGTTGATCTGGATAGTGCTGCGTCGTCTGACCCGTCAAGCCTTCCGATCCAGTAAAGTCAGACGCAGAATCTCCATGCTCTGACTCCACGCGCATCATGCCAAGGCGAGGTGCAACAACGACACCTCGCCTTGGCGCATTCAACTCCCGCTGTTCCTAGGGCGAAGGGACTCCATCCATCCCTGTCCACTTGGGCCTTCAAGCAGCAAGTACATTTTACGCGCACTCACCACGTTTAAGCTGGCAGGGCTAAATCCCCCTCTGATTGTCACGAGTCGCTGCCAGGTCCTTCCCCCGTTCAGCGTCCAGCACAACTCATGGCCTATGACGGCATACCCGGACTCGGGTGTCAGAAACTGCGGATTCAATGTTGATCCCGAAGGTTCTATGTCGCGGGATATGTCCTCACCGACGGGCAGCCACACGCGACCTCCATCCTTGGTGTGGAAGACCGCGGCCCGACCGTGTGAGATGACTCCCGCCGGGCTCGACAGCGCAGCCGTTAGGACCCCTTGGCGCCCCCACGTCATGGGTAGGGAAGGTACGACTACATAACTCTTGGGATCCTTTAGCGTAACTGCGATCCACTTCGCCCCATCGTTAACAGACCGATACAGGTTTGTCTTGCCGGTGGCGCCTACAGAAGCAGCCAGCCATCCTTCTCCTGATCCCCGAAATCGGATCATACCGCGAGCTGACGGCAAAGTGCCAGCCGAGGTCGAGCTAACCAAAGTCCACCGCTTGCCGCCATCGACAGTGCGAAAAAGCCAACCCTCACTGGAATTCATACCTTGTTCGGGAGCGACCAGTATCCAGCCCGTCTTGTCGCTGACGAACGACAGACTCATAGGGTATACAGCTACACTGGAGGGAAGTTCCAGCGTCCAATAATTCCATCGCTCGCCTCCGTCATCGGTTAGTGAAATGCGGATGTGTCCCACGAATCCTTGAGCCACAACGGCAACATCCGAGGACACGAAGTCGCTTGTCGTTGAGATACCGTTCGTCGCCGTACTGAAGACTGGAACCCATGTTCTTCCGCCATCCACGGTGCGCCACACCCGGCCATGTCCAGTACCCCAACCCGTGTTGGTAGAAATCATGCTCATGCCGCTTATCGGAACCATCCACATGGCTCGGGTCACCCGAACGACACCATGTGCCGGTTGGATACGGGAACTCGGAATGTTAGCGCCGCAGCCAACCAGAGTCAAAGACGCCAGCGCCGCCAGTGCGTAAAGCATTAGCCTAGACTTCATTAAAAAATTCCCCTAAATTCATCTTCGGAGCCTGGCTACGAACGACCGTGGAGGCTCGCCGGATACGGTGCTGCGGGCTCGCCGGACACCGCACCAGTGTCCCTCGATATATAGAATTCCCTTCGTTACAAGGGCTTCCTGGCAGAAAGGCTCCACCCATCATGCACGATGCTGCTGGCAACCTTGACGAGCGCGGGTCGCCACTGCTTGAGATTTACAGCCGATCCCGGTTTGCGCGGGTAGTTGATCTGCTCCCAAATCCATGTGGGTTGATCTTCTAGATTCACGACCTTATATCTGACGTGAGGAGGGCCAGGGCCCCAGGGTTCTTCCTGGACATCCACCTCGGCATAATCCGGCCCTCGGCATAATGTCGCAACTTGCGGGCCCAGGTGCCCAAGCAGGCCAAGGCGGTGACGGCGGCGGTGATCCGCACGATCTTCTCCAGCCAACGAAACAGGACGCCCTGCGCCAGCTGGCGCAGGTGGCCGAATCGCTCCGTCCACGCTTCCCCAAGGTGGGTGGCGGAGATGCTGCTGACGTCCTCAGAGGACGTGTCCTGGCCTACATGAGCTTCCCGCGCGAGCACTGGGCCCAGATCCACTCCACCGACCCGCTTGAACGCCTTAACCGGGAGATCGGCGCCGCGCCGACGTCGTCGCCATCTTCCGCAATCGCCAATCCGTCCTGCGCCTCATCGGCGCTGTGCTGATGGAACAGAACGACGAGTGGGCTGCTGCCATCCGCAGCCACTTCTCCCAGGAATCCATGGCTAAGATGTACGCCGATAGCCTGAGCACGAACGAGGCTACCCCGTCTCTGAGCCCCACAATCTGAGCCCTACCCTGGAAGCCCGAATTGACACCACGCCCCGGGACTTGATCCGACTGGTCATAGCGCGGAGGGTCCACGAGCCGAGGCGAACCGCCTGGCGGGACATCTGCTCTCAAGCCGCAGTCCTGCTCCGTACGAGTCGCGGTCGCCAAGTGACCGACACTTGCTACCATCGCTCAAACCCTTGAGGTTTCTCGGCAGAGCCCGTGCGAGCAGATGATCATCCCGAAACATGGCATGCCCAAGTTCCACTGCGCCCAGGACACCCCCCATCGATCCGGGACCATGTGGTTTGATGGTCACGACAGGGGCCGTGGGGGAACATGGAAACGGCGCGTCTCGGGCTTACATTCGAGGAGGCAGCACATGGCGTCACCGGATCGATCAGGTGAAACTCGGATCTTCACCCCCGTCTTCATTCGGCTGTCCATCATCAGCTTCTTGGTATTCGCCACGTTTCAGGGTCTGATGGCGGTGATCGCCCCCTTCATGCTGGCACACCACATGACCGTTTCCGAAGTCGGAGTGACCGGAGCGGTGTTCGTGCTGACGGCAGTCGCCATTCGCCCGTTCGTCGGCCGCGAGCTGGACCGGCGGGGCCGGCTCGCGATTTTCTGGATAGGCCTTGGCACCATCACAGCGGCGTTCGCAGGCTATCCCTTCGCGACCGTTCTCATAGGTCTGGTGCTACTGCGCATCCTGCACGGCTTCGGGTGGGGCATGGCGAGCACCGCATCCGCCACGCTCGTTCAGGACGTGGTGCCGCCAAGCCGCCGGGGGGAAGCCACGGGCTACTATGCGAACTTCGGCGACTTGGCCATGGCATTCGGTCCTTCCTCGCCGTGTTCGCTCTGTCCAAGTGGGGGTTCGGGGCATTCTCCTGGGCTTCGGCTGGTGCCACCCTGCTGGCCATCGCGCTCCTCTTCAACGTGCCGGAAGCGCATTTGACCCGAGCGGCGTCAAGAAGAACGCAGCCCCAGGCGGGCACCCGCAGCCTGATCCTCCCGTCGGCGCGGTTGCCCGCCGCAGTTCAGTTGCTCATGAACCTGAACTTCGGCGCCGTGATGACCTTCCTGCCGGTGATCGCCGCCCGCCGCCACCTCATGTATCAGGTGGCCGGGGTGGACGCCTACGGATATTTTTACGTGATGTACGCGCTGACCCTCCTGGTGGCCCGCAGCTGGCTGGGTCGGCTTTCGGACCGCTACGGGCGGGTGGCGGTGATCGCACCCGGCCTAGGTCTCTTGACCGTCGCCGGCCTGCTGCTGGCGTGGCTGCACAGTCTTCTCCTCCTTCTGGTATTCGCGCTGCTGTTCGGCCTGGGATATGGAGCCGCACAGCCCTCGGTGCTCGCATGGACGATGGAAAGCACGCGGCCTCCCTTGCGTGGGGCAGCCTCGGGAACCTATTTCGCGGCCTTCGACCTCGGGATTGGCCTGGCGGCCCTCGCCTTCGGCCCGCTGGCTGCCGCTGCCTCATTCCGGACGGTGCTGATCATCGCGTCTGGCGCCACCGTGACGGCAGGCGGCCTGGTCCTCACGCTCGCGGGGCCGGCAAAACGCGTTGCGGGTGCGCCTTAAGCCGCGGCGCCAAAGCCGCCACGAAGAAGTGTGCTGCGGTCCGTTCATTGCACACGCCACCCACGCCGCGCGGCTCCTGCTGTTTGAGAAGGACGCGGTCTACTGGGATACCCACGGCTTCTCGAAAGGCCGTCTCGCGAGCCGTCAGCACCGCGTAGGCCAGTTCGGTACCCGGCAGGTGCAGGCATTCCCGTTCTTGACGAGACGCCGCGGCTCGTCGTGCCCGGCGATCTCGTGGGTGGTTGGAGCCCGGCCTTCCATGGGCAAGACGTGTGCGCACGCTTCGGGGCACCGGCGTGGGCCATGCGGAACCCTCTCTGGCCACTGCCGGAAAGAGCCGAGACTGCCATCTCAGCCTTGGCCCGCTGGAATCCGAGAACCTGCACCTCCCGCGCAACGGTCACGGCGTCCACCTCGTCGCCGCGCTCAGCCAGCACCCCGATTACCCGCCTTAAGGCAAGGTGCCTGGCCTGCCCGAAGAGATCCTCGAGCTCGCAGAGCACCTCGGCGCGGAACCCCTCGTCCGTGATCATCGCCGCCAAGGTCGCACCCCAGCGGCGGCGGCGAAACCAGGGCATCGGTATGGCCGGGACACTCGGCCGGGTCAAACCGCGCTGGTGCTGGACATCGTCACGCTCCAGGCAGTGCGCCACGCGAAGGACAGGATCGACGTGGCGTTCGCCGCACCGCTTGACATGCGAGCGATTGCGTCCGGCGGCGGCTTCTCCACCGCGCACTTCATCCAGATGTTCAACGCCGTGTACGGCGATACGCCCGGCGCCTACCGCACCAGACAGCGCGTCGAGCGCGCCTGCGATCTGCTGCGGTCCGTGAACCTCACGGTCACCGACTGCGTGCCGGGCGGAGGCGAGAAGGCGGGGCGGGCCCAGCCCCTATCCCCGGCTGTTTTGCCCTGCGCTGGCGCACAGGGCTGCTCATGGAAGCGACCACAGCGCAAGCCGTGAATCAGTCACTTTGGAAGAAGCGCCGCCTCAGCGCTAGGTGTAGCTTGGCGCCGACCCAGACTTTCAAGGGAGGGCGAACAGTGAGTCTCCCTGTGGGTACTCAACCAGGACTCCGCGAAGGCGTTCTACACGATTCGAACTGACGAATGACATCGTGCTCGACAACGGCATGCGCTGGCTTACGGTGCGCCCGCCCGGCAATCCCGACCAGGAGTTGCTGCTCATGGACCCCATGCGCTCCATGCCCGACCCGAAAACGGCAGATCTCGTGCGCAGTCTTGTGGCGCAAGGCGCGCTGACACCGGGCGTCATGGCGACGACGGATTGCAAAGGCGACTTCGAGTCGCTCTCCGCGTGTGGCGTAGAGTTCATCGAGGAGCCGGCGGACCGACCGTACGCCGTGGAGGCGCTCTTGCGGGACGACTCCGGCAACTGGTTCAGCCTTGCGCAGCGCAAGAGATAGGGCAGCGACCTTCGACGCCACCTGGGAAGCGACTGCTGCTTCCCCGGGTGGCGGTTTCTTATCTGTCCGTGCACTCTTCGCCCCCACTCTGGTCCGTCCACCAAGTCGGGCCTCCGTTGCAGAAAGGGGGTTCAGCCCTCTTGGGTGGGTCGCACCCTGACGCCTATATTTTCGCCACCTCAAGCCATCTCTCTGTCCAAACGCCACATAGGGTGTGGTCGCCCGGACGGAGCCGGTTCACGGGGTCGTTCGAACGCTTCGAAACACGCGACCTGACCGATGGGCTCCCTTGTCAGGAGTGATATCATACTGATAGGAGGCTGAGATCATGGAACAGTTTCACGAAGGCAATGCCTGGCGGCTGACCGGTTTCCCAGTGCTGCTGGTCGAGATCGTGCTGGTGATTTGGCTCATCCTGCAGCGCGGCGGTCTTGCGGGGCTCGTTCTGGCGAGCGCGATCGTCGTCGCGGCTCTGCTGGCGGCGGGGTTCTTCGTCGTCCAGCCCAACGAGGCCAGGGTCGTCGTCTTCTTTGGCCGCTATGCAGGCAGCGTGCGGCAGGCCGGCTTCCACTGGACCAATCCCTTCACGGTCCGTCGACGCGTCTCGCTGCGGGTGCGCAACTTCAGCAGCGACAAACTCAAGGTGAACGACGCGTCGGGCAATCCGGTCGACATTGCGGCGGTGATCGTCTGGCGCGTGGTGGACACCGCCAAGGCGCTGTTCGACGTGGACGACTACGCAGCATTCGTCGCCGTGCAGTCGGAGACCGCCATCCGCTCGCTCGCGAGCCGCTATCCGTACGACAGCACAGATGCGGGGATCACTCTGCTGGGCAACCCGGAAGAGCTCGCGACCGACCTGCGGCAGGAACTCGAGAAGCGGCTGGCGATCGCCGGGGTGGAGATCCTCGAGGCTCGCCTAACGCACCTCGCGTACGCGCCTGAGATCGCGCAGGCGATGCTGCGGCGCCAGCAGGCAGAAGCCATCGTGGCCGCAAGGCAGAAGATCGTTGAGGGTGCGGTCGGGATGGTGCGCATGGCGCTGGAACAGATCGCTCAGGCCAACATCGTGGAGTTCGATGAGGAGCGCAAGGCCACGATGGTCAACAATCTGATGGTCGTGCTGACGTCGGACCAGGCGACCCAGCCGATCGTCAACACTGGCACTCTCTACGCCTGAGCTTCCCTTGAAGAAGAAATTCCTCCTGCGCCTCGATCCCGCGCTCTACGAGGCGCTTGAGCAATGGGCGGCGAGCGACCTGCGCAGTGTCAACGGGCAGATCGAGTACCTGCTGTTGCAGGCCCTGCGCAGGGCTGGCCGGCAGGTTCGCCGACGCCCAGGCGAAGACGGCGCGGGTCACGAGTAGGAACCAGCGCGTGCGGCGCCCTCGGGCCGCCCGGCCCGGAGCGATGAGCGCTTGTCGGACGGACTGCAGGCGCGGGGCATCTGATCGTTGCCGTCTGCGCACCGACACAAGGAGGGTGAACGGAGAGTGACTCGGTGGGCCCCGCAGGTCGGCGTCGGCGCGGCAAGCGCGACGGCCCTGGCCCGCCTTTGTGACCTGGGCTATCTGCGTGCCGGGGTCGTCGCGCTCGTCAGGCGCCCTCGCCATCGTGCGGATCTACACCGTCGCACGCGCCCTGCCCCTGGTGCGACCGGTGCGCAGGGTGTTCGGCTGACCGCGGGTTGCGATCCCAGAGGCTGCTGGGATGGGGCGTCCTGAAAGGAGCGAGGTACCGTGGCTTCGCCCAATAGGATGGGAGGTGGTGGCGTGGAGATGAGCGCGATCTCGTGTCGCGGTCTCTCGCGGAGATTCGGACAGCGCACCGCGCTGAGCGACCTCACGTTGGAGGTGCCGGCAGGGAGCGTGTTTGGTTTTCTGGGCCCGAACGGTTCCGGTAAGACGACGACGGTGCGTCTCCTGCTGGGCATCCTGCGCCCGACGTCAGGGGAGGTGCGGGTGTTCGGGCTCGATCCGATCGTCGACGGCGAGCGGGTGCGCTCGCAGTGCAGCGTCGTGCTCGACCAGGTGGGATTGTACGAGCGCCTGACGGCGAGGCAGAACCTCGAGTTCGCAGCGCGGACGGCGCGCTTTCCGATGTCGGAGCTAGGCGGACGCATCGACGCCGCCTTGCGACGCGTCGAGCTCTTCGACCGGCGCGATGATCGGGTGTCCGGCTTCAGTAAGGGCATGCGCCAGAAGCTCGGTGTGGCGCGTGCACTCCTGACGGAGCCTCGCCTGCTGGTCCTCGACGAGCCGACGGCCGGTCTCGACCCAGAGAACATCGTCATGCTGCGCGAACTGCTCCTCTCGCTCGCACAGGAGGGCGGACGCACGATCTTCCTCTGCACGCATCTGCTCGATGAAGCCCAGAAGATCTGTACGCAGGTTGGGATCCTGCAGCAGGGCCACCTGCTGGCCGTGGGCGAACCGGGCGAGATCGCGGGCAGTCGGGGCCCGAGCGTGCGCATGCGCGTCATGCGCCTGACGCCGGAGATGACACTCGATCTCCCAGCGGGCGCCCGGATGCAGAGACTTGAAGGGGACGCGTGGCGGTGCACGCTCGCGCGGGAGGATGACGTGGAGGCGGTGGTCGCTGCTCTCGTGCGTGCGGGTGTCGGCGTGCGTGAGGTGACGCCGGAGGGCTTGTCCCTGGAAGAGGCATATCTGCAGGTGATAGGTGGTGAGCGGCATGCGTGACCTGTCGACCATGGTGTGGAAGGAGATTGCGGAGTTCATCGGCAACAAGCGCGCCCTGCGCGTGTTCGGCATCGCCGTCCTGATCATGGGCATCATACCGACTATCACGGCGCGGCACACCGCCATCGGAGCGGCCGCAGCCATCCGCGCGTTGGTCGAGGTGCTCTACGTGCTCTTCGCGACGCTGATCGTCGTGGCAAACACCGCGCCGGACCTCGTTTTGCATGAGCGGGTCGGCCGCACGCTCGACTATCTCCTCGCGACGCGCCTGCCGGACAGCGCGATCTTCCTCGGCAAGGTGATCGTCTCCGCCGCGACGGGCTACCTCGCGGCCATGGTGGCCATCGCGCTGCAGCTCCTGGTCTACGCGGCGCTGGTGGGACACGGGTGGAGCTGGCTCTACCTAGCCGAGCCCATCGGCCGGATCCTGGCCTTCGGGATCACCGCGGCCCTGGCCGTGTACGTGTCCGTCGTCGGCACGTTCGTCGCCCTGCATGTCGGCGACCAGCGCAGCGCCTACCTCGTGACCGTGCTGAGCATTGGCGTCATCTTGGCGCCACTGCTCCTGGGCTGGGTGCAGATCCAGAGCACGACGTCCTGGTTCGCGGACGCCGCGATGATCTTCGGGGCGATCGCGATCTTGCTGGCCGCTATCGGCGTGCTGCTCTTCAAGCGGGAGATGCTCATGCTGAACCTGCAAGAGTAGAATTCGGCACGCGGCTTGCCTGAAGAGCTCATCTGCGGCCCGCCGACTCCCGCTCGACCAGTTCCTCGATCCCAGGGTGCTCAGTCACGCCTGGCAGGAGGGCTGCGTTCGAGGGCGGACGGAACGAAGGCACCGCTACGGCAGGTGGCCGCCATCGCTCCCGGCATGAAGGTTCTCCCCTGCCCAGCCTGCGGCTCTTGAAGAGACGGCCGAAGGGGCAGGTGCAGAAGCACAAGGAGGCACTCCCAAGTGGAATGCCTCCTTCTGCTCCCACCAACCCTCGCGTCGCATGCGGGGCGGCGGGAATCTCCCGCTGGCCGAGCCTCGCGCGCGTACCCCTCGAATCAGCCCGTGATCTCCGGATTCAGCGCGTCGCGCAAGGCGTCGCCGAACATGTTCGTGCCCACGACGATCAGGAAGATGAAGAGACCTGGGAAGATCGAGAGCCAGGGCGCCGAGCTGAGGTAGGACTGCGACTGGTTGAGCAGGTAGCCGAGCGACACGTTCGGCGGCTCAAGACCGGCGCCGAGAAAGCTCATCGCGGACTCCATCAGCACCGCCTGGCCGACGAAGATCGTCACGTTGACGATCAGCGAGCCGATGATGTTGGGAAAGATGTGCCGCCACATGATCGTAAGCCCCCCGCAGCCGATCGCCCGGGCCGCCTCCACGTACGGCAGCTCCTTCTCGAGCAGCGTCTGCGAGCGCACGATCCTCGCCGGGTACATCCAGCCGCTCAGGCCAATCAGCCCGATGACGACGGAGAGGCTGCTGCCCAGCATGACCACCAGCACGAGGATGATCAGCAGCAGCGGGACGCTGAGGGCGGTGTCGACGAGGCGCATGATAACCGTGTCGACCACACCGCCGTAGTAGCCGGCGATCAGGCCGAGCAGGGCTCCGATCACGCCCGCGATGATGGCCGAGATGGCGCCGATCGCGAGCGAGATGCGTCCTGCGTAGAGCACCTGCGAGAAGAGGTCCATGCCGAGCGGGCTGGTGCCGAAGGGGTGTGCGGCGCTGGGCGGGGCCAGCAGTGCGCTGAGATCCGGCGTGTTGGGACCGAGGTGCGTGAAGAGCGGCGCGCCCACCGAAAGTACGATGACGATCAGCAGGAGAACGCCTGAGATGAGGCCGGAGGGATTCTTCAGGAAGCGGGCCGCCGTTCGATGGGAGGCAAGCAGGGAGACGCGTTCGGGGCTCGTGTCGGCCGGGGCGACGCTCACCACAGGACCTCCTCTCTCACGCGTAGTGCACTCGTGGGTCGATGACGGCATAGAGCACATCCGCCGCGATGTTCGCGAGGACGATCAGGCCGGAGAGCAACGTGATCAGCGCCAGCATAATCGGGTAGTCTCCCTGCAGCACGGCCCCCAGAAAGAGCCGGCCGATGCCTGGCCAGGAGAAGATCGACTCCGTGATCACGGCACCGCCGAAGAGCGTCGCTGCGTCCATCGCGAGAACCGTCACGACAGGGATGAGCCCGTTGCGCAGTCCGTGCCTGATGACCGTTGCCCCGTTCGTCAGGCCCTTCGCGCGAGCCGTGACGATGAACCGGCGGCCAAGGACGTCCACCATGGAAGAGCGGACATAGCGCGCCTCTTGCGCGACGAACAGCACGGCGAGCGTGATGACCGGCATCACCAGATGGGCGACGACACTGGTGAACGACCCGGACCCCATACCTGAGATCGGGAGCCACCCGAGGTGCACCCCGAAGATCTCGATCAGGATGAGCCCGAGCCAGAAGCTCGGCAAGCCCAGCCCGACGTAGGAGAGTCCGGAAAGCAGCCGGTCGATCCAGGTATGGTGGTACACGGCGCTGATCGTGCCGATGGTGATCGAGGTGACCACCGCGATCACGAACGAGAGGCCCATCAGGAGCAGCGTCGGCGGCATGCGCTCGCCGATCAGGTCGACGACCCTTACCCCGTAGGTGAAGGAGTAGCCGAAGTGACCCGAGAGCATGTTGCCCAGCCACGTCACGTACTGCTCCGGCAGTGGCCGGTCGATGCCCAGCTGGTGGGCGATGACCTTGAGCTGAGCCGGCGTGATGTTGGGCTGATGGGCGTACATCGCCAGAGGTCCGCCGGGCATGACGTGGACCAGGAGGAAAACCAGGATAGATATCAGGAGCAGAGTGGGAATGCTCATTCCCACTCTGCGGATGACATAGCCGAGGAGGCCCATGCAGGGTCTTACCTCACTTTCCCGCCTACTGCAGCTTCCAGTTGTAGGCGTCCCACGTGTCCTCGTACCAGGTGTTCGGCTGGTAGCCGCTGACGCCATACCAGGCGACGATCTGGTCGGGGGAGTAGAGGAACAGGCCGGCGACCTGGTCGTGGAGGATCTGCTCGATCTGCCACAGCTTCTGCTGGCGGGCGGACTTGCTCGTCATCGTGGCCTGCTCCGCGAAGAGCTGGTCGACCTGCGAGTTGTCGTAGCCCCCGAAGTTGAAGACCCCACCCTTGGCGAAGGAATCGGCCGAGATGGTGCCGGGGTCTGGCTGGTTGACGTTGCCGAACTCGCCGAGCATCCAGTTCTGGCCCGAAGGCAGTACGGTGCCGAAGTAGACGTTGGACGGGTAGTTCTTGATCACGAGGTTGACGCCGATCTGCTTGTACCAGTACTGGACGAGCTGCTCGGTCTGCTGGCGCCACGGGTTGCCGGTCGTCGTGGAGAAGGTGATGGTCAGTTCCTTGCCGTTCTTGTAGCGGTAGCCGTTCGTGCCCTTGATCCAGCCGGCCTGCTGCAGCAGCTTCGCCGCCTGTGTGGGGTCGTAGGGATAGGGCTTCAGGCTCGGGTTGCTACCCCAGCTGAGCGGCGGCTGGTCCGACGCGGTGAGCTTGGCGTAGCCGTCCCAGACCTTCTGCACCAGTGCCTGGCGGTCGATGGCGAGCTCAAGCGCCTTGCGCACGCGCACGTCCTGCAGGATGGGGTTGCGGAAGTTGATGTCGACGTATTCGAAGTTCGGCGCGGAGAGCAGTGCGACGTGCTCGCCCGAGATCTTCTTGAGCTGCGGCACCTGCCCGATCGGGACGAACCAGTAGACGTTCACCTTGTGCGCCTGCGACTCGGCGAGCAGCGTCGCGTCATCGGCCACGATGTTGAACGTGATGCCCTTGTTCTGCACCTTCGGGCCGTACCAGTGCGGGTTCGGCGCGACGGTGATCGACTGGCCGGGGTTCCAAGACTTCAGCACGTAGGGGCCATCGGTTACGGTCGGCTTGTTGTTGAGCGGAGACTTGTTGATGTCCGCCGCCGAGATGTTCTTGTACACGTGCCAGGGGATGATGCCGGGCGTGCAGGTGTCGAAGACGGTCGTCAGGAGGGCAGGGTCCGGCTTCTGCAGCGTGATCTTGAACTCTGTCGGACTGATGATGTCAAACGTCTGGATATCCGAGAAGCCGTTCGTCGTCAAGGCGTTGATCTGCTTCGACATCGAGAGCTTGTAGGTCTCGTAGACGTCCTGCGAGGTGATCGGCTGACCATCGGACCACTTCAACCCGGACTTTAGATGGAAGGTGTAGACGAGCCCGTTCTGTGAGATGCCGCCGTTCTGGGTCGTCGGCACCTCCGAGGCCAGCGATGGGGCCAGCGAGCCGTCCGACTTGAGCACAAAGAGGTTCGTGAACAGCGTCGCGCCCACGATCTGCTGCGCGGTGGTGAAGGGACCTGTGAGGGGGCTGAGCGTGCCAGGCTCCTGCTGCAGACCGAACTGGATCAGCCCGGAAGAGGGCTTGGCGGCCGCAGAGCTGCCGGGAGATGTCGCCTTGGTGCTCGATCCGCAGCCCGAAGCCGCTGCCAGGACCCCCAGCAACACGACCGCCGTCGCTGCCGACCGAACGCGGAACATGGAACGCGATTTGCTCAAATTCATCGGCGCACTCCCCTCCCGGATCTCAGAGTTGCAGGAGTTCCTGCCACGGGCAGTCGTCCTCGGAGAACAGCCTCAGGCCGGACTCTGTCAGCACGCCCGTGTTCTCGATGTGGAGCTTGAAGGTGTCGGTGGCGTACCCGTGCTCGATGCACAGGACCATGCCGGTCTGAAGCCGGCCGGTCTCGTAGATGTTGAGGATCGGCCACTCGTGGGCCGAAATGCCGAGGTTGTGCCCCACGAGATGCGGGCTGAAGGGCAAGTTCGCCTGCTTGAACAATTCGGCGGTGCGGTCGATGAGGGACTTGGCAGGCATGCCTGGCTTGACCGCCCCAAGAATCTCGCCGTGGATCGCGGCCAGGGTGGCGTAGGTCTTCTTCAGTACAGGACCGGCCTGTCCGATCACGCCCGTGCGCGCGAGGTCCGAGACGTAGGTGCCGAAGCGGCCGCCCACATCGGTGCGGATGGCATCCCCTGGCTGCATCCTGTCGCCCGTCGGGTACGGGTGCCCCGGCAGCGCGCGGCGACCGGACGCCAGCACCATGAACGGAACCTCGCTGGCACCACCGAGCATGATGCCTGCCGTGAGGTCCTTGGCGACGTCGAGCTCGGTCTCGTGCCCCGGTGTGAAGCTCTGTCGGATCGCGCGTGAGGTAGCCCGCGCCGCCTGCTCGAGGATGGCGATCTCCTCAGGCGTCTTGATCGCGCGCAGCCTGTCAAACACTTCGTCGGCCGGCACGAGCGTGATCTTGCCCTCGAGCGCCACCTCGAGGTCGTCAAGGATGTACGCGGGGATCCAGCGCCGCTCATAGCCCACGCGGCCACGGATGCCTGCGGCCAGCATCTGCTCTGCGAGCACCTGGTGCGGGACGTCCTCGAATTCTGTGTACGTGCGCACCTGACTGACAAACGGCGCGACCTGCTTGACCTCGACGTTGCAAACCGTGACGTACATCCCACCGTCCCTGGTGGCCACGGCAAATGCCGTACGCTCCGGAATCAGCGCCTGGGTCATGATGCGCGTGCCCACCATGTAGGCGAAGTTGTCCACGGAACCGGCCATGAGACCGACGAGATCGTTCTCCCGGAGCAAATCACCCAGTAAGGATCTATTCAACTCGCAGGCTCCCCTTCTGCGAAATGCTTTAGTCCAATAAAGGGTTTAGACCCATAGAGCAAAAACCCTTCTTTCCTGCTATAAGGCGAGGAAGGTACTTTGAAGTTGACACGGGTTTCTGGAATGGTTCTTCCAACTTGTCAGAGCCGCCTCGTCGTGTTGAAGGAAGTTGTCACCTTTTAAATGGCAAAGACAGGAGAACCGAACGACGCCATCGCGTAGTCGCAACAAATGCCAATCACTGACCGAAAGATGAATCGACTTCTCTCGATGTTGTACGAGCTTGAGGTCTATGTGACAGACAGACGCCGTACCGCTCGGGCTAATTGAGACTATCGGACACACAGACACGGCGTCGCCGAGAAGAGGCGGGCGCCCTGATGAACGTGCGCAGTAGCGCGCAAGTTCGGGCCGAAGGGACGGTTGGGGAAGGAGCAGTTGAAGCGGACCTGTTAGCGCAGGTCCGCTCCGATGCAGAAACCACCATCGTCATCGTAGGCTACACTCGCCCCCGGGAGCTTCCCGTCGCACCTGTTCATCATGTCCGCCTGGGCGGCGAACTGCGCGAACGCGAACCCGATGAGCTGCAGTTCAACCCTCAACCCGAAGAACCGCACCCCGAGCGACCAGAGCCCTTCTCCTGGACCGACATCACCTACCTGCTGGACCAGGTCCACGTATCGTGGGCCATGTACCTCGACCACGGCGCGCAGCCGCCGGCCAACCTGACCGCCAAGGCGACGTCCCCGACGATGGCGAACGAGCCGCACGGGGTTTGAACAGTTGACTAAGTAGTTGCGCAGACTTGCGCGACCATGGCTAATTTCTACATGACGCGCAAGATGGTCAGCATCCATGAGGCAGCCGAGTTTCTGGGGGTCACGGCACAAACGCTGCGGCGCTGGGAGCGCGAGGGCAAGCTCGTCCCGGGCGAACGTACGCCAGGTGGGCGGCGTCGCTATGATCTTGCGCGTCTTCGTCCTGAGCAGTTCCACGTAGCCGACGTGGCGCGCCGCACGATCGCCTACGCCCGTGTGTCGAGCCATGACCAGAAGGACGACTCCTGCCAGCGACTCGACCCCGCGACGGACGGACGGCTCGACCCGCGGTCGAACGTGCGTGAGAATGAGCCGATCCTCGGCAATCTCGTGAACGACTTCGATTCCAACCAGCCCCCCGCCCGCCGACGATCCTGCCGGTCCACCCGAAGACGACGCTGGTGCCGGGGTCGATCGCGTCGCCCCCCGCCGCGCGGGCAGGCGGGCGCGATGACGCGAGAGCCGCGGCCCTGCCGGACAGCGGGTGATGAGGCCTTGGGCATCGGTCAGGAAACAGGCGTCGTCGCCGCGGTTCGCATCGTTGCCGGGCGCGTCGCCGCCGTGGCTGGTCTCGATCCAGTGGCCCCTGTCCGTCGCTCGGAGGGCTCGGCGGACAGGGGCGCCGTCTTCCGCGGCGTTTTGGCTGTCTGGGGTCCTCTCGCCGTCCGCGGCAGGCTGCACCATCACGAATGAAGCCCACCCCCGCGAGCGCCGCCTGCGCTCCCGCCTTGGGGTACGGTTCACAGGCGAACGGCCCGATCTGCGTGCGTCCGCTGGATTCCCTGACGGCAGTTTTGCCGCGTCCCTATTGCCCGCGTATAGTTGGACTAGGCAAGCCAATGCAAGGCACGGAAGCAGCAAAGCGCTAAGGTCTGCCGTGAGCGGTCCTGCGGCCGCGGGCGCAGCCGCTCCAGATGCCCCGCCGGCACCCGATCTGCATGTCCGCTGTTCGGCATGACGCGGACCCGCGCCCTGCCGCACGAACGCGGCGCATCGCCCTGAGTCCCAGCCGGGCCATCACTGCCCGAGCGCTGCCGCGGAAGACACTGGAGGGGTGCAAGACGGACGGCACGATGCAGGCGGTTCTCCTGACCCGGTACGGCGGGCCGGAAGCGCTCGAGTACCGTGAGGATGTCGCCATTCCGATGCTGGGCCCGGACGAGGTGCTGATCCGGGTCGGCGCCGCAGGGATCAACAACACGGACATTTGGACCCGCGAGGGCGCCTACACACGCTCGGACGCCCCTGCGGGGTGGCTCGGGAACTTCGCGTTCCCCCGCATCCAGGGCGGCGACATCGTCGGCGAGGTCGTCGACGTCGGAAACGGCGTCGACCCCCACCGAGTTGGCGAGCGAGTGCTCGTCGATCCGACACTGCACGCGGCGGACGGCATGGGGATCACCGGAGTGATCGGCAGCGAGCGTGACGGCGGTTTCGCGCAGTACGCGGCAGTGCCGTCCACCAACGCGCATGCGATCCGCTCCCCCATGCGCGATGCGGAGCTCGCGACCTTCCCGATCGCCTACGTGACAGCCGAAGGCATGTTGAACGCAGCCGGTGTGGCATCGGGCGACACCATCCTCGTCACGGGAGCATCCGGGGGGGCAGGCTCAGCCTTGGTGCAGCTTGCGCAATTGCGTCACGCGCGCGTCATCGCGCTCACTAGCGCCGCTCACCTCGCACAGGTTCAGGGCCTCGGCCCCACCGCCGTCATGCTGCGCGACCACCCGGACTTCGAAGCACAGCTCGCAAGCGCGCTGGCGGGGGAGGCGCTCGACGTCGTAGCCGACGTAGTCGGCGGGCCCAGTCTCGGCCTGCTCCTCGGTGCCCTGCGCCCAGGTGGCCGCTGTGTCACCGCGGGAGCGATCGCCGGCCCAGTCGTGCAGCTCGACTTGCGCACCGTTTACCTGAACCGCCTGCGCATCATCGGGTCGACCATGGGCACGCGTCAGGAATTCTCAGACCTCGTCCGCTACATCGAGGAAGGCCGCCTGAAGCCGCTGCTTTCACGCTCTTTCCCGCTGTCGGAGATCGGGCAGGCACAGCAGGCGTTCGGCGCACGCGACTTCTTCGGCAAGCTGGTGCTGATACCGTAGTTCTCGGACCTTCTAACAGAATCTTGGCGCCGGACCGCTACCGACCCGCACCGCATACGGGGCAACGCCGCCCCAGCCAAACGAGAACCGCATGGCTGTCCACGTCAGGAATCTGCTCGCCCACCTTTACGGCAGGGCGATATGCCATCTACGATAATGATGTTGGGTTGGTCGTCGAGGCGGTGCTGTTGTGAGCAGGTCCGCCTCGAGTTCTCCTTTCAGCGCCACCCGTCGCTCGCTCGCTGGATTATCCGCCCCCCGTCAGCGCTCCTGCACAAAAACGCCTGCCGCTCTCCACGGCAGGCGCTCTTTCTGTCTGTTCTTTGGTCTCAATAACCCCGACGATTTCCTGTCTGTCTCCCGCACCGAGGGCGCCTACACTCATGCCGGTCGCGGTCTGCTCGAACGGGACGGGCACTCTTGCCTTGGCGCACCCAACGCCATGCCGTCTCAGATCCCTTCCTGTCTTGCCCACCCACTCACCTGCATAAGGTTACGCTATCCCATGTGTCCATATATGGCCATACAATCGCCAACAGTTGCCAGCCCTCGACGCCAAGGATGTGCATAGGACGCACCCCCAGGTCAAAGGTAGCGCCTGCCGCAGCCGGCGGCAGATCCAAAGGATCGAACTGTCTGCGGGCCGTTTCAGCCGTCTGCGGGCCGTTTCAGCCGTCTGCGGGCCGTTTCAGCCGTCTGCGGGCGGCGCGGCAGGAAGGCGCAGCGCGGTCGATTCCTTGAAGGTTGCGATGCCGATCATCGTCCTGGTGCTGCGCACGCCCGGAAGCATGGCGATGCTGCTGATCAGGTCATTGAGCTCAGCACGCCCGGCGGTGCGCAGTTTCACGAGAAAGAACGCATCTCCCGTGATGGTGTGGATCTCCTGGACCTCCTCCATTTTCGCGAGTTCGGCGACGAGGGTGTCCTTCGCGGTGACGTAGTCGACATCGATCAGGAGAAACGCGAGGAGGTCCATCGCCAGCTTCTCGGGGTTGAGGATGGCCGTCACCCGCCGGATATAGCCCTCGCGAAAGAGACGACGGATGCGCCCCAACGTTGTCGATGGACTAAGCGCCACTTTGGCAGCGAGTGACCTGTTGTTCGTCTGTCCGTCTTCCTGCAGCGCCGCGAGCAGCTGGAAGTCGATCGAGTCGAGGTCCACGGCGTTCCCTCCCACTTTGACGGAATAGCAGGACTTCAAAAAGCACTACAGAATCCGAATATCATGCTGGACACACGCAGTTTAGCAGAATTTTGTTCTGGAGGTGGAAGTCCGGACTTCGTAGGCGCTCTGACTCCAATTCACAGGTGAAGGAAGGAACCGGGTTGGCTAAGATCACCGTCGGACTCGCGCAGATGGACCTGACCGGCGAAACGGCAACGAACCTGGAAAAGACGGAGCGGATCCTGCGGGAGCTAAAGGACAAAGGAGCCACGATCGCGGTTCTCCCGGAGCTCTTCGCGTGGCATTGGTTCCCCGTGGTAGAAGACAGCCGTCATTTCCAACTGGCGGAGCCGGAGGACGGGCCCTTGCTCACGCGCATGCGCGGACTCGCGCGCTCCATCGGCATCGCGGTCGCGGTGCCGCTTTATGAGCAGGACGGCAATGGCCGTTTCAACACCACCTTTGTTGTCTCGGAGCACGGAGAAATCCTGTCGCGCTACCGCAAAAACCACATCCCCTACCACCCTGGATGGTTCGAAAAGTATTACT
>JAJYSZ010000174.1 GCA_021793315.1 Bacillota bacterium | reverse complement strand
TGATCGAGGGCGTCATGAAGCTCCAGCAGAAGATCATGCAGGGCGGCCGCCCTGTCGCGCCGGCGATGCCGATCGCGCAGGGGGAGGCGCGGGCATGACCGAGATCCTCGAGAAGCTGCAGGAGACGTTCGGCGACCGCGTGAGCCCCTCACAGTCGATCGATCAGACCGTGGTGCACGTTGCTGCGGCCGAGATCGTGAGCGTTGTCACATTCTTGAAGTCCCAGGGCTTCACCATGCTCATCGACCTGTCGGCAGTGGACTACCTGAGGCGCGAGCCGCGCTTCGACGTCGTCTACAACCTCTATCACAACGGGCATCGCCAGTGGCTGCGCCTCATCGTGCAGGTCGGCGGCGAGGAGCCGCAGGTGCCGAGCATCACGCACGTCTTCGCGTCGGCCAACTGGGCGGAGCGCGAGTGCTACGACTTGTTCGGCATCCGTTTCCGCGGCCACCCCGACCTCAAGCGAATTCTGATGCCCGACGACTGGCAGGGACACCCGCTGCGCAAGGATTACCCGCTGACGGGTACCGATCCCCTGCCGCCGCTGGTGCGAGAGTAAGGGGGGCTTTGCCGGTGGCTGAAACGGAACTGGGCAAGGTCGATCCGGAAACCGGCCTCAAGCCCATGGTCATCAACCTGGGTCCACAGCACCCGAGCACGCACGGCGTGCTGCGCGTGCGCCTCGCGCTCGACGGCGAGCAGATCCGCGCGTGCGAGCCGGTGATCGGCTACCTGCACACCGGGATCGAGAAGAACTGCGAGGATCTCACCTTCAACCAGGCGATCACGCTCACGGACCGCATGGACTACCTCTCGCCGATCACGAACAACTTCGGCTACGTGCTCGCGGTGGAGAAGCTGCTCGGCGTCGAAGTGCCCAAGCGCTGCCAGTACATCCGGGTGATGTTCGCGGAGCTCTCGCGCATCGCGAGTCACCTCGTGTGGCTCGGTACGTCGGCGATGGACATGGGTGCGATGTCGCCCTTCTTCTATTGTCTGCAGCAGCGCGAGCAGATCCTCGATTTGATCGAGTCGGCGGCCGGCACGCGCATGAACCCGAGCTACTTCCGCGTCGGCGGGCTTTTGAATGACCTGCCGCCCGGCTTCATCGAACGTCTGAAGAAGTTCCTCGACGGCTTCCCGCGCTGGCTGCAGGAGTACCACCGCCTTCTCGACCAGAACCCGATCTGGCTCGAGCGCCTCAAGGGCACGGGAGTGATCAGCCTCGAGCAGGCGCTCGACTACGGCTGGACCGGCCCGGCGCTGCGCGCCTCCGGCATCGATCGCGACCTGCGCAAGTGGAACCCGTACTCCTCCTACGAGGACTTCGAGTTCGACGTGGTGACGGCAGAGGAGGGCGACGTCTACGCCCGCTACTCCGTGCGCATGCGCGAGATGGAGGAGAGCCTCAAGATCATCCGCCAGGTGATGGACAATCTGCCCGAAGGTGCCTGGCACGTCGACAGCTGGAAGATCTACCCCCCGAACAAGGCCGACATCGGCCGCAACATGGAGGCGCTGATCTACCACTTCAAGCTGTTCACCGAAGGCATCCGCGTGCCGGCCGGCGAGACGTACGCGGCGGTCGAGGGCCCGAAGGGCGAGATCGGCTACTACGTCGTGTCGGACGGCTCCGGCAAGCCCTACCGCGTGCGGGTGCGGGGACCTTCGTTCTACAACCTGCAGGCCCTGCCCGTGCTGGTACAGGACCGCATGCTCGCGGACGTTGTCGCTGCGATCGGCTCGATCGACATCGTGCTCGGGGAGGTGGACCGATGAACGCGGAAAATCTCGCGAAGGCGCAGGAGATCCTCCGGCGCTTCCCGCAGAAGTCCTCAGCGCTCATCCCCCTGCTCCACGTCGTCGAGGAGGAGTTCGGCTACATCCCTCCGGAGGAGGTCGCGAACGTCGCCGATCTGATGGGCGTCACGGAGGCGTACGTCGAGTCGGTGCTGTCGTTCTACACGCTCTTCCACCGCCAGCCGACCGGCAAGTACCTGATCCAGGTCTGCCGCGGGCTCTCTTGCCAGCTCCTCGGGGCGGATGACCTGTCGAAGTTCCTCTACGAGGAACTCGGGGTCCAGCGCAACGGCACGACGGCAGACGGCATGTTCACCGTCGAAGAGGTCGAATGCGTAGCGCTCTGCAAGAACGCCCCGGCAGTACAGATCAACCTCGCGTTCTACCCCGACATGACCAAAGAGAAGCTGCAGGCGTTCCTCGAGAAGGCGCGGGAGGAGGTGCGTAGCGGTGCCGGAGACGAGGCTGCTCTTTAGGGACATCGATGTGCCCGGAATCGACCGGATCGACGTGTACGAGCAGCACGGCGGTTACGAGACGCTGCGCAAGGCCGTGCTCGACATGACGCCCGACGCGGTCTTGGCGGAGGTCATGGCCTCGAACCTGCGCGGGCGCGGCGGCGCGGGCTTCCCGACCGGCCGCAAGTGGAGCTTCCTGCCGAAGGACGGCCGTACGCGCTACCTCGTCTGCAATGCCGACGAGTCCGAGCCGGGCACCTGCAAGGACCAGGAGATCATCTACAAGGACCCGCACCTCCTGATCGAGGGCGTCGCGACGAGCGCATATGCGATCGGTGCGGAGGACGCCTTCATCTATCTGCGCGGCGAGTTCAAGGTCGGCTTTGAGATCCTCGAGCGGGCGATCGCCGAAGCCCACGCGAAGGGCTACCTGGGCGACAACGTGCTGGGATCTGGACGCCGCATCGAGATCACGCTCTACCTCGGCGCAGGCGCCTACATCTGCGGCGAGGAGACGGCACTGCTTGAGAGCCTCGAGGGCAAGCGCGGCAACCCGCGCCTCAAGCCGCCGTTCCCGGCGACCGCAGGGCTCTACGGCATGCCGACCGTCGTGAACAACGTCGAAACGCTCTGCGCCGTCGTGCCCATCCTCGCAATGGGCGGCCAGGAGTACGCGAAGCTCGGCACCGAGAAGAGCGCCGGCACGAAGCTCTTCTCCGTCTCCGGCACGGTGCGCCGGCCCGGAAACTTCGAGGTGGAACTCAGCAAGGTGACGCTGCGCGAGCTCGTCTTCGACCTCGCGGGCGGCCCGCTCGAAGGCCGGGAGATCAAGGGCATCATCCCGGGTGGGTCTTCCGTGCCGATCCTTACGCCGGAGAAGTTCGACACGCCGCTCGACTACGAGTCGCTGGCGGCGGCGGGCACCATGCTCGGATCCGGCGGCGTGATCGTGCTCGACGACCGCTCCTGCATCGTCAAGTCCACCCTGCGCCTGATGGAATTCTACCGCCACGAGTCGTGCGGCAAGTGCACGCCGTGCCGCGAAGGCACGATGTGGCTCGGACAGGTGCTCGAGCGGATCGAGGCCGGCCTTGGACGACCGGGCGACCTCGCGCTGCTGGCGGATCTCTCCGAGAACATCGAGGGGCGCACCTTCTGCCCGCTCGGCGATGCCGCGATCGGCGTGCTGAAGTCGGGCCTGCAGCTCTACCACGACGAATACCAGGCGCACATCGACCAGGGCTGCTGCCCGCTGGGGGAGGTAGTGCGTTGATCACCCTGACCATCGACGGTCGCGAGGCGCAGGTCCCGCCTGGAACCCTGATCCTCGACGCCGCCAAGCAGGTAGGGATCGAGATCCCCATCTTCTGCTACCACCCGCGCATGGACCCCGCGGCGGCCTGCCGCATGTGCCTCGTGCGCGTCGAGAAGATGCCGAAGCTGCAGCCCGCCTGCGCGACGCCCGTCTCGGAGGGCATGGTCGTCTACACGGACACCGCGGAAGTGCAGAAGGCCCACGCCGGCGTGCTGGAGTTCCTGCTCGCGAACCACCCGCTCGACTGCCCGATCTGCGACAAGGGCGGCGAGTGCGAGCTGCAGGACAACTCGATCCGCTACGGCCCGCAGGCGACC
>JAJYSZ010000054.1 GCA_021793315.1 Bacillota bacterium | reverse complement strand
AAGAAATCGAGCAGGGTGTACGGCGGCTGGCCTTCGGCCCTTCCCGTCAGGTGGCGCGAGTAATTCTCGATGCCCGGGCAGAAACCGATCTCCTGCAGCATCTCCATGTCGTGTCTGGTCCGCTGCTCGAGACGCTGCGCCTCCAGAAGCTTGCCCTGCGCACGGAACGCCCTGAGCTGTTCCTCGAGCTCCTGCTCGATCGTCACAAGGGCGCGCTGGCGTTTCTCCTTGGACGTGACATAGTGGGACGCCGGGTAGATCGCCACGTGGTGGCGGCTCCCCAGCACCTCGCCCGTGAGCACGTCCACCTCGAGGATGCGGTCGATCGTATCGCCGTCGAACTCGATGCGGATCGCCCGCTCCTCGTTCGATGCGGGGATGATCTCCAGCACCTCCCCGCGCACGCGGAACGTGCCGCGGGTGAAGTTCACGTCGTTGCGGTCGTACTGGATGTCGACGAGCTTGCGCAGAATCTCCCGCCGGTCGCGTTCCTGCCCCTGGCGCAGCGACAGGCAAAGGTCGCGGTAATCCTCCGGCGAGCCGAGGCCGTAGATGCAGCTCACCGAGGCGACGATGATCACGTCGCGGCGCTCGAACAGAGCCGTAGTGGCCGCGTGGCGCAGCTTGTCGATCTCGTCGTTGATGGTGGCGTCCTTCTCGATGTAGGTGTCGCTCGTCGGGATGTACGCCTCGGGCTGGTAGTAGTCGTAGTACGAGACGAAGTACTCGACGGCGTTTTGCGGGAAGAACGACTGGAATTCGCCGCAGAGCTGCGCGGCAAGTGTCTTGTTGTGCGCCAGGACAAGCGCGGGACGACCGAGCTGCTGGATCGTCCAGGCCATCGTGGCCGTCTTGCCGGAGCCCGTCACGCCGACGAGCGTCTGTTCCTTAAGCCCTTCCTGCAGGCCCTCGACCAACGCCTTGATGGCCTTGGGCTGGTCGCCGGCCGGCTGATAGGGCGAAGCTAGCTGAAACTCCAAGCAGCAACCCCTCCCGACCACAACCATCGTGCACCATCGGGGACGGCTTGGCCAGCGGGGGCCTCAGCAAACAGCAAGGCGCACCGGGCAGCCGGCACGCCTGTGGCTCAGCTGTTTCAGGACTCCTGCAACGCAGGCTCCGAGTCAGCCAACCGGCTGCGCGTCGCGGGCTGATCCGCATCCTCCGGCAGGTTCGCGGCCAGGTCGCCGTGGATCGAGGCGCCTTCCGCGACGGCCAGGCGCTGTGCCCGAACGTCACCGACGATGCGAGCCGTTTCCGCGATCTCGCAACGCTCCGCGTGGATGGATCCTTCCACGTATCCCTGGACCACGAGTTCCTTGACGCGCAGCTTGGCACGCACCTCGGCCTTCTGGCCGATGACGACCGTGCCTTCGTGCTCCACCTGGCCGGACACGCGGCCCTCAATGCGCAGGAGGCCCCTGCCGCGCACGGTTCCTTCGACAGCGGCGTCGCTGCCGATGTAGGTCGCTGTCTGGTCGACCGATGGCTCGACGGGGCCTTCCTCGCCGCGCCGCTGATTCGTGAACATCCGGGACATCACTTCACCCCCGGTGGAGAGTCGTGGATGAACGGCCATGGATTCGTGGACGCGCCGTTCACCAGGATGCCGAAGTACACGTGCGGCCCCGTGGAGCGGCCCGTGGATCCCGAAAGCGCGATCTCCTGGCCGCGCCTCACGTGCTGGCCGACATGGACAAGCACCGAGGAATTGTGCGAGACAAAGCTGGAGATGCCGTAGCCGTTGTTGACCTGCACGTAGTAGCCGTAGCCGCCAGGCTTCCAGCCGGCGTAAGTCACGACGCCCGCACCCACCGACACGACGGGCGTGTACATCGGCACCGCGATGTCGAGGCCGGGGTGCCACTCGCTTCCGGTGTTGGTGAAGGGGTTCGGCCGCCAGCCGTACCACGACGTGATCGGGCCCTGCACAGGCAACATGTCCGGGCGGTACTGCAGGAAGGTGTCGCGTGTCTTAGCCGCGGCCAGGACCGCTGGCAGCTGTTCATGCAGCGCGTTCAGCCGGCTGAGGACGTTGCCGAGCCCCGTGTCGCCGGTCTGGAAGTGCATGCCGAGTTCCCTCTCGACATGTTGGATATCCGTCGTCATGGCGGTCACCTGCGTGAGCGCCATACTGTTCTCGTGCTGGGCCTTGGCTAACTGTTCCCGGAGAGTGCGGTTGTCGACTCGCACCTTGGCGGACGCGGCCAACTCCTTGCGCAGGTGGTTGGTGGTCGCGATGTCCTGGTACGCGGTGACAAGAAGGAAAACGACCGCCGAAACCAGCAGGGCCGCTCCTGCGGAGGCGATGCTGAGCCACAAGCGGTGTCGATCTTGCCATCGCCACTCTCGTACGCTACCGCTGCGCTCCGGGAAGACGACGATTCTGAGGTCTTCCCGCGCGATCGTCGAGCCCCCCTTTTGCCAGTGCCTTCCTGTCATGCTGTCTGAGAACCATTGTCTTATTCTCTGCACCAGCCAACAACCCTGTACTTAAGTATGAGTTTTCCGTTGGAGATGCTCTTCCATGCATGCGCATGTGTTACCAATATTGGCATTCCGGAAGTCTTGGACAAAGAAGCCCGCCGACGCGCCGAGCGCGCCGGCGGGCTTCTTTGCATGGTCAACCCTGCAGGGCTCTCAAGGCATCGGCGGCATGTATGGGGCAGGATTCACAGGCTTGCCGTTGATCCGGACTTCGAAATGCACATGCGGGCCGGTGGCCCAGCCGGTCATACCGGCATAGCCGATCACCTGACCTTGCTGCACGTTCTCTCCGACCGACACGGCGAACCGCTCCTGGTGGGCGTAGAGATTCGCGATGCCGCCACCATCGTCGATGATGATGGTGTAGCCGTAACCGTTCAGCCATTGGGCCACGATCACCTTGCCCGTGGCGGCCGCGTGGATCGGCGTGCCCATCGGGACGCCGATGTCGATGCCGGTGTGCAGCGCATACTGGTGCGTCACCGGGTCGACCCGGTAGCCGTAGGGCGACGTGATCGGGCCCACGACGGGCCAGATGAAGTGGATGCCGTGGATCCCGCTGCCGTTGCCCTGGCTTGCGAGGCTCTGGATGAGCTGCTGGACCTCAGCCGAACTGCCCTCGTCGGAGGTCACGGACGACTGCTGCTTGGCGTAGGCCTGGTCAAGCGCGGCGATCGCGTCGCGCTGGTAGGAGATCTGCTGGCTCAGCGCCGCCTTCGCCTGCCGTTGGACGGCGGCCGCCGCCGCATACTGCCGGCGCTCCTGGGCGAGAACGTTCTGCTCCTGCTCGAGGGCGGTCTCGGTCGTCTGCACGTCACGCAGGACGGCGGCGTCGGCACTGATGATCTGGCTCAGCAGTCCGATGCGGGTCTCGAAGTCGCTGAACGACTGGGCTCCGAACACCACGTTGAGGTACCCTCCGGGACCCTCCTGCTCGATCGCCACCAAGGCACCGGAGAGGACGGACTGATCGTGGCTCAGCTGGTGCCGGCTGGTCGCGATCTCCTGCCTCTTGTGGCCGAGGCGACGCGTCAAGGTGCCTTCCCAGTTCAAAGCCTGGTCGAGCTGCTTCGTCGTGCGGTCCAGGCTCTCATGCATCGCCACGATCGTCTGCTGCTTCTGAGCGAGGGAACTCTGCGTCTGCGCCAGCACCGCCTTGTCGTTTGCGAGGCGCTGCTGAAGCGCCTTGAGTTCGGCCTGGGCCTCCTTGAGCGTGATCGCCTGCGCAGGCTGGGCCGCCAGGTAGGCGCCGGCGCTGACGGCGATGATCGTCACCGCCAAGGCAGCTACCGCCTGCCTGCCTCTCATATGCGCGCCAGCCTCCTGACCGAGATCCTGAAACCTACGGCGCCGAGGAGAATCCCGAGCACGAGAAGCAGAAGGGCAATGTCTCGCGCAATCGGACTGGGGGACACGAGGGGCAGAAAGGGCAGGGAGCGCACTGCGCTGTGATACGCGGCGACGTAGCTCCAGTACGCGAGTCCCGACGCCGCGATGGCGCCGATGCCGCCGAGGATCAGGCCCTCAAGGATGAACGGCCAATGCACGAGCGACTCCGTAGCGCCGACAAGGCGCATGATGCCTATCTCCCTGCGCCTCGCCGCCATACCCAGCCGGATGGCGTTGGTGATCACCAGCAGGGAGCCGATCAGCAGCAAGACGCCAATCGCCAGGCCGACGATGCGCACGTCGTTGATCAGGGCGAACAGGCGGGAGACGACGGCGCTCTGGTAGGTGGTGTGGACGACGCCGCTCAGATCGGCAAGACGCGTCGCCACGTCCTTGACGTCCTGCGGCTTCTGCGCCGTGACCGAAAGCGAGTCCTCCAGCGGGTTCGCTGAACCCAGGCTGTCCAGCACCTTGGCCTGGTTGCCGAACTGCTGCTTAAGCTGCGCGAGGGCCTGCTCCTTGGTCACGAGCGCCGCCGTGCGCACCTCGCTCCAGCCGCGAACCGTCTGCAGTTCCGAGGCCTCCTGGCTGGGCGACACGTTCTTCGCGAAGAAAGCCCGCACCGCGACCTGACTCTCGACCGATGTCGCGATCGCGTTGACGTTCACGCTGAGCATCAGGAAGACGCCGAGCACGAGCAGCGAGACGGCGGTGGTGGTGATGGAAGCGATCGCGAGCACCGGATTGCGCAGAAGGTTCTGGTTCGCCTCGTTCAGGCAGAACGCCCAGGTGCGCAACCTCATCGGGTCACCTCCACGTGGTAGGAAGCGGCAAGCTCGTCGCGCTGGATCGCGCCGTCTGCCATGGCGACCACGCGCTGGCGGGCGCGGTCCACGAGGTGCGCGGCGTGCGTGGCCATCACGACGGTTGTGCCCAGCCTGTTGATCTCGAGCATGATCCGCATCATGTCCTCGGCGTTCTGGGGATCCAGGTTGCCTGTGGGCTCGTCCGCAAGCAGCATGACTGGCCGCCCGACCATGGCGCGCGCCAAGGCGACCCGCTGCTGCTCGCCGCCGGAAAGCTGCGCAGGCAGGGCAAAGCCGCGGTCGGACAGGCCTACGAGTTCCAGCACCTGGGCTACCCTGCGTTTGATCTCGCGCGGGTGCACCTCGATCACGCGCAGCGCGAACGCGATGTTCTCCTGGACATTGCGCTGCGGCAGCAGGCGAAAGTCCTGGAACACGACGCCGATCTGGCGCCGAAGGTACGGGATCTGACGGGGGCGCATGCGCCCGACATCATGCCCGTTGACGATCACGGCCCCGCTTGTGGGGACCTCTTCACGGAAGAGCAGCCTCAGCAGCGTGGTCTTGCCCGCACCGCTCGGACCTACGAGGAAGACGAATTCGCCTTTGGCTATTTCGAGGTCGACGTCTCTCAAAGCGGTGACCCCATTGGGATACACCTTTTGAACCCTGCGAACGCTGATCATTAAATTGAGCACCTACCCAGACAGCCTGTACACCCTCGCTCTTCGACTGCATGGGGTCGGTTCCTGCCGAACCAGGGTCGGCATTTCTTGACACGAATGAAGTTGTCAGCTCGAACGGTGGAGCCCAGGGCGCTTTCGCGCCTCCAGTTCCTTGAAACCCTCGCCGAGCACCTCATGCACGGTGGAGATGATCAAAAAGGCGCTGGGATCCGCGTGGTAGACGATATCCTTGACTTCCTGGACCTCGCTCCGCGAGACCACGATGAGCAGAACGGGCCGTTCGACCTCGGTGTAGCCCCCACGGCTTAGCAGCTCCGTCACACCGCGGCCAAGGCGGTCGAAGACCTGCTGCTTGACGGGGTCGCTGTGCTCGGAGATCACCAGCACCGCCTTGCGGAAATCGAGTCCCTCCTGGATCAGGTCCACCACGCGCGTGCCCACGAACAAGGCGACGGCGGAATACATGCCGAGGCGAAGGCCGAAGAAGATCGCGGTCAGGGCGATGACGAAAAAGTCTGTGCCCAGAAGCCCGGAGCCCATGCTGAGGTTGGCGAAATGACGCAGCAGGCGCGCGACAAGGTCCGTCCCACCCGTGGAGCCCCCGGTGCGGAACACGATGCCCAGGCCTGTGCCGGACAGCACCCCGCCGTAGAGCGAGGCGAGAAGGAGGTCGTGCGTGACGGCATGACTCGGCAGGAACCAAAGCCAGAACGAAAGCAAGGTGACGCCGATCAGCGTCCTTGCCACGAACGGCACGCCGATGAAGTAGGTTACCGCCATCAGCAGGGGCACGTTGAGCACGAAGACGAGGAGCCCCACAGGCCAGCCCAGCAGATAGTGAAAGACGACGGCAAGACCAGTCAGGCCGCCGTCGTTCATGCGGTTGGGGATCAGGAAGAAGTTAAGGCCCGCAGCCGTGATCAGGGTGCCGATGGCGGTGCCTAGGACGTCGCGGATCTTCGGCATCCCGGCCCTCCCTACTGCGCAGCCTGCACCGTGTATTGGCCGATCACGAGGACGAGGATGCGCGCCTTGCCCAGGGGTAGGATGCCGCGGCCGTCGGTGCGCGCGGCAAGCAGCAACTGGTTCGGCGGCACGGTCGCGCCCTGGGCAAGGTTCTCCCCCGAGGTGAGGTCCGCAAAACCGCCGGCCGACGACGGCAGGAGCTGGACGACCGCCGACCCGCCGCGCAGGACGAACTCCGTGCCCTGGTCTGCCAGCAGTTCCTGGCCTGGCGGAACGGACACGACGGCAACGCTCTCGGTGCTGCCCGTCGGCAGGTTCTTCACAGCGGCCTGCACGTCGGTCAGCACCGTGGACTGCACAAGGGGCGTCACGACGCCGGGCAAGGCCGACTGGATGCCCTGGCTGACCAAGGACGGAACCTGACCCTGCAGGGCCGCAGAGATCGCCTGCGTCACGTAGCTGACCGATGCCAGGGGGTCCTGCGCACTGCCCGGTGCCGCACCCGTCTGTGCCGAGGCCTGCCCGAACCAGAAGCCTACCCCAAGCATGACGACAGCGGCGATCGCAAGCACAGGCGCGCGGCGCATACACAGACCTCCCGGGGTGCTAGGGGCGCTCCGAAGCTTTAGCCTCTAGGACGCTCTTCGACAAGCCCGCCGGGAATCCTCGCCAGGTCAGACCGCGTGCTGCGCCTGTTGACGCAGGTACGCCTCGATGAAGCCATCGATCTCGCCGTCCATCACGACCAGGGCGTTGCCCACCTCGAAGCCGGTGCGGTGGTCCTTGACGAGCGTATAGGGCTGGAAGACGTAGCTGCGGATCTGATTGCCCCAGGCGATCTGCCCCTGATCCCCACGCAGGTCCGCCACCTCCTGGCGCTCCTGCTCCTCCTTGCGTTCCAGCAGGCGCGCCCGCAGCATGTGCATGGCCGTCTCGCGGTTGGAATGCTGGGAACGTTCGGTCTGGCAGGCGACCACGATGCCGGTCGGCAGGTGCGTGATGCGCACGGCGGACTCCGTCTTGTTGACGTGCTGCCCGCCGGCGCCGCTCGAGCGGTAGGTGTCCACCCTGAGCTCCTCCGGATTGATCTGGATCGACTGGTCATCGTCGGAGAGCGCCGGCAGCACATCCGCCGACGCGAAGGAGGTGTGGCGGCGGCCGCTCGCGTCAAAGGGCGAGATGCGCACAAGGCGGTGCACACCCTTCTCCGCGCGCAGGTAGCCGTACGCGTACTCGCCGCGCACCTCGAAGGTGACGCTCTTGACACCTGCCTCCTCGCCCGGCAGGATGTCCAGGAGCTCCACCTGGAAGCCGCGCGACTCTGCCCAGCGCTGGTACATGCGCCAGAGCATCTGGACCCAGTCCTGGGCCTCGGTCCCCCCAGCGCCGGCGTGCAACGTCACGATCGCGTCCAGGCCGTCATACTTGCCGCGCAGGAGCTCCCTGAGCTCGAGCCGGCCCACTTCGCCCTCCAGACGCTGAAACTCGCGGTGAACCTCTTCGGCCGCGCCCTCGTCCTCCTCAGACGCGGCAAGCTCGTCCAGGACCAGGAGGTCGCGCAGTTCGCGGTCCATGCGCTCGACCATCTCCAGCGGTCCTTGCAGCTGCTTCAGCCTGCGGCCGACCTCTTGCGCCCGCCGCTGGTCCTGCCAGAGGTCAGGCGCCTCCATCTCGCGGCTCAGCCGCTCGATCTCGCGTCTTCGGCTTTCCGAGTCAAAGAGACCCCCTAAGGGCAAGGATGCGTTCGTGGAGCCCGGTCAGTTCGTCGTGCACGTGATTCCTCCGTCTTAGGAAGCGTTCCTGCCGTGGCAGTGCTTGTACTTCTTGCCCGAACCGCAGGGGCACGGGTCGTTGCGGCCGATGGTCTTGCCTCCGTGGTGCGGCGTGTGGGACTCCTCGCTGCCGCCAGAAGAGAGCAGTGCGGTCGGCAGGAAGATCGGAGGCGGCGGGGGCGGCGGCGGCGCTTCCTGCACGATCTGCACCTTGCAGATCATCCGCACCGCGTCTTCCTGAATGGCGTCCGTCATGTCCTGGAACATCTCGTAGGCTTCGCGCTTGTACTCGACCAGCGGGTCGCGCTGGCCGTAGGCGCGCAGGTTGATGCCCTCGCGCAGGTCATCCATGGCGTCGAGGTGCATGACCCACTTCTCGTCCAGGCTGTGCAGCAGGAACATCCGCTCGAGCTGGCGCATCACTTCCGGCCCGACCAGGGCCTCGCGCCGCTCGTAGCTCTTCTGCGCCTCGTCGAGTACGATGGTGCGGATCATGTCCTTGGTCTGGCCCTCGAGCTCCTGCGGATCAAGCTCGCCGGGATCCAGGAAGATCTGCTCGGCAAACTGCACAAGCCCTGCCCGGTTCCACTCGTCGGGATGGACGCCGTCCGTGCAGAAGCGCGCGACGACGTTGTCGACGGACTTCTCCAGGAACTCGAACACCTGCTCGCGCAGGTCCTCGCCCTCGAGGATGCGGCGGCGCTCCAGGTAGATCACGTGCCGCTGCAGGTTCATGACGTCGTCGTACTCCAGCACATGCTTGCGCAGGTCGAAGTTTCGGCTCTCCACCTTGCGCTGTGCGTTCTCGATCGCCCTTGTCAGCATCGGGCTCTCGATCGGCTGCTCGTCGTCCATGCCGAGGCGGCCCATCAGGCTTTGCATGCGGTCCGAGCCGAAGATGCGCATCAGGTCATCCTCGAGCGAAATGTAGAACTGCGAGGATCCGGGGTCGCCCTGGCGGCCTGAACGGCCTCGCAGCTGGTTGTCGATCCGGCGCGACTCATGGCGCTCGGTGCCGAGGATGTGCAGCCCGCCGACGGCCGCAACGTCTTCCCCCAGCACGATGTCGGTACCGCGGCCCGCCATGTTGGTCGCGATCGTCACGGTGCCCATCTGCCCCGCCTCGGCGACGATCTGGGCCTCGCGCTCATGATGCTTGGCGTTCAGGACCTGATGCGCGATGCCGCGCTTTTCAAGCATGCGCGAGAGCATCTCGGACTTGTCGATCGAGATTGTGCCGACCAGCACCGGCTGCCCGGTTTTGTGGCGCTGCGCAATATCCTCGACCACCGCCTTGAACTTGCCCTCTTCCGTCTTGTAGACGAGGTCCGGCAGGTCCTGGCGGACCATCGGCTTGTGCGTGGGCACCACGACGACGTCGAGGTGGTAGATCTTCCGGAACTCCTCTTCCTCGGTGGCGGCCGTGCCGGTCATGCCCGCAAGCTTCTCGTACATGCGGAAGTAGTTCTGGAAGGTGATCGTCGCGAGGGTCTGGTTCTCCTCCTGGATCTTGACGCCTTCCTTGGCCTCGATGGCCTGATGGAGACCGTCCGAGTAGCGCCGGCCGAACATCATGCGTCCGGTGAACTCGTCGACGATGACGACCTCGCCGTCCTTGACGATGTAATCCTTGTCCAGTTTCATCAGGCCCCTAGCGCGGAGGGCCTGCATGAGGTAGTGCGAGAGGTCGGTGTCGGCCGACGCGTAGAGATTGTCGACGCCCAGCAGACGCTCGACGCGCTCGACTCCCTCCTCGGTCGGGGCCACGGTGTTCGCCTTCTCGTCGACCGTGTAGTCGCGTACCGGCTCCAGCCGCCGCACGACGTCCGCAAAGCGATAGTAGAGCTCGTTCGACTGCGTGCCAGGACCGGAGATGATCAGCGGAGTCCTGGCCTCGTCGATCAGGATCGAGTCCACCTCGTCGACGATGCCGTAATTGAAGCCGCGCTGGACCATCTCTTCCACCGTTCCGACCATGTTGTCGCGCAGGTAGTCGAACCCGAACTCGTTGTTCGTGCCGTACGTGATGTCGGCGGCGTAGGCCTCCTTGCGCTGCGCCTGGTCGAGATCGTGCACGATCAGGCCTACAGATAGGCCGAGGAAGCGATAGATCTGGCCCATCCACTCGCTGTCGCGGCGGGCGAGGTAGTCGTTCACGGTGACGATATGCACGCCCTTGCCTGTGAGGGCGTTCAAATAGGCGGGCAGGACCGCCACGAGCGTCTTGCCTTCACCGGTCTTCATCTCGGCGATGCGCCCTTCGTGGAGCACCACGCCACCCATCAGCTGCACTTCGAAAGGCCTCAGGCCCGTGGCCCTGTCGGCGGCCTCGCGGACAGTGGCAAACGCATCGATGAGCAGGTCGTCGAGACTTTCTCCCTGCGCTAGGCGCTGGCGAAACTCGTCTGTGCGTGCACGCAGCTCGTCATCGCTCAACTTCTTAATGTCCGGGGCAAGCGCGTTGATCCGCTCCGCGACTTGCCGCGCACGACGGATCTCGCGCTCGTTGAAGTTGCCGGTCAGCACGTTCTGCACCAGCTTGAGCACCCTTGGAACCTCCCTACGCAGCAAACGCAGAACATCGCGCCCTCAAAGGGCGCTATACGTTAGTGTACCATCGCCTGCGACCGTGCCGCAATCGCGGGCACGGTCGAATGATGTCGGGCAGCCGCTCCACGTCCGCAGATGAGCCGGATCGGCCATCGGCCGGTCCGGCTCCGCGCAAGCACGCTTTCAGCTCTCCGGCTCCAGCAGGCCGTAATTCCCGTCGGCACGCCGGTACACGACATTGATCGCGTCAGTTTCCGCGTTCGTGAACGCGAAGAAGTCGTGGCTCACAAGGTTCATCTGCAGGATGGCCTCGTCAGGAGACATCGGTTTGCGAGGGAACGTCTTCGTGCGTACGAGCGCCCCCTCTTCCTCGTCCGGCGTCTCGTCCGCGACATGCACCCCATCGTCTGCGGCGGCGGTCTCCGCGCCGCTCGGATGCCTGTGCAGCCTCTGGTTCAAGCGCTTCGCCTGACGTTCGAGCTTCTGGACGGCTTGGTCCACCGACGCGTACATATCGTCACCACGCACCTCGCCGCGCAGAATGAACCCGCCGACGGGTATCGTGACTTCCGCAATGTGCCTGCCACGTTCTACGGCCAGGCGAACCTGCGCCTGGCCGGCGCCCGACAGAAACCTGTCGAGCTTTTGCACCTTCTTCGTGACATGGTTCTTGAGGGCAGCGGTGAGGTCGATGTCGCGTCCGCGAACGACGACTTCCATCCCGGTCACCTCCAGCGGAACGTAGAGAGAGGTTCCCCCCCGCCCCTCGCCGATCCTGCCTAGTCCGCTCCGTCAGCGCGGCTCGAACCTCGCATAGTATGCGACGTATCCTGCAGCGCCAAGCGCTTTGTCATACCGACATCCCGCCGTTCGCGATGAGTTGGGGATGCAGCATTGTTAGAGTTTCGTGAAGCAACCTGCAACCTGTGCAAACTGTGGACAACTCTGTGGATAGGCCTAGATCGCGCTTTTTCGCGCCCTGGAGGATGTGGACTGTTCCACAGGGCACGGGCGCAACTCTGCATAGCGTACCCGTGGCGGTATTCTCCCGGTCTGCGCGGACGTGGGGGGGCCAGTTGCCCTATGCTTGGGCCACCTGCGGGTGGCCCCGCTGCCGGTCGAGGCTGCCTGCGGCTGCTCACGAGCAGGCCTTGCGGGCACAACCCGCGCGGAAATCGCCGACGCCCGCCCCCGAAAAGGGGCGGGCGCCAGTCCAATAAGTCCGGATACCAGGGAGTAGTTACCCAATCAGGCCTGCGCGCGCTCGCGCTCAAAACATTCGCGGCAGTACACCGGACGGTCCAGTCGAGGCTTGAACGGGACCTGTGTCTCAGCGCCGCACGAGGCGCACACCACCGTGTGCAGCTCGCGGGCTGCGCCTACCTCCTGCCGCTTCTTCGAGCGGCAGTCGCGGCACCGCGTAGGTTCATGCTGGAAGCCCTTCTCCGCAAAGAACTCCTGCTCGCCCACTGAGAACAGAAACTCCGCACCGCAGTCCCGGCACTTGATGACCTTGTCCTCCAACGGGATTCCCTCCCCGGGCCCGGGAATGTGCACCCAGCATATCCGATGCTTGCCATAGCGTCAATGGGACAGCTCCGCCCCCTGCGGTCCTGTTTGTGTGTTGCGCCAGCTCACCGCTGCCGCGTCTTCTGACGCTTGTCCTCGTACATGGCACGGTCGGCCGCGTCGATCAGGGAGCGGGGGTCGTGGGTGCCGCCTTCATCGCAGGCGACGCCGAAGCTGAAGCTCAGGCCAACCTCTCCCAGGGCGACCTCAAAGCCCGTCAGGAAGCTGAACGCCTCCACCTCGGCCCGCAGGCGCGCGGCAACCTCCTCGGCCCGGGCGCGATCCGCGTCGTGGAGCAGCAGCACAAACTCGTCGCCTGCATAACGGGCGGCGACATCGCCCTGCCGCGTGTGACTGCTGAGCAGGTTCGCGAACTCCCGCAGCACCTCGTCGCCCGCAAGATGGCCGAGCCTGTCGTTGTACTGCTTGAAGCCGTCCAGATCGATATAGATGAGGGCGAGGCGGGTCTCCTCACGTCGGTTGCGGGCTAGGCCCTCTTCGAGGCGCGCGATCAGGTAGCGGTAGTTGTAGAGACCGGGCAGTCGGGGATCGGTCGCAGCCAGCCGCTCCGTTTCCCTCAGCAGCGTCTCCTTCTCACAGGCGATCATCGCGAGGTGCCTCGCGGCATCGAACAGGCGCCTGTCTTCATCGCCGACCTGCAATTCATATGGCCAGGCAAAGGCGACGATGCCGCACAGACCGCGCGACGTCACGATCGGCAGGACGATCCCGCCACCGGCACCAGACGCCAGGAGACCTGCTGCCTGCGCCGAGTCCAGCAGGAGATGGCGGCCGCTCTCGGCGGCCATGGCAGCCCCCGCCTCGAGCGGGACGAAGCCGCTGCCCGGAAGCGTCTGCAGATGCCCGCGCACGTCGGTCAGCCCTGCGTACGCGAGGGAGTTCTGGAAGACAAGGCTGAGGCGATCGCGCAGAGCGGTAAGGATGTCCTCGACACCGCCCGCCTTCGCGAACACCTGGTAGAAGCCGTTGAGCAGTTCCAGGTTGCGATTGCGCTGGCGGAGGTCTGTCTGCAGGTGCAGTGCATAACCCATCAGCACAAGAGGCGTGGCGATCGCGAAGATGCCCACCCAGGCGTATTGGTGAAACGCCACCACGACGCCCATGCCAAGCGGGAGCGTGACGAAGGAGGCCAGCAGATCCAGCCCGAGGCCATCAAGGACAGCGGCCTGCCAGTTGAAGTGCGCGAGAAGAAAGTAACCGTCGACGAGCAGATGGTTGATCGCAAGAAAGATCAGGAAGAAGACCACGAGCGCTCCGATGTGCAGATCGGATTCGGCAAACGCCATGGGGAACAGATGCTGGCTTAAAAACCCTGCCACGAGCACGGCGATCGCGTACTGGCCGCCGTTGAAAAACCATACGCGCACAGGGCGCCGCCTGATCGCCGAAGCGATCAGCACGCTGACGGCGAGGGACGCGGCAGCTCCCTGCGGACCCGTCAGGATGGCGGCAGGGATCAGGAAGGCGGCCTCGATGGACACGGTCCCGGCGCGCAGGTTGGCGGGCCAGAGCTCCGCCAGGACGCCGTAGGCTGTAAAGGCCGCGATGGCCAGAGGCGCGGTAGGGGGATGGAGCACAAGCGCAAAGAGCAGCCAAAGCCAGCCTGCGTAGCTGATGATCCAGGCATAGGCGTGCTCTCGCCGCAATAGCCCTCACTCCGTTGACGCAACCTGCTGGCTTGGCCTCGTGTCGGCGCCCTCTGATCGCAGCCGCCTGTGCTCGGGCGCCGGGCCGCCCGGCCCGTGGCAGGAAACTTAGGCTGACTCGGTCATATTTTGCCATATCCCGTCGACAAACGTCGAGGCAGGCTTCGTCGCAGAACTTGCTCGATGCCGTCTCTGCCTTCAGAAGCCTGCCTCCTGCAGCACCGCGCGGACCGGACGGCCGTCGTCCAGGCGCACGAGCACCGCGGCCGCGAGTCCAGACTGCTCGAGCGCCTCGTCGAGACCGCCCTGGAGCGGGACGACACCGTCGCTTTCCAGGGCAAACTCGCGCACCAGGCGCAGGCTCTCGTCAGCCGAGTCGCGGACCAGGACGTGCACCACGCATCCGGCCGCCGTGACCTGCCGCAGGACGCCCTCGATCTCCTCGGCGCGGTTGCGCACCAAGAGCAGAACCGGCAGGTCTCGCTTTGTGGTCGGCCAGACGACCCAGACCAGGAGCAGCACGCCGATCGCCAGGATGAACCAGATCAACGCCCCCCGCCTCCTTTGCCGCCCTCTACCCTATGGCGAGGCGGCAAAGGCGGTGAGACTCAGCGGCCGGTCGGAAGGTGGAGGCGCCCCTGGAGTTCCGGGACCTTGTTGATCTGCTCCCAGGGCAGGTTCAGATCCGGTCGACCGAAGTGGCCATAGGCGGCCACCTGACGGTAGATCGGCCGCCTGAGGTCGAGCGTGCGAATGATCGCGGCCGGCCTCAGATCGAAGACGTCGTTCACGGCCGCGGCGATCTCCTCGTCGGCGACGCGGCCGGTGCCGAACGTCTCCACGCGCACGGCGAGCGGGTGCGCCACGCCGATCGCATAGCTGAGCTGGATCTCGCAGCGACTGGCAAGGCCCGCGGCAACGATGTTCTTGGCCACCCAGCGGGCCGCATAGCTCGCCGAGCGGTCCACCTTGGAGGGATCCTTGCCGGAGAACGCTCCGCCGCCGTGACGCGCCATGCCGCCGTAGGTGTCCACGATGATCTTGCGGCCCGTGAGGCCCGAGTCTGCCGAAGGGCCGCCGAAGACGAAGCGGCCGCTGGGGTTGACCAGGTAGCGCGTCTCGCTGTCGCGCAGGCCTGCCGGCACCACCGCGTCGATCACCAGCTCGCGGATCGCGGCCTCCAGAGTCTCGTTGGACACGTCGTCGGCGTGCTGGCTCGACACCACGACGGTGTCCACGTGCACCGGACGATCGTTCTCGTAGCGGATCGTGACCTGCGTCTTGCCGTCCGGGCGCAGGAAACCGAGGTCGCTGCGGCGCACCTCGCTCAGCCGGCGCGCCAAGGCGTGGGCCAAGCTGATCGGCAGGGGCATGAGTTCCGGCGTCTCGTCGCAGGCGTAGCCGAACATCATGCCCTGGTCGCCCGCGCCCTGGTCCTGCTCCGCGTCTCCGTCCCTGGTCTCGAGCGCCTTGTCGACACCCTGCGCGATGTCGGGCGACTGCTCGTCGATCGATGTCAACACTGCGCAGGTGTCGGCGTCAAAGCCGAACTTCGCGCGCGTGTACCCGATATCCCGCACCGTGGAGCGGATGATGCTTGGCAGGTCCGCGTAGCACGAGGTGGAGATCTCGCCGGCCACGAGCACCAGGCCCGTCGTGACCAGCGTCTCGGCCGCGACCCGCGCGGCGGGATCGTTGGCGAGGATGGCGTCAAGAATCGCGTCGGAGATCTGGTCGGCTACCTTGTCCGGATGGCCTTCGGTCACGGACTCCGACGTGAACAGGCTGCGCAAGCAAGGGTCCTCCTCTCTGATCGAGACAACAATAGCCGGACCACGAGAGTCCGGCTGCGTTCTCTCATCCCTCAGCAGTGCTGCAGGGTTTGGCACCGTGGCAATCGCCCGGTTGCCGGGTTTCATCGGGCCAGCCCCTCCACCACTCGCGATGAGCATGTTCGATTTTTGGCGAAAATCATGTTAACACAGCGTCCGAAGGCGCGTCAACGCCGCCCTTGGCGCCTCTCAGTCGGCAGATCCCTTGCGGTCCTCCGGAGCAAATGCGCTGCGGGCCACCAGTGCGAATGTGAGGCTGGTCTGCGCGACCAGCTGATCCTCGCAGAAAATCTTGCCCTCCGCCTTGGCGAACCCATGCCGCTGGGCCACGATCCTGGCCTCGATGCGCAGCTGGTCGCCGGGGCGCGCAGGTTTGTGGAAACGGGCACTGTCCACGCTCGCCAGAACCCCTACGCGGTCACCAATTTCCTCGCCGAAGCAGAGTCCCGCCGTCTGCGCCATGCACTCCAGTTGAAGGACGCCGGGGAAGATGGGCATGCCGGGAAAGTGCCCGAGGAACACAGGTTCGCCGTGGGACAGGTTCTTGATCGCCACTGCCCTCTCGCGCGGCACGATCTCGACGATCTTGTCGACCATGAGAAACGGATAGCGGTGCGGCAAGAGGTCAAGTACATCCATGGGTTCCTCTATCGCTCCTCGCAGCCTGACTTCGCGCAGCGGTCGCGTCTCAGATCACGCGCTTGAACACCACGATATGGCGGCCCACCAGTTCCAGCTCGAGGGCGCGCGCCGTGCCGAGCGCCACCGAGGTCATCGGGTCCTCCGCGCGCTGCGCTGGCAGGCCCGTCTCGCGCGAGATGAGTTCCGGCAGGCCGTCCAGCAGAGAACCGCCGCCCGTCAACCAGATGCCGCGGTCGAGGATGTCGGCGAGCAGCTCAGGCGGCGTATCCTCCAGCACGCGCCGCACGGAGTCGACGATCTGGTGCGCCGGATCCATCAGAATCGGGCGTACGTCCGCGGAGGTCAGGCTCAAGGTGCGGGGCATGCCCGTGAGGAGGTCTCGCCCGCGGATGTCGATCGTGGCGGACCTCCCGTCGGGATGCACCGAACCCACCTCGATCTTAACTTCCTCAGCCGTGCGTTCGCCAATCGCCAGGCTATAGGCAGATCTCAGCTCGTGGGCGATCGCGGTGTCCATGGCATCGCCGCCCACGCGCACCGAATCGCTCGCCGCCATGCCGCCCAACGTCAGCACGGCCACGTCTGTCGTGCCACCGCCGATGTCCACGACCATGTGACCGTTGGCCTTCGTGATATCGAGTCCTACGCCGAGGGCGGCGGCCAGGGGCTCCTCGATGAGCTCCACCTTGCCCGCCCCCGCGCTTTGCGCAGCCTCGCGTACGGCTCGGCGTTCGGCGCCCGTGGCGCCCGTCGGGATGCAGACCATGACGCGCGGCCGCGTCATGCTGCGCCCTGGCGTAACGCGCGCGATGAAGTAGCGCAGCATCGCCTCGGTGATGTCATAGTCGGCAATCACGCCGTCACGAAGGGGCCGGGACGCGACGATGGATCCCGGCGTCCTCCCAAGCATCTGGCGCGCCTTGTCGCCGATTGCCACGAGCCGTCCCGATTCCCGCTCCACAGCCACGACAGAGGGCTCACGCAGAACGATGCCCTTGCCACGCACTGCCACGAGGACGTTGGCTGTCCCCAGATCGACCGCGATTTCCATGCAGGCGTCCTCCAACCATGCCGTACGAGATCGATTGCCAATTCGTGCGGCAAGGTCGAAGGTCCTGCACTATTCCACCATCCAGGGATCTGGACGCTAGAGCGAGCGCTCCAGGAACTTGCGCCGCGTCGCCTCGCCACCACGGATGTGGCGCTCGGCCTTGTTGTGCTCGAGCACGCTCTTGACCTGCCGCGCCAACTGCGGGTTGATGCGCGGCAGGCGCTCCGTGACATCCTTGTGCACCGTGCTCTTCGAGACTCCGAAGCGATGAGCGGTGTCGCGTACGGTGTCCTGGGTCGCGAGAATGTAGTCCGCGACCTCCACCGCCCGGTTAGTGGTCAGACATAAGGTCATGAGAAGGTGTCGGCGCCATGCGGATGTCGATCTCGTCAGCTCCGATCCGCACCGTGATGCCCAGCATGCGCAGGATCGCACGCCGGCCGCGCGCGTCCGCGTGACGCAGATATTCCCGTGCAGCTGCGCTGTCGTCCTGTCCTTCCCGGTGCGACGGTTCGAGTTCGAGTGCCTTGAGGCGACCGTCGACCTGCGCGAGCGCAAGAGCGAGGTCCTCGGGCAAAAGGCGCCCCGCGGCGCCCGCCTGGACCAGTCGGCGGCGCCTCGTCTCGAGGCGCTTTCGATCTCGGGCGATGGCCCTTTCTGCCCACGCCCCGATCTCTGGGGCGTCTCCGGTGGCTGCCTGGTCGAGTCCCGCCACGATCCGCGCCCATACGGCGGTCTCGAGCGACTCCGCTGGGAAGTACGGTGAGCCGCAGGGCGGCTGCGCGCGCTTGCCCGAACAAGCGTAGTAGGGCCGGCTTCCGCCGCTGCCGGTGACCCTGCGCCCACACGCGGCGCAGCGCGCGATGCCGCTCAGCAGATAGACGCGGCCGTGCCCCTCCGGCCGCCGCCGCCGCGCGGTCAAGGCGGCAGCTGCCGCGGTGAACGTCTCCCGGCTGACCAAAGGAGGGACCGCGACGCCGCCCTGGCCGCGCAACTGCGTCATCCGACCGAGGTAGGTCGGATTGCGCAGGATCCCGTAGACGGCCGACTGCGAAAAGGGTCCTCCGCCCTTGGCGTGCAGGCCTGCGTCGTTCAGGCTGCGCGCGATGGCTCCGGTGGACATCTGCGGCACCATCGCAAAGATCGCACGCACGATGGCCGCCTCGGCCACGTCCACGGAGAACCCCTTGCGCCGGCGGTCGTAGACATAGCCGAGGATTTGCGTGCCGGTCACGACCTTGCCTTCGCGCAGACGCTGCTGCTTGCCCTGGCGCGTGCGTTCGCGGATCTTGTGCGCCTCGAACTCGGCGATGGCACCGCGAATGGCATAGAGCAGCCTGCCGTCTGGCGTCGGGCGGTGATCGAACTGGACGAAATGAAGCTCGATGCCGATACCCTCGAGCTGGTCGGTGATGATCAGCTGGTGGCTGAGATTGCGGGCCAGGCGGTCCGGGTCCAGGCACACGACCGCCTCGATCTCGTGTGATCGCGCCGCGGCGAGCAAGGCCTGAAGGCCGGGACGCATGATGTCGCTGCCGGAAATCCCTGCGTCGACGAACGCGTGGACCTCGGTCGCGCCCAAGTTGCGCGCCAGCGCTTCGCAGCGCTCGAGCTGCCCGTCCAGCGAGGTGCCATGCTGCGCCTGCTCGTCGGTGGAGACCCGCGCGTAGATTGCAAGGCTGCGGCTCACCGAAGCTTTCCCTGGCGGCGCAGTTGCTCGATCAGCGCGCGCCAGGCCTGGCGCCATTCGAGCTCGGACACATCCACCCGGATCTCCATCCGGATCCCTCCTGTCAGGGAACCGGGACAGTCTATGTGGGCGCGTCCTCCTCCTTGCGTGTTTGCCTCGGTACGATCGGACCCGCGTCGACGGGACCATTCGGCACTATCGAGCCCGCGGACCCTTACGCATCATGAAGCTAGGCTGCGGACCATCCTCACGCGTTGAGGGTGGCGTGAATCGGGAGGCGTCCCAACAGCCCAAGTCGATCGTCTGCACCGTCGTCGTCTGATATCTCCTGTCCGATGACGGGCGCGGACCCGGACACTCGACCGGCGGCAATTGGTTGACGCACCGCGCACCTCGGGCGCTACGACCGCGGCATCATCGCCTCGAGGACATCGGGCTCAAGTGCGGCTTCAGCGCACGCACCGCTCAGCCAAAGCTCCCCCTGGCGGACGGCACACGGCGAAACCAGCCGCCGACTAGTTCCGATTGCGCGGACGCCGGCCATTTGCCGGCGCTCCCTCGTACACTCCGCGGGTAAGCACTTGCCCGCACTGTAGAGGCACCCGAAGCGCGTTTGCTTCGGGTGCCTCCTGCATGGGGACGCGACAACTCGTGCGGTCGGGCAGGATCCGAAGCGCAGCGGCGCCGGGGAAAACCCGGCGCCGCGTGCCTTGCAGCTAACCGGGTGGCGTCAAGCGCCCGCTTCCAGATGTGGTCCTTCACCGCATCCGGCCCCTTCCTCGTCAACGTTCGCGCAATACTTATGCGCTCAGCCTTGCGGCGATGCGCCTGCCGTCGAGGAAGGCAGCATCGAAGCGGGGTTCACGGGTTGTCCGGCCCGGGTGATCGAGAAGCCGAGACGACCGCTGCGACTTCCTTTGCTCGCCGGCAGGGCCCCAACGGCAGCGCCCTGATCGACGGAACTGCCGACCGCGAGTTGTGTCGAAGCGAGGCCGCTGTAGGTGGTCACGACGTTCTCGGGCGAACGCACCACGACGGTGTAGGAGCCGGACGGCTCGCGCTCGACCGCGTAGACGCTGCCAGGAAGAGCCGCCCGCACTGGCGAACCGGGAGCGCCCTGGATCTCCCAGCCTGTGTGATAGAACCAGTAGCCTCCCGTGGGATCGAACACCCAGCCATAGCCCAAGGCGACCTTCCCCTGCAGGGGCCAGACCGCGGTCGCAGGCAACGTGGCAGCGAGCACCGGGGTGGACTTGGGCGCAGCGGAGTTCGCGGCCGGCGACGAGGCAGCCCCCGCAGGTTCGGGCCGGTTTGCCAGGGCCTGCGCCGCAGCAGCCTGACGCTCCGCGGAGACCATGCGGGTGCGTTCGGTCTGCCCGGATAGGCTCAGCGGCGGAGACTGGGTGCCGGCCTTGCCGTTCGAGAGGACCGTTACGACGGCGATCAAGGCGAAGAGAAGCGCCGCACTCCAGATGAGTGGCTCGCGGCGCACGGCGGCGACCGCTCGACGCTCCAGGCGAGCCACCGATCGCCAGACATCCCGGATCCGACCGTTTAAGTTCAAGGTCTGCGCCCGTTCTGCCGGGCGCCCACCCCCCTTCTGCGCTATTCTTTGCCGTCCCCGCGCAGGCCAAACGCGCTGGGCCGCGGGCAGGATCTGCTATATTGACCTCGGCGAACGCAGGAACGCGAGGAGGATGGCGACGTTGGCTCTATTGCAGGAGCGGCGCGGCTCGGTGGCAGTCTTGACATTCAACAGGCCCGAGGCACTCAACGCCCTCAATCAGGACACCCTGCGGGAACTCGAGCAGGCCGTCGCTGAGATCGAGCAGGACGACGCGGTCGGCGCCATGGTGTTCACGGGATCTGGTGAGCGGGCCTTTGTGGCAGGTGCGGACATCAGCCAGTTCCCATCGCTCGACGTCTGGGCGGCAGGCGCCTTCGCCGAACGCACGCTGGCGCTCTTCCGTCGCATCGAGACCTCGCCGAAGCCGTCGATTGTCGCGGTCAACGGCTTCTGCCTAGGTGGCGGGGTCGAGTTCTCCCTGAGCTGCGATATCCGCCTCGCATCCGACAACGCACGCTTCGGCCAGCCGGAAATCAACCTCGGCATCATCCCGGGCTGGGGCGGTACCCAACGCCTTCAGCGCCTGGTCGGGCCAGGCTGGGCCAGGCAGATGATCCTGAGCGGCGAGATGATCGACGCCCAGACGGCTCTGCGCATCGGCCTCGTCAATGAGGTGCTCCCGCAAGGCGCCCTGCTCGATCGCGCGGTGGCCCTTGCCGAACGGATCGGCGGACGTGCGCGCAAGGCGGTCGCGCTGGCCAAGCAGGCCATACTGCGCGGCCAGGACATGCCGCTCGAGGACGGCCTCAAGTACGAGACGGCGATGTGGCAGCTCGTCTTCGAGACGGAGGACCGCAAGGAAGGCGTCGCAGCCTTCCTCGAGAAGCGCGAAGCCAAGTTCAAGGGGCGCTAGAACACAGGGCGAAGGCGCGCGGCCGACGTGGCCGCGCGCCTTCCTGTTTGCTGCCGCAGCTTGCGACGGCGCGCACAGAGGATCTGCCCTTGAGGCGACAGCCCGTCCCAAGGAACCTCTTCCCGCGCATAT
>JAJYSZ010000173.1 GCA_021793315.1 Bacillota bacterium | reverse complement strand
CAACTGCGAGTTTACAGGAAGGAGTTGGGGCGGTGGTCCCCTTTTACTTGGCCGCGGCCGCACGGGCCGGTTCCCAATTGCGTGGCCACCGGTCCGAAACTGGTCCCCTTTCATTTTGCCGAAGCCAGGCGCGCTACGGTGATGCCGCCGGCACGATCAAGGGCAACTGCTCCTGGCTGTACCTGCTGACGAACGATCTCGAGAAACGAGATCGCCGGCAAGCTCGGCAACTACACGACGGAACCTGTCTACAAGAGCTCCGGGCTTCTCGGCGGTTCGTCCCAGCCGAACCTCATGGGGCGTTCGCTCCTAGCGATGCGCCTGAAGCCGAGGAAGAGGGAGAGGTACATCCCCGACGACCTCGACCGCGAGATCGAGCTCGCCAACCGGCGCGACTTCGGGCCCGGCGAGGAACGGGAGGACCGCTACCAGCGGAGAAGCCTCGCAGACGACGTTCAGCAGGAGTACGACCAGCGCAGCGTCGATGCCGAGGTTCCAACGGACCTGTACGACCGCGCCGAGTTCCTGGCTCGCGAGATGCGGTTTCCGAACGAGCAGCGCGCCCAAGTGAAGGACAAGCCCCTCGACCACGGCATGGTGCGCTACCTGCTCACGCCGGAGGAGCTCTGCCGGGTTTTTCTTTGGGTTTCCAGGTGCCGCAGCCGGTGGCGCTTGCGTCAAGGGGCGCTCGCCGAGCTCGCTCGGGAGGTGCCTCTAGTGGAGGCCCCTCTGCCCGCCCTTGACTTCTGCGCACCGGTTGCGGCCGGGCGTAGCCGTTCTCCAGAGAGGGGGAGGTCGAGATAACGAGGACCGGCAAGCAGAGGGCTGCGCTCGCCCGTCATGGCCTGCGCCTCGACACACCCGCGCCGCGCGTCGAGGAAGCCCGCAAGTACCCGAGTCGAGCCCAGACGCGCCGCGAGGTCCAAAAGCAGTTGCGAGCCTTCGAGGACTGGGGGGCTTTGAGGTGACGATCGTGGCCTAAGTCGTCGCACTCCTGTTCACCTGGCTGGCGCTCGAGATCGCAAACCACGTTCAAACGAGACGCCAGGAGGCCACGCGACGCCGGGCCTACCACCGCCAGTACGTCGCGCCATTGCAGAGAGGAGCCGTTAGGAGGTGCCGGACATGAGGGCTTGGCTGGTCGTGGCAATCGCGGCTTTGGTGCTCATCGTCGGCGCTACGCTCGTAGGCACGTTCACCTTCGCTGGAGCCTTCCGGGAACACCGCAGCCGCCTCCCCTCCGTGGCGGACATGTTCAAAGTCCAGCCAGGGAGCTTCCGTAAGAGGGGTTGCGAAATTCTTCGTGGCTCCTGTTTTGCCCGGAATCCCATAAGCCTCAGCAACAGAGGTAGATTCAAAGTGTTGGCGATGGGCAGTCGAGCCTGGACGCCGGAGGTAAAGGTTTGAAGAAGCGGTTGCGACCCAGGTCTATCTGGCTCCTGGTCATCGTCCTTGTATTGATCGGGGCCGGCGCCTACCTGAAGAGTTGGTTCACATCCGCATCGAGCCCTGGCGGCCATGTCGCGGCGGTGTCCACGAACCTCCCCTTCAACATCCTGCTCATCGGCAACAACGCGAGGCAAGCCACCGGCCCCCTCTCGCAGGGGCAGGCGGACATCCTCATGCTCGCGCATATCGATCCCCAGAAGCACAAGGTCACGCTCATCTCGCTCCCGCGGGACCTCCTGATCGCCTTGCCCCAGTGGCGAGACACGGTACCGAAGATCAAGGAGACCCTGTTCCTCGGCCTGGGGGAAGGGCCCGCGCAAGGTCCCGAGCTTGCGATGCAGATCGCGAGCCACTTCACCGGCATGCCGGTCAAGGCGTACATCGCGACGGACTTCAACGGCTTCATCGACGCCGTGGACGCCGTCGGCTGCGTCAACATCGACATTCCTTACGCCATCTACGACCCAATCCACAGCAAGGCGGACTTCCAGCCTGGTGTTCACTGCCTCTCCGGCCCCTGGGTGCTGGCTTTCATCCGCGTCCGCCAGAACACGCTCAACAGTTACCGCACCACGGACTTTCAGCGGATGGACGCCGAGGCCCAGGTGCTCTTCGCGCTCAAGGAGAAGCTGCTGCAAAACCCGGTGCAGGCGGCCCTCCACCTGCCGGCGCTCGTTGCCACCTGGCGCAAGGACGTCGCGACGAACCTCTCGAACAGCCAGCTTCTGGCGCTCGGTCTCACCCTCGCCCACAGCCGCGTGCAGCACGTCACGCTCGGTAGTGCCGGCGACTCCATGGATCTCGCATCGATGCCCCTGCCCGGGATCAACCAGGAGAACCAGATCGCCGGCGCTTACTACGACGTGCTCAACTCGGCCGACGTGACCAAGATGCTCAAGCCCTACGGCAGCACAGGAGCCTGGACCGGCCTGCCGGCGTTCCCGTCGCCGAAGGACGTGCCCGTCGCGGTCGAGGGGTCCTCGGCGTACGTCGCCCTGCTGCAGAAGGCCGGCTTCCCCGTCACCCTCACCTCGACCACCAGTCCCAGCGGCAGGCTGACGGTGGTCTTCCCCAACGGGCGGCCCGTGGACGGCTTCGTCGTCGCGCGCGCGCTCGCGGCCGGAAACGAACTGGTCACGCCCGGCTCCGTGTCTCAGGTCACCGTCTACGGTCCGTGAAGGCCAGGCAAGTGCCCACGCACGCGGCCATAAGGCGTTCCCCGGAACTTTACTTCTGATCGCAGACGGAGAACGGGCCTAAAGAGTGCCGACGCGGACCAACCCTGTGGCGTGGATGGGATGGACTGGTGTAACCGCGGCGGAACCCTGCGGCGGAGGCGCATCCCTGCTGCGTACTCTATTCGTGGCGGCGTCCGGGTCCGCGCTGCTGCTCGCAGCATGCTCTAGCGGCCCCGTGCAGTCTGCCCACCACGTGCCAAATGGGTCGCGTCCTCATGCGCAGTCGATACCGAATACCTGGCGGGCGGCAACGATCACTGGACCGGTGCGCGCCATGGCAGCAGTCGCTGGGCCGGTCTACCGCCTCCATGGCGAACAGCAGTCGGTGAGCGGCTTCGTGCCGAATCGAGGTCTCCTGGTTCTCGGTGTGGCCGAGATCGAACTCCCAGGGGATCTTGACGTCGCCTGGACGCCTGCTCCTGCTCGGGTGGCCAAAATCAAATGCTCAGTTCCAAAAATGTGTGGGATCCAGAGGGGTTTCTGAACCCTGAGGTGGGAACCTGTGGCAAGTCGAGCCGCTCTAGCTGTGGCGCAGACGATCGTGCAGCTCCCCGCTAGCGACCATGAGTACCTTTACAACCAGCTTGTGCGACTGCTTCAGCCAACAGCCAATCCTCACGTCGTTGTTGATTTCAGGGAGAAGCGCTTCGCCAATGGGTTCGCCTGTCCGCGCTCCGGGTCAACACACGTTCACCGCCATGGCAAGTACAAGAACCGGTGGCGGTACCGCTGCGTGGACTGCCGGAAAACGTTCAACGACGCCACGGCATCCCCAATGGCGGGGACTCACTACGACACGAACACGTGGCTGAAGTACGCCTGGTGCATGAGCCAGGGGTTGTCCATCCGGCGCTCGGCGCAAATGGTCGGAATCAGTGTGCAAACCGCCTTCTACTGGAGGCATAAGATCCTTACAGGACTCCGGCAACTGCCTAAGCCGACCCTGACCGGCATCGTGGAAGCCGACGAGACCTTCTTCCTCGACTCGCAGAAGGGGTCCCGTCACCTCTCCCGAGGTGCGAGGCGCTCAGGCGGGAAGGCGGCGCTACGGGGGATCAGTCACTACCAGGTCTGTGTCCTGGTCGCTAGGGACAGGCAGGAACGCACTGTGTCCAAGGTTACAGGGACTGGTCACGTGACGGCACAGCAGCTACAAGCAGCGCTGAGTGGCTATTTGCAGAACTGCGTGCTCTGTACCGATGCAGCCTCTGCATACGGGGCGTTCACGCGGGCGAACAGTATCCCTCTTCAGATCCTGAACGCGAGGCGTGGCGTGCACAAGCACGGCATCTACCACCTCAACAACGTGAACGCATACCACAGCC
>JAJYSZ010000172.1 GCA_021793315.1 Bacillota bacterium | reverse complement strand
CGGTGGTAGCCGATTGAATAGGGACTACGGACCTTACAGCCGCATCGGCGCTTCTCGCCTAGACCTTGGCTAGTCGGCGTAGCAACGATTGATACGTCACGATAACGATGTCAACACGGGTGCGATGGTCGTAGAAAGCATCGGCATCATACCCCTCTTTCTCCGATAACCCTAGTTTCCCTCTTATATCTCTCATCGCCTGCTTGGTAAGTTGAACGCTTTCGCCAGGATATGCAATGTTCGTCCGATGTTTGACTGTCCTTATTATTCCGTAACGGCGCTCATTGATGGTTTTTATTACGTCAATTGTGTTGCCTTTTGCGTCCTGCAATTCATATCCAAACCCGTTGAGGATGCGACGGAGTTGCCGGTAAGTTATCACTCGTTCCCCTCTGGTTTGTGGGCGAGAATGCTTCCGAATCCAGCGTCGCAACTCCTCCACCTCTTCATCGGCATGCGATCGGCCCCCGCGGCACAGGTTATGAGACGCCACCTTGGTGACGATCTCGTAGAGCTCATTATGAGAGACCCCATCCAAGGTGCGGTCATTCCTATCCATGAAGGTTAGAGTCGCCACAAGCCCTGTTCTCTTGTTCCCATTATGGAAAGGGTGGTTGTTCACGATTCCGTATAGAAGCGTAGCAGCCACAGCGTCCACAGTATCGTACTTCACAAAGGCACCAAACCCGGTGTCTTGCCGGGCAGCCGCAGATTCCAACATTGATAAGTTCTTGATGCCGGGTGGCATTATCGGATCGTTCGAATCTGAGAATTCCTGAGCCAACACGTTATGAATCTCCATGATCTCTTCCACGTCTAGGTGGCGCATGGGGGGATTGTACAACATTTAGGCCGCGCTGGTCGCGTTAGATGAAACTCCCTTCTGGAGTTAGGGACTGCAACAAATCAATCCGACTCTTGCTGGCGGGGACGGATGGTGTAGTTCCACACGCCGTGGAAAGCATCCGGCGATAAGTTGATGGCTGCCAGCTCGTCGTCGGAGACTTTGACGCCGGTGGGATAGACGTTGGTGTCGAGGCCGGCGTGGACCTTGAGGCCGGTGCTGGTGGTCGTGTTGGCGATAAGGTTGACAACGACCTCATGGCTGACCAGGGGGCGACCGCGCCAGTTCTGCGTGATAAAGCTGAAGAGCCGGTGCTCGATGTGGTTCCACTTGCTGGTTCCGGGTGGGAAGTGGCAGACCATGATCTCGAGGCCGGTGTCATCGGCAAGTGCCTGTAGCTCGACCTTCCAGAGACGGTTGCGGGATCCGTTGCTGCCGCCGCCATCGGCGGTGATGAGCAGGCGGGTGGCTTCCCGGTAGGCTTCGTGGCCCATCGTCTGCCACCAAGTGCGGATGCTCGCGACGGCGAAGGCAGCGGTGTCGTGATCGGTACCGACGCTGACCCAGGCGTTGTTCTGGGTGAGGTCGTAGACCCCGTAGGGGGCGATTTTACCCAGTTCGGGGTCGATGAAGTCGTGCACCTTGACCGGCTCGGGCTGTCCCTTGGGCTGCCACTCCTGACCCGGGTTCTTGTACTGGCCGACGAGCTCCTTCTTCTTTGTGTCACATGAGATGATGGGCTGGCCCTGCGCCTGAAACTCCTTGACCCGCTCGTTGATGTGCTGGAACTGGGCGTCGCGGTTCTCTCGCTCGGCGGGCGATCCGCCACCCTCCAACGTCTTGCGGTTGGCCTGTAGGGAGTATCCCATCGCGTGCAGGAGATCACGGACCAGATGCTCGCTCGTGCTGTGGCCCAGCTTGTTCAGTTCGGCCGAGAGATTGCGGGCGCTCTTGGCCGTCCAGCGCAGAGGCGAGTCCGGCTCGCCGCGGGTGACAGGATCGACGAGGTGCTCCAGATCCGAAAGCAAGGTGGGGTCGCTCTCCACGGCACGCCGGCGACCGCCGCCGGGCTTGCGGATGCCCTCCATCTGCGGCGCTTCGGGGTCCTGCAGTTCCGCCATGCCGCGCGCCACCGTCTCCGTCGACATGTGCAAGAGCCTTGCGACGCGCGTCTGGCCGCCGGCACCGTAGGCCACGGCCTCCGCCGCGGCGAACAGCCTTCTTTGCCGCTCGTCCAGGAAGGAAGCCATCGCCGCGAAGCGCTGCTTGATCCGCTCCTCGGTCATCTCGTTCAGCTTCTGCTCAGCGGTGATCATGCCATCGCCTCCCGCATCCTGGGCTTCAGATCCAGACTCCGTTGCCGCCTCTGGCTGTTCTGGCCGTTCTGCCACCAGCGCCTGGCGCCAATCTTGCACCAATGGATAGACGAAGACCTCCCGGACGGTGCCGCCCTGGGCGTACTGCCGGTCTTGACGCCCTTGCCCCGTCGTCTGTCCCAGGTGCAGCCAGTTCGCCGCCCGATAACATGTCCCCCGCCACGGTGGCGCCACAAAGGTCTCAACCACCACGGGCCGGTAGCCGTACCGCGCCTGCCAATCGTCCGGCAAGCGCCTGAGGGCCAGCGCAAGCGCGTGACTCGCCAGGTGCGGCACCGCCACGCCGGGCAGGATGAGATAGCGGCTGTTGGCGACGATCCGGTAACGGCAGCGCTCCATCTGCTCGCGCGTCCACCCGAGCCACGCCTCGCGCACCGCCACGTGCCGCGCCGGCGCCGCAAACAGCAGTGCCCCCAGGATCACTGGCTCGCCGCCGAGCTCACCGCGAATCCAGTAGCGCTGCTGCGCACCGAAGGCCCGCCTAAAACCGAGTGGATGATACTTGGCCATCGTCGCGTCCCAGCTGGCCTGCTCGGCGGCGGGCACAGGCTCCACTGTGATCGGGCGCACCTCACCAAGACGCACTACCACCTCCCGCACCGGCTGGGGCTCTCCCCGCGGGCCGGTGGACCGATAGCCTGCGCGGGCCTGTTTCGCCGGCAACTGGATTGTTCCGGCTGCAGCCAGCTGCTCCAGCAGCGCCAGGCACGCCTCCACGCGCAGCTGCCCGTTCGGTGCCCGCCACGGCAGATTCTCACAGACGGTGCCGGCCAACTCCGTCCGGCTCAGCCCGGAAAAGCGATCGGCCGTCCAGCGAATCAGATCAAGATCTGCTTCGCTGAACAGCCGGTCTCCGATCCAGAACGGCGGATCCCACCGTGAGGCCGTGGCCTACCACCCCGACCCTACGGTACAATCCCGCCCCCGAACTGTCAACCCGCCCTAACTTGCTCGATTGCGGGCCCTAAGACTGGACAAGTGGAAGGGGAGACGACATGGAAGTGAAGGCTGATGTGGCGGTCGACGCTCGCGGAAGCTTCTGCCCAGGCCCCATGATGGAACTGATTCGTGCGGTGAAGGCCGCCCAGGTGGGCCAGGTGATCTCCGTGCTGTCGAACGACTCCGGGTCGAAGCGCGACATCCCGCTCTGGGCGCAGAAGGCGGGACAGGAGCTCGTCGGCGTCGAGGAGCACGACGGTTACGACGAGATCGTGGTGCGCAAGGTCCGCTGAGCGGAGGAGCGGCATGGCCAAACGTCTTCTGATCATCGGAGCCGGCACCGGCGGCCTGATGGTGGCGAACTTCGTGGCTCGCGACCTGAACCGTGAGATCGCGCGGGGCGACGTCCAGGTGACGCTGCTCGGCGAGCAGGACGAGTACATTTATCAGCCGGGATTCCTCTATGTCGCCTTCGACCTGATGCGGCCGGCGCAGCTCAGGCGCCCCGTGTCCGATCTGCTGGCTCCCGGCGTCGAGTTCGTGCACGACAGGGCCGTGCGCATCGCGACCGACGTCCAGCAGGTGGAGCGGGCGGATGGAGCACCGTTGCCCTACGACTTCCTCGTCATTGCGACGGGATCCGGCCTCAACCTGGAAGAGGTCCCTGGCCTCAGGGAGGGAGGGCACTGGTTCTACACCCTGGAAGGCGCCCTGCGTCTGCGTGACACGCTTCGCGACTTTCAAGGGGGCAGGCTCGTCCTGGCCGTCGGCGTTCCGCACAAGTGCCCCGTCGCACCGCTCGAGTTCAACATGATGTTCGAGGAGTGGGCGAGGGTACGCGGCATCCGCGACAAGACGGAGA
>JAJYSZ010000171.1 GCA_021793315.1 Bacillota bacterium | reverse complement strand
AGGGTCGCGGATAGGGAATAGAGATTATTCCATGGCCGTGGAGCTTCCCTGAGTCCTCGACACCTCTTGACAGGGGCTGACGCAGGTCCAAAAATGGAAGTATAGACCACGAACGAATGCTCTCTACGGGAGACAGGTGGCCGACCGGCTCGGGATGACCGTGCGCACCGTCTACCGTTGGGAGAAGGCGGGGCGGTTGCATCCTGTGCGGCTGCCGACGGGACAGCGAAGATTCGCGGCGAGCGAAGTCGACGCGCTGCTGCACGCAAAGGCACGGGCGGTGCCGCGTTGCGTCGTCTGCGCTCGCGTCTCCAGCGGGAAGCAGGCGGAGGCGGGCAACCTCGACCGGCAGCGCGAACGTCTGGTCGCAGCGGCGGCAGAGCGGCGCTACAAGCTGGTCGCAACCGTCACGGAACGGGCCTCGGGATTGAACGAGAAACGCAGGGGTTTGCGCCGCCTGTTCCACATGGCCGCTGCCGACGAGATCGACGTGGTGCTGGTGGAGTTCAAGGACCGCCTGGCGCGTTTCGGTTTCGCCTATGTGGTCGAAGCGCTGGCGGCACACGGCGTCCGCGTCGAGGTCTTGGATGGACCGGTCGCAACCGACGCGACCCAGGAACTTGTACAGGACATGCTCGCGATCGTCGCCGTGTTCGCCGCAAGGCTCTACGGGAGACGGTCACAGCGGTTCCGCCACAAAGTCCAGGAGGCGGCGCAGGAACTGGATGACGAGGTGATGGGCAATGCCTGATCCGATGCTCGTCAGCGCCACCCGCACCGTTCGCCTGCGCATCGCCGAGGGTGTGGACCCCGGCGTGATCCAGGCGATCGAGAGCACGCAGGCCGAGTGGGCCAAGGCCGTATGCTTTTACACGGGCCTGTTCCTGGAGCACCCCGGCGTCTACGAAGAGAAGAAGACCGTGACAACGCGCAAGGGCGGGGAACGCGAGGTCTCCTGGACAGCGAAGGACCTGCTCACGTGGTCCGAGCGCGTGAGCGTGCGCACAGAGGATCATCCCATGGTGCTCCACGATTTCAACGAGGTCTGCCCACAGATGCCCGTCACGCTGCGCCGTGCGGCGATTAATGCGGCCTCGGGTGCCGTCGCGAGCCATCTCACGAACCACAAGCAGTGGGAGAAGGCGAGCCCTGCGAGGCGAGGCAAGGAGCCGGGAGAACCCGACCCGCACCCCAATCTGACGCTCTATGGCGGCATGTACCACTTGGATACAGAGCGCCTGCGCAAGGGCGGGTGCCGACTGAAGGTCTTCGCGGACGGGCGTTGGCGATGGATCGACGCGCCATTGCAGATGCCTCCCTATGCGCTCGACCTCTTTGCCCAGTCGGAGGCGGAGCAGAGGCGCATTGCGGCGGAGCGGGCGAGGCAGAACGCCGCGATGGCTGCGGAGGGGCGAAAGCGCCGCACGGATGAGGAGAAGGAGCGCTTGCGCGCCTCTCCGGGGATCTGGGTGGCGCAGTCGCCCACTCTCTCGGCGAAGCCGGACGGCCTCCACCTGCACGTGCCCTTCGAGAAGCGGGTGGCGTTACAGGGCAAGGCGGAGGATCGGCGCCTCGCAGAGCCCGACCTCAAGGTTGGCACCATCGACCTGAATGCGGACTCAACGGTCGGAACCGCATGGGAAGGTGAGCGCTGCAAGGGCGTGGAGACGATCTGGCACACGGAGGAGAACGCAAAACGCGAGGGTGTGCTGCGCAAGGTCGCACGCAAGCAGAGGGCGTCCGGCACGCCGATCAAGGGAGAGTGCTCGAACTACGATCTCTGGGCGTACATCCGTCGCCTCGACGACTCCGTAGCTTGGCAGATTGCCGCGGCGATCGTCGCCTGGGCGGTCCGTCTCGGCCTGCAGGTCCTCGTCTTCGAGCACCTGCGCGCGTATCGACCCGCGCGCGGGCTCACTTGGAGCCGCCGCACGAACCGCAAGCGGTCGTACTGGCTACGCGGGAAGGTGTTCGAACGAGTGCGAGATCTCGCGCTGCGCGAAGGCATTCTGGTTGTGGAGCGGAACCCGGCCTGGACCAGTCAAGCATGCCCCAAGTGTCACCATCTGGCGCAAAGACTTGCGCCGGGCGGTCGCGGCTATCCCAGCCGGTTGCACTGCGGGCACTGTGGCTGGTCGGGCGACGCGAACGTGGCCGCGGCTCTCAATCTCAAACTCAAGTGGGATCGCACCTTTCGCTATCCCACGAAGAAGGAGAGGGAGGCAGCGGCTGACCTGAGACGCGCCCGTGAGGGCGGCGCAACCGCGAAACCTGAAACAGTTCCGACCGCCGTGTAGTCGGTGGTCGCGGGGCTAACGACAGAGCGGCGGATGCCCGGCGGTCCAAGGCCCAAGAGGAGGCCGAAAGGCTTCCGGTGGTGGGGCTGGTGTTGGCGTCGCGCGAGTGGTACACGGCTTTACGCCGCAGAGGCGCGATGCGACTCCTTGCTGGTCGGTCTCCTGACCTGACGTGCCAAGAGGAGGCCCCGGAAGCTTATTCCGGTCCCCGGCAGGGGCGGCACAAACAACAAATGTCCCATTTTGTCAGGCAAAATGGGCAGCAGTTGACACCACACTGATCCCATTACCCAACACGAGGCTGGCCTGCATCGAAGCCTGAGCGAGCGCCAGCTGACCATGATGGCGATCGGCGGAGCGATCGGCACCGGCCAGTTCCTCGGTTCCACCCTGGCCATCTCGCTCGCTGGCCCCGCCGTCATCCTGTCCTACGTCTTCGGCGCGATCATCGCTCTGCTGATGATCTGGGCGCTCTCCGAGATGAGCGTCGTCCACCCCACCGCGGGCTCCTTCGGCGTCTACGCCGAGGAGTATCTGAATCCATACTCCGGCTTCGTCGTCCGCTGGACCTACTGGCGCGCGCAGGTGATCGCCATCGGCGGCGAGGTCACGGCGGCCGGCATCTACACGCAGTACTGGCTGCCGAATGTGCCGCTCTGGTACTTCGTCATCGCCTACTCGATCATCCTGATCGGGGTCAACGCCGCGAACGTCAAGGCGTTCGGCGAATTCGAGTACTGGTTCGCGATGATCAAGGTGGTCGTGATCGCCCTCTTCATCATCCTCGGCCTAGGCGTCCTGATCTTCGGTTGGGGCGGCATGCCGAACGTCGGCTTCGTCAACTGGGTGAGCCACCAGGGCTTCTTCCCGCACGGTGTCTGGGGCGCCTAGTGCGCCATGCTGATCGTGATCTTCAGCTTCTACGGGGTCGAGGTCGTGTCGGTCACGTCGGGCGAGGCCAAGAACCCCGAGAAGTCCCTGCCGCGCGCGATGCGCTCCATGGTGCTCCGCCTGACCCTCTTCTACGTGATCGCCATCGCCATCGTCGTCGCGGTCGTGCCCTGGACCCAGGCCGGACTGCACAGCGGCGTCACCACGAGCCCGTTCGTGCTGGTCTTCCGCGACGTAGGCATCCCCGCCGCCGCCGGGATCATGAACTTCGTGGTGCTGACCGCGGCGCTCTCCAGCATGAACACGAACCTCTACCTCACGACCAGGATGATGTTCTCGCTGTCGCGCAGCCGGTTCGCGCCGCAGTCCTTCGGCAGGCTGGCCCAGAATGGCGCGCCGCGCAACGCGCTTCTCCTCTCCACCGTCGGCCTGGCTCTCGCGGCCATTCTCTCGGTTGTCTACGCGGATACGGCCTACTTCTATCTCTTCGGCATCTCGATCTTCGGCGGCATTCTGGTCTGGATGTTCGTGCTCGCGACCGTGCTCGCGTTCCGCCGCAAGCGCGCCGCCCAGGGCCTGCCGCCGTCGCCGCTGCAGATGCCGCTCTACCCGTGGTCGGCGATCTTCGGCCTCGTGGCGCTCTTTGGCATCCTCCTGACGGCCTTCCCGGACGGCCTGCAGGTCGCCTGGTACGCCGGCGTGCCCTACATCGTCGTGATCTCGATCATCTACTTCTTCGTGCGCCGCGGCACGCAGACGCCTGCGCAGGCGCCGGACGCGCCGGAGCACAAGTCGGCCTCGTAGTCCCACGCCCCATCCGCATGCCCGCCCCCCGGGTTCCGGGGGGCGGGAGGAAAGGA
>JAJYSZ010000170.1 GCA_021793315.1 Bacillota bacterium | reverse complement strand
AAACCTCGACCTCGGCGGGATTGTCAGTGTAGGTGCTGAGCCGAGTGGTCGGGCTGCTCCATCTATTGACAGCGACCCCATCTGCCAGCGCATACGAATGAAACGCAATGAAGTCCAGCCCTGCGGACACGCCATATTCGATGCTCTGCGGCGAGCCCCACGGCAGTATCCCTCCGGCCCCGCCCTGGGTGGCGCCGTTGATCCGTGGACCGAGCCCGGCCACGCTTTTCCGCCCGGAGGTCGGGTCGACGCTGGCATCGCCTCCCGGTACGTAGATACCCGAGTCCGACCCCAGGCCAGCGGCATTATCAGGGTCGCCGGAGAAGCGCACTGCCAGATTGCCGCTGGAGGCGTCGTACCGCAACCCCGGGCCAAGGTTCGCAGCCACACACAGCACGATCGCATCGCATGTCGTCGCCGACGCCGCGTTACACCCACACCTCGCCATAAAGCCCCCAAAACGGATATTACGGTGATTACTACATCATCTCATCCGCTCGGAGAATCCGCCATAAAGGCATAAACCATCGCAAGTTGCCACCGGTTTTGCATTTGATACTGTGCAAAAACACAAATGAACATTTACACATACGCGCGAAAGGGGGACGATGCCAAGAATCAGCCAAACCGTCACCGAGGAAGTCGAGCGCTACCGGAGGGTCGCCGCCGCGCTCAGGAACCTGAGCCTGACCGAACTCGATGCCATGGTCTGGGCCGAGTACATGGAGCGACACCCGATCGACCTCGATGACCTCGAACCGCCAACCGAACGAAAGGAAGATCGATGACGCACGTCACTACGTTCTACAAGGCCAAGGGAGGCGTCGCCTCCACCCTGAGCGCGATCTACTACGCCTGCGCCCTGGCTCGCGTACACGGCCCCGACCAGGTAATCCTGCTCGACGCCGACAAGGGCACACGATCGGTCGACAAATACATCACTCGCCGTGTCAAGAACCACGGCTTCGAGGTCGATATGCCCTTCCTGGTTGAGGAATGGAACCCGAACAAGGGCCCGCTGGCCACCTTCGCCGTCGAAGTCCTCAAGCGCATCGGACCGGTCAAACACCTGATCATCGATATGGGCGCCGACCCCAGCTACGCCATCAACGCCGCCATCCTGGCCGACACCATCATCATGCCGATCAAGCCGTGGGAAACCGACTACGAGACGATCGACGACCTCATGAGTGGCCTCGCCGAGAACGAAGGGGCCAAGAAGTACGTCCTGTTGACCATCGTCGACCGCCCCCGGCAGGGTGAAGCTGCTACCGCCCGCGCCGACATCACCAAGAAGTACGAGGCAAAGTACGGCGTCACCGTCCTCCAGACGGAGGTCAAGAAGCAGGCGAAGTACCGCTCGTACCACAAGAACGGCGACGTCCCAGACGAACTGTGGGCGTACGAAGGTGTCTACGCAGAGATCAACGGAGGACACATGCTCGACGGCACCCCCTTCAACTTGGAAATGGACCTGAACCCACGTGGCTGAAATCGATGACCAGGTAGGCGGCGGTATCGCAGCCTTGCAGGCCCGCGCCGCCAAGGCCGACGCAAGAGGAGCCGCGATCACCGGCGGCGACACCGGCGCAACGGGGGCAACAGAGAAGCCCACCAAGAAGGCTGCAAAGAAAGCGGTGAAGAAGCGAACCGCCAAGAAAGTCGCCGAACAGCCGCAGCAGCAGCAAGAGCAGGCCGAAGACGAAGCCCAGTACACGGCTCAAGGCAACGACGAAGACCAGCGCCAGAGCCAGCCAACCGGAACCGAAGATGACGGGAACACCGAAGAAGATGTAGAAGAAATTGTAGGAAAAAACCGACCTACAACTGTAGGTAGGGGAAATCCTACAAATTCGCCATCTGCTGCACCTTCCATCTTCGGTGGTGACCGGCGCGCTAACCTGCACGGCCGCAAGCTCCACCCCAGGCAGGAGTCAGAACAGAAAAACGTCACGATGCGGTTGTTCCTTATCAACAGCGTGGTGGACCTCGCTGACGAGGTGGGGCTCAGCACGCAGCCAGGAAAGGTATTCGACTTCCTCATCGAACATGCGCTCCGAGACGTGGCGCCCGATATACTCGCGCGCAACTACACCGAACGCTGCCAGCACATCGGGATCACGAGCGACTGGCAATAGCACCACAGCCCATACCAAGCAGGGGGCCTCACCAACCATGGTGTGGCCCCTGCTTTATACGCCGGTGACATCAGAGAGGGTCGACAGCTCTACTGCCACCTGTTCACCAGCCGCCTGGTTCGCCGAAGAGGGAGTCCACACCACATCTACCGCGAGCAATCGCATGCCCTGGCGGATTGGACGACACAGCCCGTCCTCAGCGAAGAAATCGATGCGCATGCCCGGCACAAGCTCGGGCATGGTCAGCGGCGCCCCCGGGGCAAGTTGCGCCTCGGTCGGAAGCAGGATCTCACTTGGAGGCGGATTCCGTCCCCAAGCTGCACGTCTCGACGAAGAAATAACGTCGTCTTCATCAGCATTGTTGTCATGAATACGGTTCAGGATGTCGATCCTGCCATAGCGGCTGCCAGTAACACCGGTATTCGCAGTAATACCAGGCCAGTCGGGGTATAGCTCGGGGTTGGTATCAAAGTCTGAGGGCTCCTTCTCGTTTTCCGCCTGCGTGGTGGCCCACCCCCTGGTAGCAGCAGCGTTCCCATTAGCGCGAGCCTCGGCATCGCCAATCAAGTCTTGTGTCGTGAGCCTGGCGAACGTTTGATCACGGGTGGTGCGCCTGCGCTGGAGCCGGAGAGAACGGTTGATGACAGTGAAGTCCAGCCCGTAGGACTGACCGAGTTCACGGAGAATGTTGCCGACGCTGTCGACCTTCTCCCCGGCGTTATAGCTGACGATGTCGTCAGGGTCAGTGATCTCCTCGACCACCGTGTAGCCAAGGATCAGCGTGTCATCGACCGGGTCGACGTACCTGGTGTCGGTCAGGTTGCGTTCAACGATGTCATAGGCGATCTCGGTGACCGGCATGCGCGGGTAATACAGGCCAGTGGTGCCCATCGGCCCACCAGGGAGGTCAGGGGGGTTGACCGTGTCATCGAGCCGCTGCACCACATCGCGAGCATTAATCGTTTTCACGCTCGTGCCGGTGCCCTCGATCGCCTGCATCACCTCGCCCTCCCAGACCTGGACATCATCGCGCCAAATCCGCAGCTGGGCGACACGCGTCGAGTCGGCGACGATCTGGAACAGGCGGCAGCACTCCGCACTAGCGTTATTGAAGTCGAGCAGGATCTCCGCTTCGGAGAAGTTACGCAGGCGACGCCCCCAAGAAACCTGGATAATGCCTTCAAGGACACCGATGAACCGCATCTGCGGCACCGGCAGCGGCTGATCGGCGTTGTCCACACGCTGCAGGAGGAACACCTCGACTCGATACTGACTGGCGCATCCGAGAATCGGTGATGCCATCAGGCTGCCTCCCACCTGGTATAGAGACCAACATCAACTTCAGCGTCGATAGAGGCACCCGATGCGGCAATGACCTCGACACACAACCCATAACCACACGAGAACGACGGCCAAGAGAAGGTGCGCCCCCCAGGCCCATAGAGCGAAGGCACATCTACATCGCCGCCGACGCAAGTGGTCTGCGCCCGGGAGACCCGGGCATCGATCGTCGTCTCCCCACCTGCTGGGATATACAGCACCGTGATGTCAGTACAGGCCGTACACGGATCAACAGCGATCAAATCGTCACAGCCCAACCCCAACGGGTTCTGGTAGAACCTGATGACAACATTCCGCAAAGGAGCCGAACCAGCCCTGATAGCGATCTGCGGCACCAATTCGAGCCAGGAAGGGACACTCAGGCCCTCAACTGAAGCGATCTGCCGGTGCGCCGCGAAATCATCTACCGGGTAGCAAGCATCAATAGGCGCCTCAGGAACCTCCGGGATGACCGGCCGAGGACAGAGCGGATCAGTCGCGCACGGCACAGTCTCACTGCAACGCCGGTAGGCGTCAAGAAGATTGACTGTCTCCACCTCACCGGAGGACACACTAAACAGCAGGTTGATCT
>JAJYSZ010000053.1 GCA_021793315.1 Bacillota bacterium | reverse complement strand
GACAAGATCGTCCTCTCATGGAGCGGCGGCAAGGACAGCGCTATCGCTCTTGCCACCCTGAAGCAGTATGACGCCCCCATCCACGCGCTCCTCACGACCGTCACCGACCCGCAGGCCCGCGTCAGCATGCACGGCGTGCGCGAGGAGCTCCTGCGCCAGCAGGCCGAGGCGGTCGGGCTTCCCCTCCGGGTGGTGCGGATCCCGCAGGCCTGTACCGACGAGACCTACGAAAGCCTCTTCGCGGCCGAGACGGACGCGCTCAAGCAGGAGGGCGTGGAGCACTACGCCTTTGGCGACCTGTTCCTGCATGACATCCGCGCCTATCGGGAGCGTCAGCTGGGCCGCGCGGACCTGAAGGCCGTCTTCCCGCTCTGGGGACTCGACACCAGGCAGTTGGCCGAGAGTTTCCTGAGCCAGGGCTTCCAGGCGATCGTGGTGACCGTAGACCCGAAGCAGCTCGATCCCTCGTTCGTTGGCCGCGACTACGACCTCGACTTCCTCGCCGATCTGCCGCCCGGGGTCGACCCCTGCGGTGAGAATGGCGAGTTCCACACGTTCGTCTACGCGGGCCCGATTTTCCGCAGCTCCATTCCCGTCCAGCGGGGCGAGGCCTCGGAGCATGACGGCTTTTACTTCCAGGACCTCCTGCCGCTGCTCTGAGGGAGCGGGACTTCATTCGATACCAAGGGCGCGATCCATCCCTGCCGGGAGGATCGCGCCCTTTTCGCATCTTTGGTGTCCCTAGTGCACATCCTCGATGGGCTCTTCCCTGGCCTCCCCTGCCTCGATCCAGAACCCGCGCAAACGAAGGGCTGGCGGCGCACCGAGGATGATGTGCAAAACCCCTGGGTACATGGCCTCGCGGATGTCCGTCGCGGAAGGATGCGCTGCGCCTTCGGGGTGCGAGTGGAAGATGGCCCGAAGCTCGATGCCCTGGCGCTCGAATTCCCTGAAGGCTTGCAGCACATCCTCGGGGCAGATGGTGTACCTATGGGAACTCTCGGCCGCGTTGCGGCACGCGATGAACGTCAGGAGGTCATCTTCGAGGCCACCCACGAGCCCGCAAGCCTCCCACGGCAGAGCTCTTGCCGCCTCCCGTAGGAGCTCCGCCCGCAGGGCATTCGGCAGCCGCATCAGGAGCTGAGATCGAGGCCGGCCGCGGTCCAGGCGACGATGCCGCCCTCGAGGCTGCGCGCTCGGATGCCGTGCCGGCTGAGCCGCTCCGCGGCGAGCATCGAGCGCCGGCCGATCTCGCAGAAGACGACGACGGGCCTTTGGCCGTCGAGCGCCTCGCCTCGTCCGAGTTCCTCGAGCGGCAGGCGAAGTGCCCCCGGAATCGTCGGCCGGTCGAGGGCGCCGCCAGCCCGGACGTCCAGCCACTGCACCCTGGGATCCGCACGGAGCGCGAGAGCCTCGGGCACCGAGATGCCGAGCCCCTCCTCCGCCTGCTGCGGCCCCAGCACGCCGCAGAACGCCTCGTAGTCGATCAGTTCCGTCTGACGCGGCGGATCACCGCAGACGGCACACTGCGGATCGAGCGTGAGCGAGAAGCGCCGCTGCTCACCCGTGAGCGCGTCGTAGACCAGCATGCGGCCGCCCAGGCTCTCGCCCGCGCCTGTAATCAGCTTGATCGCTTCGAGGGCCTGCATCGACCCCATCTGTCCGCCCAAGGCGCCGATCACCCCGGCCTCCGCACAGCTTGGCACGCTGCCGGGCGGGGGCGGCTCCGGAAAGAGGCAGCGGTAGCAGCCCTGACGCGGCAGGTACACCGCGAGACGGCCCTCGAAGCGCAGGATCGACGCGTCGACCAGCGGGCGGCCGAGCAGGACGGCCGCATCACTGACGAGATACCGGGTCGGAAAGTTGTCGGAGCCGTTGACGATCACGTCGCAGCCCTGCAGGATGTCCAGGGCGTTCTGCGCGGTGAGGAACTCGCTCACCGCCGAGACCTCGATGTCCGGGTTCAACGCGCGCAGGCTGTCCGCAGCGCTTTCCGCCTTTGGCCGGCCAACGTCCGCGTCCCGGTGCACCGGCTGGCGGTGCAGGTTGGACCGCTCCACGCGATCGCCGTCGACGATCACGAGCTGCCCGACGCCCGCCGCGGCCAGGTAGGTGGCGGCTGGCGCTCCCAGCCCGCCCGCACCGATGACCGCAACGCGAGCGGCGGCCAGTCTGGCCTGACCAGCCGCGCCGACCTCCCCGAGGATCATCTGCCTTGCATAGCGCTCAGCCTGACGCGGCGTCAGTGGTCTCAGGGGATAGGGCGCCAGGCTGACGTGATCGCCATAGCGCAGGACGGCGCCGAGGCCCCCGAGGAGCCTCGCGTCGACGCCGTTCACCCGCACGTCCAGCTCCGACGCAAGAGCGCCGTAGGCCGTGAAGATGCGACGCCCGAGCCTGGGCACCTCTTCGGCAATCGCCGTGAGGACAGCCTCCAGCGTGCCGCCCTGCGCGGCAATCGTCTGCCTCTGGTCCGCCAGCGCGACGAACCCGCCCTCAAGCCCGACATCCACGAAGCCACCTCCTGGGACGAGGCAGCCCCCGCACGGCGTGCGGGGGCTGCCTCGGCGTTGTCAGGCCATCTTCCCGTCCGCAGCCAGCGCCGCGTCGTTGATGATCTCGTAGAGCGTCGGGTGGGCGTGCACGATCTCCTGCAGGTCGTAGAGGGAACCGTCGAAGGCGAGCGCCAGGCTGCCCTCGGCCACGAGGTCCGTGGCGTGCGGCCCGATGATGTGCACTCCCAGGAGGTCTCCCGTCTTGGCGTCCGCCACGATCTTGCAGACTCCCTGGTCTTCGCCGTAGATGAGGGCCTTGCCGTTCGCCTTGAAGAAGTATTTGCCCACCTTGACCTCGTAGCCCTGATCGCGGGCGGCCTGCTCGTCGAGGCCGACCGACGCGACCTCGGGGCGGGAGTAGGTGCAGCGCGGCACCTTCACGTAGTCGATGGTCTCGGGCTTCTTGCCCAGGATGGCGTCCACCGCGATGAGTCCTTCGTGGACCGCAACGTGCGCGAGCTGGAGCCGACCGATGACGTCACCGATCGCGAAGATGCGGGGGTCGCCTGTGCGCATTTCGGCGTCCACCTGGATGTAGCCGCGGTCAAGCTTGACCTTGTCGAAGTTCTCAAGACCGAGGCCATCGCTGTTCGGCTTGCGGCCGATCGCAACGAGGATCTTCTGTGCGGTGAGCGTCTTCTTGCCAGACGGCCCCTCGATCGTGACCTCGACACCGTCGTCGGTCGCGCGATAGCTGCTGACGTCGACCGCGTGGCCCGGGTAGCAGGCGATGCCTCTCCGCGTGAAGGCCCGCTGCAGCTGGTCGGACATCTCCTTGTCCTCTAGCGGCAGGAGACGCGGCAAGGCCTCCACGAGGTGCACCTCGCCACCGAGATCCGAGAAGAGCGACGCCCACTCGCACCCGATCGCTCCGGCGCCGACGATGATCGTGGACTTTGGCACCTCACGCAGCTCAAGCGCGTGGTCGCTCGAGATCACCCGCTCGCCGTCGAACGGCAGGCCTGGGAGCTCCCTCGCGGAAGAACCGGTGGCAATCACGATGTGGTCGGGCGTCAGGAGCTCACGCTCGCCATTCGTCCTCTCCACCGAGACGGATCCCGCCGGTGCGAAGATCGATGGCGGCATGAGGGTACCCACGCCCTCGTAGATGGTGACGTTGGCACGCTTCAGGAGCCCCTGAACGCCCTTGTACAGTTGGTCGACGATCTTCTGTTTGCGCGTCTGGGCCTGCAAAAAGTCCAGTCGCGGCGCGTCTATCTGGAGGCCGAAGTCCGACGCCTCGCGCATCGTGGCCATGAGTTCCGCCGTCCGCAGGAGCGCCTTGGACGGGATGCAGCCCTTATGCAGGCAGACGCCGCCCACCTTGTCCTTCTCCACCACGACGGCCTTAAGACCCGACTGCGCGGCGCGAATCGCCGCCTCGTAGCCGCCGGTACCGCCGCCGAGGAAAAGTACGTCGATCTTTTCGTCCGCCAAACTCCGTCCCTCCTGGGTCGCCACCGGCGACCCGCGTACTCCGCCCTGGGTCGCCACCGGCGACCCGCGTACTCCGCCCTGGGTCGCCACCGGCGACCCGCGTACTCCGCCCTGGGTCGCCACCGGCGACCCGCGTACTCCGCCCTGGGTCGCCACCGGCGACCCAGCATGCACATGCCCGCTAGGAGAGTAGCACTACGCCGTCCCCGAAGGAAGGGCGGTCTACGCTCCAGGAGCCTTGCCAGCCCGGCGGCGCCAATAGATCCACCCCACCAGCGCAAGCACGATCGCCACGAGAATGACGATCCATGCCCGTTCGAGCCAGGTCAGGAGCACGGGCCACTTCGGCCCTACAAGGTAGCCTGCTCCGGCCGCGAGTAGCGGCCAGAGCAGGGCTCCGATCGATGTGAAGAGCAGAAACCGTGGGTACGGCATCTCAAAGAGGCCGGCAGGATACGAGATGAGGGCCCGCACGCCGGAGATCAGCCGCCCGATCAGCAGCGCCGTTTCGCCGCGATTGCGGAAGAAGCCCTCCGCCTGGAGCAGGCGCGTCTCCGTCAGGCCGATGCGGCTACCGTAGCGCAGGATGAGCTTGCGGCCACCTCTTACGGCGATCCAGTAGGCGATGTTCGCACCGGTGATGGAACCTAAGGCACCCACGATGATCACCAGCGGCAGCGAGAGCTTCCCTTCCCCGGCCAGCACGCCCGCGTAGACGAGCGACGCCTCACTTGGCGAAGGAATGCCGATCGACTCGACCAACAGCACGAGGTAGAGGAGCGGATAACCGATGCCACCGTAGATGTGTATGGCGTGACCTGCCCCTTCCGGCCTGGCGCCGGACCTTCGGAGCAGGTGCTCACCCTCCCTCCGCGCTAGTCCGGCGACGACCTGCCGCCGGAGCCGCTCTTGCGTCTCCCTCGTCCTCATCATGGTGGCTGCCTCAGGTGCAGTAAAGGGTGCGGCCCATCATCCAGGAATGCTAGGATAGAAAGCATCGTCTGCCCTGCGCACAAGACCACAGCCTGAGGAGGCGTCCAAGGTGCAGGATACCCTTGCGCGCGCCACCGCCGAATGCGGAAAGATCAGGGCGATCGCGGTCATCGGGACAAGGCTGGTCGAATCCGCCAGGCGGCGGCACGGCACGTTTCCGGTCGCTACCGCCGCGCTCGGCCGCAGCATGATGGGCGCGGCCCTGCTGGCGGCGGCCATGCTCAAGCCGCCTGACCGCCTCACGCTGCGCCTGCTCGGCGACGGGCCTGTCGGCGCCGTCATCGCCGACGCGGATGCTGAGGGCGGTGTGCGCGGCTATGTGCAGAATCCCATGGTGGCGCTGCCCATCAAGGCAAACGGCAAGCTCGATGTCGGACGTGCCGTCGGACAGGGCATGCTGGTCGTGAGCCGCAGCATGGGCGACGCCCAGCCCTACACCTCCTCCTCCCCACTGGTCAGCGGCGAGGTGGGCGAAGACATCGCGCACTATCTGCTCACCTCCGAGCAGGTACCTTCCGCCGTCGCCCTCGGCGTGCTGCTGCGCGCCTCCGGCACCGTCAAGGCCGCGGGAGGCCTGCTGCTGCAGGTGCTGCCGGGCGGCGAGGAATTCTCGGCGGAACTCGAAGCTCGCATAGCGTCGCTCGGACCGATCTCGTCCCGGGCCGAGCGAACAGCGTCGGCGGAGGAACTGCTGCAAGACCTCCTCGACGGCTTCGCCGATGCGCGCATCGCGGATCCCACACCGCTACGGCTTCGTTGCACCTGCAGCCGGGCTCGGGCCAGCCGATCGCTGCTCCTGCTCGGCCCAGAGGCCCTCCAGGAGCTGATCGACGACGGCAAGGCGGAGCTCAGGTGCCACTTCTGCGGCCGCACCTATCATTACGAGAGGCCGCAACTCGAGCGGCTCAAGGCCGAGGCCTGCGCGCCACAGGGATGAATCAGGTTCCGGCCGCAAACCCGCTCACCGCATCGCCGCTCTCAAGGTCGAGTAGCGTGACATCCGGCATGCCGATCCTGGACCAGACGCGACCGCCCAGCCTTCGCCCGAGCATCCCGCTCAGGAGCACCGTGATGATCCGCCCGTGCGACACCACGGCAACATCACCGTCATCTGTGCGGCAGATTTCCGCAAGGCAGCGCATGATGCGCTGCCTTGCCGCTTCGTATGGTTCGAAGGCAGGATCGTCCGCACCGTCGAGATAGGCCTGCACCCGGCGCCGGAACTCCGCCTGCGGCAGGATCCCTGACGCAAACGCCACCTCGCGGAGGTCGGCGTGCACGGCGGTCCCGGCACCCGGACCCGCTGCCAGGATGGTCGCCGTCTCCAGGGCCTTGGGTTCGTCGCTGCTCCAGATCCGCGCTACGTCCAGGCTGAGGCGTCGGCCCAGTGCCTCAGCATCTCGACGCCCCTGCGCAGAAAGGCACCACTGCCGCGCTGGGACACGCGCGTCGATCTCCGGGCTTGCGTGGCGGATGAGATAGAGGCGGCGTCTCTCGGGCGCTCCAGGATGGCTGCTTCCGTCAGGCACACGGCCACCTCCCTCAAAGCCAAGTCAGACCCCAACTACCAGCCCGCGGCTTGACACCTCACCGGTCAGTTGGCAGTCTGGGGAAAAGACCTCTGGCGGCGCGGCGCCGCATGGCAAGGAGCTTAGCATGCGCGGTCATCTCTTCCTGCTGATAGGACCTAGCGGCAGCGGCAAGACGACCCTGATCCAGCAGGTGCGCAAGGTCCTGCCGGCCGTGCGCTTCATCCCCACCACCACAACCCGCAAACCGCGCCCCGGCGAACAGCACGGGCGCGAGTACTTCTTCGCGAGCGACAACGAGTTCGACGCACTGATCGCGCAGGGGGACCTCCTCGAGTGGCAGTGGGTGCACGGCAATCGATACGGCACCTCGCGCCAGCGCTTCGAGGAGGCCATCGAGAGCGGCCTCCTTGGCATCACATCGATCGACGTGCTGGGTGGCATCTCGGTCAAGGCGGCATTTCCCGCCGACAGTACCTCGATCTTTGTCCGCCCCTCGTCGCCGGACGAGCTGAGGCGACGGCTTGTGGCGCGCGGCGACACGCCGGGCGAGGATCTCGAGCGCCGCATGGAGCGGGTCGAGATGGAGTTCGCCCAACAGGGCCGCTGCGACGCTGTCGTGACGAACGACGATGGCCACCTGGATGCGGCGCTCCAACAGCTCGTCGCGATCATGCGTCCCTTTCTGCCTGAGCGGTCTTAGGGCACCAGGAGGCCCACGGCCCGCTTGACCGAGTCGAGCATGGGCTTTGCCTCCTGATGGGCATGTGCCCGCCCGCGAGCCAGCGCCTCGTCGATCTCGGTCGGGCTGGCGAGCAGTTCCAGCACGCGCTCGCGCAGCGGACGGATCGCCGCGATGACGATGTCCGCCACGGCGCCCTTGAAAGCGCCGTAGCCCTTGTCACGGTAGCGCGCCGCAAGTTCCTCGACGGTCTCACCGGAGAGCGTCGATGCGATCTCGAGCAAGTTCGAGATGCCCGGCTTGTCCTCGGCATCGTAATAGACTTCGCGGCCGGAGTCGGTCACTGCGGTCATGATCTTCTTGCGGATGACGTCGTCCGGATCGGTGAGCAGGATCTTGCTGTTCGGGTCCGGATCGGACTTCGACATCTTCTCCTGCGGATTGCGCAGCGACAGGACGCGCGCACCCACTTTCGAGATGCGCGGCTCGGGCACCGTGAACACGGGGCCGTAGCGGCTGTTGAAGCGCAACGCGAGGTCGCGCGTCAGCTCGATGTGCTGCTTCTGGTCCTCCCCGACGGGCACCTCCTGCACCCCATAGAGCAGGATGTCGGCCGCCATCAGCAGCGGGTAGGCGTAGAGGCCGACCGAGACATCCTGCCGCCCGCGCCCCTTGGACTTGTATTGGGTCATTCGACTGAGCTCGCCCATGCGCCCGAGGCAGGTCAGGATCCAGCTCAGTTCCGCATGCTCCGGCACCTGGCTCTGCAGGAAGACGTGCGAGGGCTCGCCGAGGCCGAGGGCAAGCAGGTGCGCCGCGGTGGAGCGGATGCTCTGCCGCATCTCGTCCGGATCCCAGGGCATCGTCATGCTGTGCAGGTCCACCACGCAGTAATAGGAGCCGCCTTCCGGCTTCCAGTTGCGCAGGGCGCCGATATAGTTGCCAAGATGAATCTCACCAGTCGGCTGGATGCCGGAAAACGCCTTCGCCAAACGGGTCGGCCTCCTAACGTAACGGCACTTAGCCTCCATGATAGACTTGCCTCGCGGAGGTGGGAAACTTGCGTGCCGTCTTCTTCTGGTATCCGGGCTGAACGTCCTGCCGCAAGGCGAGGGCGGAGCTCTCGCAAAAGGGGTTTGACGTGGTGGAGCGGCGCCTGCCCAAAGAAGCGCCGGATCGCAGTCAGCTGCTTCAGATGGGCACGCTCGTCCCGGGCGGGGTGCGCGATCTCGTGGCTCTGCGCGGCCAGCATTGGCGGGCCCAGGGCGTCGACATCGCCACGCTGACGGACGAGGACATTCTCGACCGTCTGCTTGCGGACCCGCTTTCGCTGCGCCGGCCGCTTCTCTGGCTGCCGGACCGCCTCCTGCTCGGCTACAGCGCCGGGACCTACCGGGACCTCCCAGGTGCCGAGGGCTGAACCTAGCGGCGACCCGGCGGCAGGTCCGGCCGTGGCCGCCCGCGCAGGCGCGGCATAAAGGTGCCCAAAGGCACCTGCGCGAAGCACGCTTCATGGCACGTAGGAGCAAACCGACCCGGCCCGCAGGGCAACAGGAACCGGTGCGGCCCGGGTCGGGACAACCCCCTGGGCGCGGGTGGCTGAGGCCGCGCGGTCCCGTACTCTCCCTCGCGGTGGCGAGGTTTTTCGGGGCTGTCGCGAGCTACATGGTGCTGCCCTTCATCGCGGTGCGCCTGACACAGGCGGGGGATGGCCTTGCCGTGGCCGGCATCGTGACCGGCGTGGGCCCCTTGGTCCGCATGCTGGCCGGCACCCTCGGAGGCATGGCCGCCGACCACCTCGGGCGACGCAGGACCATGCTGCTCGGCAACGCCATCTCGGTGCTCGCCATGGCCGGCTTCGCCATGTCGCACGGTGCCCTTGCGTATGCTCTCCTGAATGGCATGAACGGACTCGCGCGGGCGGTCGCGGGGCCGGCGCAAAGCGCGGCCATCGCGGACGTCACCGAGCCGGAGGAACGCGCGCAGGCGTACGCCTACGGCCGCGTGGCCATGAACGTCGGCGCGGCGATCGGACCGTTCCTCGGCGCCTTTTTCGTACTTGCGCACCCGACGCTCGTATTTCTTGGAGCGGCGGGGGCGAGCGCGCTCGTCGTCGCTCTCCTCTTCTTCACGGTCCCGGAGACCGGCCGCCAGCTGCGCCAGGTCACAAACCGGGAAGCCATGCGCCGCATGGCCACGGATCCCGCGCTCTGGCTCTACGTCGTGGGCGGCTCGATGCAGCTCGGCGTCTACATGGTGATCGAAACCATCTTCCCCGCCTTCCTGCGTGGCGCAGTCCCAGGGGGGTTGGAGGTCTATGCCGTCATGACGCTCGTGAACACGGCCATGGTCGCCGTGCTGCAGATCCCCCTCAACCGCTGGCTTGGTAGGCTACGGCCCGCTACCGGCTTTGCCGCCGGCCTCTTCTTCTTCGCCGCAGCCTACCTCGGCATTGCCTATCTGCGGAATCCTCTGGCTCTGATCCTCACCATGGTGGTCTTCACCGCCGGCGAGATGACGGTCTTCGTCGTCATGCCCGCCTACGAGGCGTCGATGGGTGACGAGGCCGTGCGTGGGCGCACCTTCGGCGCGCTGAGCATGAAGCAGGCCGGCGCGGCCCTCGGTCCGCTGGTGGTCGGCGGCCTGCTGCAGCTCGGGGGGGCGCATCTCGCCTTCCCTGCCGTCTCGGCGATCGCCCTCTGCTCTGGCCTCATCCTCGTCTGGTCGGTGCACAAAAGAGAGCGGCGCAACGTGGAGCGGCCGGCTGCGGAGACGTCGGCAGGATAGCTGGAACGCTTCCGCCCGGGGCCAGGCCGACCGCGCCTCGCCTTGCAGCTACAGCATGCGCGCGATCGCCTCGCTGCCCCTCATGCCCACCGTCACGCCCAGGGCCTCCGCGGCTGGCGTCACGGACTCCAGCGGAGCCGCGAGCAGTTCGTCGATGCTGCGCACACCGACCGCCCTGGCCGCGACGATCTCCCGCTGGCGCAACTTGGTGGAGAGTAGGCCGACATCAAGCGCACCGCACATCAGAAAGCCCTTGTCCGTCGTCACCACCACGAGGTGGGTGCGCGGCAGCTCCACTTCGATGCCCACCGCCGCACCGCCATCGATCACCACAGGCCGCATCTGCACCAAGCCCGCCACCTCCCGCCCATGGCATATGCGGCGGGGAGGCGGCGGGCCCATCGCAACGTCGGGAGTGCTCAGCCGAGCGTGGCGTGCGCGATCTGGTCGAGACGCTGGAGGTAGAGCTCCTGGAGCCGCATGGTGACAGGACCCGGCTCGCCATCGCCGACCTTCCTGCCGTCGATCTCGATGATCGGCATCACGAAGGATGTCGTGCTGGTCATGAACACCTCATCCATCTGGAGCAGTTCCTCCGCCGAAGCGAAGCGCTCCGCGACAGGCAGCTTCTCGGACTTGGCCAGATCCAGCACGACGCTGCGGACGATGCCGGAAAGGATCCAGTTGCTTGCCGGCGCCGTGACGATGCTGCCCTGGTGCACCATCCAGATGTTCGTGGCAGACCCTTCGGTCACGCCGACTCCTGACCGCACCTGGATCGCCTCACGGACGCCGCGGTTGGCCGCCTGTTGGCGAGCCAGCACGTTCGGCAGCAGAGAGACGGACTTGATGTCACACCGGAGCCAGCGGAGGTCCGGCACCGTGATGGCCTTGACGCCATGCTGCAGGGCCTCCCGGTCCATATGCGCATCCTTGAGGTACGCGATCACCGTTGGTTGCACCACGGCGGGGAAACGGTGGTCCCGCGGCGCCACGCCGCGCGTCACCTGAAGGTAGAGCGCCGCCTGCTTCACGGCCTCGCGACGAAGGAGCTCCTCCGCCACATCGCGAATCTCGGACCGCGTGAACGGAAGGTCAAGCTCGATAGCCTGCGCCGAACGCTCCAGGCGCTCCAGGTGCCGCTCGAGATCGACGAACTGGCCGCCCCAGACGAGGGCCACTTCGTAGACGCCGTCTGCGAACTGGAGTCCGCGCTCGTCCACAGGCAGGAGGGCCTGCGAGTAGTCTAGATACTTGCCGTTCAGATAGATCAGCATCTGGCGTATCCTTCCTTCCTGAGCTTGCCGGCCGGAGGTGCCTGCGCAAATGACCACTGGCCTTGTCACCGGAGCCAGCGGCGCCATCGGGACCGCCATCGCGCGCCGCCTGGCGCTGCCCGGCAGTAAGATCGTCCTGCACTATCACATGCATCGCGAGCGAATCGATGCACTCGCTGCGCAAATAACTGCGCTTGGCGCCCAGGCGATTCCCCTACAGGCCGATCTCCGGGACCTCTCAGCCGCCGACGGCCTCGCCCAGCAGGTGCTGAACGAGGTCGGCACGCCGCATTACTTGGTGCATGCGGCAGGTACCAGTCAGTTCGCCCTGCTGCAGGACCTTCCCTTGTCCCTCTGGCGGAACTTGCAAGATATCCACCTCGGGGCCGCCTACCGCCTGCTTCACGCATTCCTGCCCGGCATGATCCGGCGCCGCCATGGCCGGGTCGTCCTGATCGGTTCCGTCTATGGCGAGCGCGGCGGGGCCATGGAGTCGGGCTACGCTGCAGCCAAGGCAGGTTACGGCGCCTTGGCCCGCGCGACCCTGCACGAGGTCGGACGGAGCGGCGTGACGGTGAATGTCGTCGCCCCGGGGGCCATCGAGACGGCGATGCTGTCTCGCCTGAGCGACGCGGAGCGCGAGGAACTGCGTGGGGCGATCCCGATGGGCAGGCTTGGCCTGCCCGACGAGGTGGCGGCCGCCGTGGCGTTCCTGCTCTCGGACGACGCCAGGTACATCAGCGGCTGCACCATGGCGGTGGACGGCGGCTACTCGATATAGCGGGTGACGTCCTGCAAGGGCTTGCGGGACCAGTCTGGCGGCACCTGCTCCGGATAGCCGAGCAAAAGACAGCAGGCGATCTCCTCACGCGCGCCGAGGTCAAGGAAGCTTCGCACGGCCTCGCCCCGCGTGAGCTGGCCCGTGTTCCAGCGGGCCCCCACCTGGCGCTCCCACGCAACGAGCTGCAGCACGTAGACCGCGATCATGCAGGACGCATAGTCCTCCTGCCTGCGCTTCTCGTCCTCCGCCACCGCCTGGACGACATAGACGACGGCGGCCGCCTGCGCGACCTCCGCCCTGAACGCCGCGAGATCCCCGACCGGTCTTCCGTCCTTCGCGGCGCGCTCGCGCTGCAGTTCCACCCGGAGATCGGCCAGCCGCCCCACCGCCTTCCCGCGCACCACGACAAACCGCCACGGCTGGCTGTGCTTGTGGTTGGGCACGTGGCAGGCCGCCTCCAGCAGATCCTCGATCAGCCCTTCGGGCAGGGACTCGGGGCGAAAACTGTAGACCGTGCGGCGCTGCCGCACGGTCTCTGCCACGGGATGAGATGCCATTACTCCAGCATGCCTCCTGCAATCCATGTCCGCCGACGCAAGCGCCCGCCTTCGCCACGCCCGACCCTGAGCAAGGCGGTTTCGAGGGTGCCTTCGCCGCGCTCGACGCTGCGGCGGACGCGGCTGATGGTGGCGGTGGACGCTCCCGTCAACTGCGCGATCATCTCGTAGGTGCTGCCCTCGAGGAGCTGCGCGGCTACTTCCACGCGCTGCGCCGCGTCGCGGAGCTCACCTGGCGTCCAGACCTCACGCAGCAGGTTCTCCAACTCCCGCGGATCCCGGCACGACGCCATGACCCGCGTCAGCAGATCAAGGTTGTACGCGCGAAACTCGCCCTCACCCATCAGAACCACCCCTCTCTCTCAGTTGGCTGCAAGCGTGAAGACCGTGCTGCGGTTGCGCCCTGCGCCTTTGCTCACGTAAAGCGCCTGGTCGGCTGCGCGGAGCAGCCTGTCGAGGTCATCGGCATGCTCAGGGAACGTGGCAATGCCGATGCTGACCGCCAACGGGATGTCGATGCCAATCTGCATGGCCTGTACCGCAAGGCGGATGCGCTCCGCCACCTGCCGGGCCGCCTCGCTGGGGGCGTCCACCAGCAATGCGATGAATTCGTCGCCTGCATAGCGTACCACGATGTCGCCGCTGCGCACCTCGCGGCGCAACACGGCCGAAAGCTCGCGCAGGAACTCGTCGCCGAACGCGTGACCGAACTGGTCGTTCACGGACTTGAGGCAGTCCGTGTCGATCATCAGCACCGAGAGGGACTGGCCGGAGGCACGGGCCTCCGCCAGGAGCCGCGGGGCCTCCTCGCTGAGATAGCGCTGGTTGTGGAGCCCCGTAAGGCCGTCCGTGATGCTCAAAACCCGCATCTTGCGGTAAAGGTGTCTCGTCTCGGCGAAAAGCCGCGCATTCTGGATCGCGAAGGCCGCGTGTCGGCCGAACACCTCCGCCATCCGCCGATCCGGCTCTGTGAAGAAGTTCATCCCGCGGTGGGTCACGCGCAGCACGCCCACGACCTGCTCCTCCAGCTTCAGCGGGATGAAGATGCACGAGGTCGAGACGTCCGGCGTACCGGGGATGATGACCGAGCGCGGATCGTGTTCGAGGTCTCCGGTCATCACCTGCTCGCCGGAGCGCGCCACGAAGCCGGTGACCCCCTGCCCGACAGGCACGGGCCACGAACGCAGCACCATGGCGTCGTCGTCCGGGACGCCAGGCGAGATGTCGGATGCTTCTGGGATGAGCTGCTGGCCATCCTCCGAAAGGAGGTAGCAGATCACGTAGTCGGCTCGGGTCAGGCGCCTCAGCACGGCGACGACGCCGCCCAGCATCGAGCCGAGCTCGTCGCCCTGCTCGAAGCTGCTGGCCCTGAAGATCTCCTCCAGGAGCTCGCGTACCTTGCGCTGATCGCGCGCCTCTGCGGAGAGGAACGCGGACAGGTAGCCGATCACTCCGAGCAGGACGATCATCACGATGTCCTGCGCGACGAAGTGGGCGGAGAGCGGGCCGAACAATGCCGGTGTCAGGCTCAGCACGGCCGCCACGAGCCCGACCATGAGCACGCGCCGGAAGGGCGAGAACATCGCGGCCCCAGCGACTACCAGGAAGTAAAGCGGCCAGAGCGGCGAGTTCTGCCCGCCGGTGGCCATCACGTTGACCGTCACGAGCACGATGGCGAGATACGACGGATCTGTGCGCTTTGTCAGCCTGGGGCTCACGTAAGCGAAGACCGCCAGGGCCACCGCGATGACGTAGGCTGCGATGAGCCAGCCCCATGCGGGATGGGGCACGGCACCCGGCCAAACGGTCACGGCGACGCTCAGGAGGATGCTGACGACGAACAGGCCCGCAACGGCCCTGCCGTACTGCACGTCCCCTGCTGCCCTGTTCACGCACGTCGCCTCCAGGCGGGCGTTTCGACGTGCAGGCAGCGGTCTCCTTTGTCCACCATGTCCATGATGTCATGTCAAACGTGGAGCGGTCCCGCGGGACTCTAAATGGGGCAGGCGCGGCCTAGGCCGCGCCGCCACCACCGCTGCCGCCGCTCGAACCGCCACCACTGGAACCTCCGCCACCGCTGCTGCCGCCTGAGGACGAAGACCCACCGGAAGATCCGCCGCCCCCCGATGAAGAGGAGCCGCCCGACAGCATCTGCATCAGGGCCTGGCGCACCGCGGCCGAGATGGTCTGAGACATCTTCGGTGATTGCACGATCTTCTCCATGGAGGCTTCCAGTGCCTGTTGTCCGGTGGGCGTCTGCAGGGCGGACTGCAGGGCGGAACTTCCTCCGGAGGAGGAGCCGCCGCTCGACCCGCCGGAACTGCCGCCACCGCCCGACGAGGAGGACGATCCACCCGACGACCCACCGCCTGAGGAACCGCCGCCTGACGACCCGCCTCCGCCTGAGGAGCCGCCGCCGCTCGACGAGGAGGAGCCCCCGCCTGAGGAGCCGCCGCCGCTCGACGAGGAGGAGCCCCCGCCTGACGACATGTCAGACGAGCCGCCGGAGGACGAACCGCTTTGCATCCCTTGGCTCGACCCTGCTCCCGTCGTACTCTTCTCGCCCGATACGATGCCGGTTGCGGAACCGCCCATCGGAGACGGCTCGCTGCTGCCCACATGCAGCGTGCAGCCGCTGAGCAACACCGCGAGGGCCACCAGAGGAACCAGCCTGCGCATGATGCCACCACCCTGACCTGATAGCGTACAGGGCTAGAGTGCCCAGTGCCGGTGGCAGACATCGGCCTTGCGGCCAAACGGCGCGAGATCGAAGCGCCGATGGCGTCGCGCCGGCAGCGGTGACGGCAGCGGTGACGGCAGATGAGCCGAAACTACCGATCCCGGTTCTGACCGATGTCGTCGCGCCACTGAGCGCCGGGGAACCTGATGGTGCCCGTGGCGGCGTACGCCCTGTCCCGTGCGTGTTGCGGCGCCTCGCCGACGCCCACGACGCAGAGCACGCGTCCTCCGGCGACCTGCCACAGGCCATCCTCCGTCTTGAGCGTCCCGGCGTGAAAGATGAGCGCACCGCCGGCCTGGGCCGCCTCGATGCCGTCGATCATGCCACCTGTCTCGGGATCTTCGGGATAGCCGCTTGCCGCAAGCACGACGCCAAGCGCGTGCCGCCGTACCTCGGGGGACTCCGCCGGCAGCCGCCCGGCGGCTGCCCCGGCGAGCCAAGGCAGGATGGAACCCGAGATCGCCGGCAACAGCACTTCCGTTTCGGGATCGCCGAAGCGCACGTTGTATTCGAGCACCATCGGGCCCCGCTCCGTGAGGATCAGGCCCGCGTAGAGCGCACCTGTATACGGCATGCCGCGGTCGTCGAGCAGCCTGAGAAGGGGCGCGATGGTGCGTTCGGCGCATTCTTCAGCGGTGATGGAGGTGTCCAGAACCGGCGCGAACGCGCCCATGCCGCCCGTGTTCGGGCCAAGGTCGCCGGAGAGGAGCCGCTTGTGATCCCTCGCGAACGGCAGCAGGCGGTAATCACGCCCGCGGCAGATCGCGATCAGCGACACTTCCGGGCCCTGAAGACGCTCCTCCAGCAGAACGCTCTTGTACTGTCCAAGCAGGCGGCGCGCAGCGCGGCGCGCTCCGGACGCGTCTTCCGCCACGATGACGCCCTTTCCCGCCGCGAGGCCGTCCGCCTTGACGACGGTGCGGTCCGGGTGCACCGCAAGCGTCTGCTCCACCTCGCCGAAGTCCTGGCAGAGCGACGCCGCGGCGGTCGGGATGCCCGCAGCCCGCATCAGTGTCTTGGCGTACGCCTTGCTAGCTTCGATCTGCGCACCCTGGCGATCGGGTCCGAAGACTGGGATGCCCTGCGCCCGGAGATCTTCCGCGATGCCACGTACGAGCGGCTCCTCAGGTCCGGGCACGACCAGGTCGACCTGCAGCCGGCGTACCGCGTCGAGCACCTGAGGCGTCTGCAGGGGATCACCGGCAACCGTGTCGGCGACGGTCGCGATGCCGCCGCTGCCCGGCATCACGAACACGTCCGCCCCGCCCGCGGCGAGTGACCAGCAAAGGGCGTGTTCGCGCCCGCCCTTGCCGAGTACAAGTGCCCGCATCAGTGACGGAAGTGGCGTTCGCCGGTGAAGTAGAGCGAGATGCCGCTCCCCTGGGCCACGTCCCTCGACTCCTCGTCACGCACCGAGCCGCCCGGTTCGACGATGGCGGCGATGCCGTGCTCCGCCGCGAGCTGAACCACGTCGCCGAAGGGGAAGAAGCCGTCGGACGCGAGCACGGCACCTTGGGCCTCACCTCCGGCCTGCGCAAAGGCCCCCTGCGCGGCCCTGACGCGGCTGACCTGGCCCGCGCCGATGCCGAGGGTGACGCCGTGCTTGGCGATCACGATGGCGTTCGAACGTGCGTGCTTGGCCACGGTGCACGCGAACATGAGGTCCGCCAGGCTCCCCGCGGCCGGCCCGGCGACGTGCTGCCAGTCGGCGGCGGCTTTGATGACGTCGTCCGGCGACTGCACCACGAGGCCCCCGCCGATCACCCGCACCTCGAGGCCCTTCCGTCGGCCCGCGGGCAGAGCGAGAACCCTGAGATTCGGCTTGCGGCGAAGGATCTCCAGCGCCGCGGCCGTCGCGCCTTCGGCCGCCACCACCTCGAAGAAGCGCCCTGTCACGTACTCTGCGACTTCTTCGTCGATCGTGCCGCGCAGCGCGATGACGCCGCCGAACGCCGCCTCGTCGTCGGCGGCGACCGCCGCGGCGAGGGAATCCTGAAGGCGCGGCAGACTGGCCGCGCCCGACGGCGTCTGGTGCTTGATGACACAGGCCGCCTGCGGTGGAAGGTCGAGCGCAAGACGCCAGGCCGCGTCGGCGTCGAGAAGGTTGTTGTAGGAGAGTTCCTTGCCCTGCAGCACCTGCGCGGCGGCGATGCCCTGGGTCCCGTCACGGTAGAGGGCCGCCACCTGGTGCGGGTTCTCGCCGTAGCGGAGGACGCGCGAAAAGGCCGCCTGCGCCAGCGGAAAGAGGGGCCAGTCCTGGCCCGCCAGATAGTCCGCGATCGCCATGTCGTAGCGTGCTGTCTCCCGGAAGGCCTCGGCGGCGAGGTGGCGGCGCAGATCGGCGTCGCCCGCGTCCAGGCCCTTGAGAACGTCCGCATAGTAACCCGGACCCGGCACGACCCAGACCCGGTCATGATTCTTCGCGGCTGCGCGCAGCAGGGCGACGCCGCCGATGTCGATCTCCTCGATGACGGCCGGTCGGTCCGCACCGGACGCCACCGTCTCCAAGAAGGGGTAGAGCGACACGGCGACGAGATCGATGCGGCGTGCCCCGATGCGGACCAGGTCCTGCTCGTCCTCAGCGCTCCGGCGGCTCAGGATGCCGCCATGCACCGCGGGGTGAAGCGTCTTGACGCGGCCGCCGAGGACCTCCGGTGAGCCTGTGTAGTCCGCAACCTCCTGCACCTCGAGCCCCGCGGCCCGCAAGGCCGCTGCGGTTTCACCGCTCGCGAGCAGATCGAACCGGCGATCTACGAGGGCCCGGGCGAATTCGACGAGTTGAGACTTGTCACGGACGCTCAGAAGCGCAGTCGGCATGTTCATCCCTCCGTGATATGCACGATGCGGCCTTGCACGTCCAGCCTGCCCAGTGCCAGAAGGCCTACGGCCTTTGGCAGCAGCCGATGCTCGACGGCATGCACGCGGGTCTCCAGCTCTTCAGGCGACTCCCCTGGGTGCAGCGCCACTGCCTCCTGCAGGATGATCGGCCCCGCGTCGAGGCCGTGATCGACGAAGTGCACCGTGACTCCCGTCACGCGCACGCCGTAGCGCAAGGCCTGGCCGATGGCGTCGAGCCCCGGGAAGGAAGGTAGGAGCGACGGGTGGACGTTGACGATGCGCCCGGTGAACCGGTCGACGAAGTCCGGCGAGAGGATGCGGAGAAATCCGGCCAGCACCACCGCGTCCACCTGCGCGCGCTCGAGCCTGGCCACGAGCTCCCGCTCCCAGGCGGGCATGCCGATCTGACGCGCATCCGCGAAAAACGTCTCGAGGCCCTGCGCCTCCGCCCACCGGAGTGCCGGCGCCTCGCGGTCCGCGGCTACGAGCGCCAGGGCGGCCGGCAGCGTCCCTGCCCCGATGGCGCCATGCACGGCCATGAGATTGGTGCCGCGACCCGAAACGAGCACCGCGAGCCGCATCAAAGCTCCACGCCCTCCCCCTGCTGAACCTCGCCCACTACGCGCGGCGCACCTCCGGCCGCCGAGATCTCCGCCATGATGCGCGGCGCCTCGGCCCGCTCGACCGCCAGGACCAGTCCGAGCCCCATGTTGAAGACCTCGTAGGCCTCGGTGCGCGCCACGCCGCTGCGCTCCAGCAGCAGCTCGAGCTCCGCCGGGACGGGCCAAGCCGCTCGGTCGAAGCGGGCCATCAGCCCCTCACCCAGCATGCGCGGCACGTTGCCGGGGATGCCGCCGCCCGTGATGTGGCTGATGCCATGGACGCCCGGCCGACGTAGGGCAGGCAGCACCTCAGGGCCGTAGAGGCGCGTCGGCCGCAGCAGCACCTCGCCCAGCGGGCGGTCCAGGCCGTACGTCTCGCCGAGGTTCAGCCCCCCCTCGCGCAAGATGCGGCGGACAAGGCTGAAGCCGTTGCTGTGCACGCCGTCCGAAGGCAGCCCGATCAGAAGGTCGCCAGCCTTGGCCGCCGCCCCCGTCAGGACGCTTCCTCTCTCCACGACGCCGACGCCGAACCCGACGAGGTCCAGGCCGCCCTGCGGGAAGAGGTCCGGCAGCTCGGCCGTCTCGCCGCCCAAGAGGGCGCAGCCGATGCGGGCACAGGCCCTGCCGACGCCAGCCACCACCTGGGCCACCTCGTCGGGCACAAGATGGCCGACGCCGATGTAATCGAGGAAGAAAAGCATCTCCGCACCTTGGCAGAGCACATCGTTCGCGACCATCGCCAGGACATCCTGACCGACCTGGCTGAGGTCGCCGAGCTCCTGCGCCAGCATCAGCTTCGTGCCGACGCCGTCGGCACCAGCTACCAGCACGGGGTCGTCGTAGCCTTGAAGCCGGAAGAGGCCGCCGAAGCCTCCGATGCCCGCCATCACCTCGGGGCGCGTCGCCAGCCGCCCGATCGCCTTGAGGTGCCCGAGCAGTTCCTCCTTGGCCTGAAGATCGACGCCGGAGCGCCGGTAAGCCTCACTCACGTCCCTGCCCCTTTCAGATCTCGTCGCTGTCGCCGACCGGCACCGGGTACTCGCCCGTGAAGCAGGCAAGGCAATGGTCTGGGCGTCCGGTCGCCCGGAGGACACCCTGCGCAGACAGGAATTTGAGGCTGTCGGCGCCGATCAGCTGCCTGAGATGATCCTCCCCGGCGGCGACGGCGATCAGCTCGTCGCGGTTGGACGTGTCGATGCCGTAATGGCACGGGTGGAGATAGCGGGGCGAGGCGATGCGCACATGTACCTCGATCGCCCCGGCATCGCGCAGCAGGCGCGTGAGATGGCGCATCGTGGTGCCGCGCACCAGCGAGTCGTCGATCAGGGCGACGCGGCGTCCCCGCACCACCTCGGCGACCACGGTCAGCTTGCGCTGCACGCCGCTCTCACGGCTGTGCTGCCCCGGATTGATGAAGGTGCGCCCCACGTAGCGGTTCTTGACGAGGCCGAGTTCCTGCGGCAGCAGAAGCTCTGCCGCATATCCCTCGGCCGCCGGCAGGCTCGAGTCCGGCACGCCGAGCACGACGTCCGCCGGCGCGGGCGCCTCGCGCGCCAACTGCTGACCGAGCCGCCGCCGAGCCTGGTAGATCGACTCGCCGGCGGATCGGGAATCGGGGCGGGCGAAGTAGATCAGTTCGAACGCGCAGAGCTTCTCCCGCGACGGATCGCCGGGAGTGAGCACCTGAATCCCGCCGTGGACGTCGAGCTGCACCACCTCGCCAGGCTCCACCTCGCGCAAATAGTCCGCCCCGACTGCCGTGAGGGCGCAGGTCTCGGACGCAAGGCACGGCATGCCGTGCAGTTCGCCCAGGACGAGCGGCCGGATGCCGAAGGGATCGCGCGCTCCCAGCACGCCGTTCGGCGTCAGGACAGCAAAGGCGTAGCCGCCGCTCAGCTGGCTGAGGGCGTCCTGGAAGGCTTCCTCGAGACTGCCGGACCGCGAGCGCGCCATCAGGTGCGCCACCACCTCGGTGTCGGTGGTCGTCTGGAAGATGGCGCCCTCCCGCTCGAGCCGATCCCGCGCCGCCAGCGCGTCCACGAGGTTCCCGTTGTGCGCCAGCGCGAAGGGGCCGAGATGTGCGCGCACGTACAGCGGCTGCGCGTTTTCCGGCCGCGATGCGCCTGTCGTGGAATAGCGGACGTGACCGATGGCCGACGTGCCCGGAAGGCGCGTCACGTCCTCCACCTGAAAGACCTCGTGTACGAGGCCCATGCCCTTGTGCAGCCGGATCGCGCCCTCGTCGAGCACGGCGATGCCAGCGCTCTCCTGGCCGCGGTGCTGCAGGGCAAACAGGGCCTCGGCCGTCAGTGCCGCCGCGTCGGGCCGCCCGACGATGCCGAAGACGCCGCACGCCTCGCGCAGTTCATCCGTCATGCCCCTCGCCTCCACGCTCTGAGCAGCTCTTCACGGCGGTATTCCATGGCCCTCGCCGGCGCAGTGAGCCTGAGTTCGCCGTCCGCGGTCGCGCGTCCAAGTTCGCGGCAGCTGACTCCGGCCCGCGTCGCGGCCGCCAAGACCTCTTCAGGCTGGCGGACGATGGCGACGAACTGGGCGCTTGGTTCGCCGAAGAGCGCGCAGGCGTCGGCGCGCTCCAGCCCGACGTGGAGCCCGAGGCCCGTCTGCAGCAGGATCTCGGCCAGCGCGACAAGCAGGCCGCCGTCCGCCACGTCGTGCAGCAGCACGATCTCCGCCCTTGCAGGGCCGTCGGCGAGCAGCGCCTGCATGCGCCGCAGGCCGTCGTAGTCCGGCGGCAGGGGCTCGGCCTGGCCGAGCGACTTCATCTCGGCGTAGACGCTGCCTGCAAGTTCGGCGGCGAAGTCGCCCAGCAGCAGAACGGCTCCGCCGGGCTCTGGCACCGCCACGCCGATCGCCCGCTCGGGCTCCGGGAGGAGGCCGATCATGCCGATCACCGGCGTCGGCACGATCGCGACGCCTTCCGCCTCGTTGTAGAGACTGACGTTGCCACCCGTCACCGGCAGAGCGAGCTCCGTCGCCGCCGCCCGGATGCCTGCCGCCACGTCCCGCAGGGCCGCGGCGCCAGAGGGATGCTCGGGGCTCGGCAGGTTGAGGCAGTTCGTGAGCCCGATCGGCACGGCGCCGCGCGCCATGACGTTGCGCGCAGCCTCGGCCACCGCATGTTCAGCGCCGAGGCGCGCCGAGAGGGCGCATAGCCGCGGGTTCTGATCGGTGGTCACGGCCACCCCGGGCGCCCCAGGCGCTGCCCGCAGCACGGCCGCGTCGAGTCCGGGACGGATGACGGTGCGCAGGCCGACGTCCTGGTCGTAGGTCGCGTAGACCGGGGAGCGGTCGCAAAGGTCTGGCAGCCCCAGGAGCGCAAGGAGGTCCTCCCGCTCGACGGGAGGAGCCTGCCGCAGGGGGCCGGACAGCGCAGGCGGCATGCCTTCGGGCAGGCGGCGCAGCGGCGCCTCGGCATAAATCGCGGTCTCCAGCTCAGAGAGGCAGGCACCTTGATAGAGGAAACGCATCGTGGGCTGGGCCGTGATGCGTCCGACCGCGGCGGCCTCGATGCCGTAGCGGCTCGCCACCACCTGCGCCGGGG
>JAJYSZ010000169.1 GCA_021793315.1 Bacillota bacterium | reverse complement strand
CCGATCTGGTGCTGCGCGGCGGCTCCGCGGCTAAGCGGCTCCTGAACCTCTTCTACAACCCCGACCTGCCCGAGATCGACGACTACTTCGCCCCCTGGAGCTATGACTACTCCACGGTGATCGACAGCCCGCCGACCGATCACCTCCCTGTCGCGCGCCCGCGCTCGCACCTGACGGGGGAGCCGATCGACCAGCCCACCTGGGGCCCCAACTGGGAGGACGACCTCGCGGGGGCCCCGGAGCGCTGCCGCTTCGACCCGGACCTGCGCGGCCTCGAGGAGCAGGTGGCGTTCACGTTCGAGAAGACCTTCATGTTCTACCTGCCGCGCATCTGCGAGCACTGCCTCAACCCCTCCTGCGTCGCCTCCTGCCCGTCCGGCGCCATCTACAAGCGCCAGGAGGACGGCATCGTGCTCGTCGACGAGGAGGCCTGCCGCGGCTGGCGCTACTGCGTCAGCGGCTGTCCCTACAAGAAGGTCTACTTCAACTGGCGTACCCACAAGGCGGAGAAGTGCACCTTCTGCTACCCGCGCATCGAGGCTGGCATGCCGACGATCTGCTCCGAGACCTGCGTCGGCCGCCTGCGCTACCTCGGCGTCCTTCTCTACGACGCCGACCGGGTCAAGGAGGCGGCGTCGGCCGCGGGCGAGCAGGACCTGCTCCGCTCCCAGCTCTCCCTCTTCCTCGACCCCAATGACCCCGAGGTGATCGCGAAGGCACGGGCGTCGGGCGTGAATGACGCCTGGCTCGCCGCGGCGAAGGAGTCTCCCGTCTACAAGCTGGCCGTCACGTGGGGCATCGCCCTGCCGCTCCATCCGGAGTTCCGCACCCTGCCGATGGTCTGGTACATCCCGCCCCTCAGCCCGATGCTCGAGCCGCTGGAGGCGAAGGGCAGCCTCGACGCCGCCGACGTGCTGCCGGCGATCGACTCCATGCGCATCCCGCAGGAGTACCTCGCGAACCTGCTCACGGCCGGCGACACGGCGGTGATCCGCAAGGTGCTGGTGCGGCTCACGGCGATGCGGATGCACACGCGCCGCCGCATGCTGAAGCTGCCCGACGACCCAGGCTACCTCGAGGCCGCGGGCCTCAGAGCGCAGGACGTCGAGGAGATGGTGCGGCTGCTGGCGGTCGCGAAGTACAACGAACGCTACGTCATCCCCACGGCCAAGCGCGAGGGCAACCCGAACGTCGCGCGGGCGCAGGGGGCCGTCTCGTTCGACGAGCTGATCCCGCCCGAGGGACTGCTGACGCGCGCTCGCGCACGAAGGTCCCAGCCATGACGAGAGGGCAGAAGGTCCTGAAGCTCGCGTCGCTCCTGCTCGGCTATCCCGACGAGGCCATGGGACAGCTCCTGCCGGAGTGCGAGTCCGCGCTGCGCGGACTGCCCCCCTGCGACGGGCGGAGCCTTCTCGGGCGCTTTCTCCGCGAGCTCCGGGCGATGCGGGGGCCCGAGCGCGAACACCACTATGTCGAGCTCTTCGACTTCCGCCAGGAGAACGCGCTCTACCTCACCTTCCACGAGGCGGGCGAGGGGCGTGAGCGCGCCCAGCTCCTGCTCGCTCTGAAAGAGATCGTGCGCGCGAGCGGCTTTGAGGCCCCGGAGCAGGAACTGCCGGATTACCTGCCGCTGCTGCTGGAACTGCTCGCCGTGCGCCCCAGGGCCAAGGACGACCTCGCCCTGCGCGTCTCCCGCCGTGCTCAGGAACTCGAGAGAAACCTCGAGCAGGCCAGGAGTCCCTATCGCTTCCTCTTTGCCGCCGTGCGCACGGTCCTGCCGCAAGCGGCCGAGCGCGGCGACGGTCCGCCGGCCGGGGCCGCGCGTAGCGCAGGCGAGGACGACGTACCGTACCCACTGCACCACGCCCAGTCCTAGCTCTGCGGGAGGCCCTGGCACATGGATGTCTTCCTCTGGATCATCTACCCGTACATCACCCTGACGCTGCTGGTAGTGGGGCTCTTCTTCCGCTATTCGACAGACCCCATGGGCTGGACGTCGAAATCGAGCGAACTCCTCGAGAAGCGCCAGTTGCGCCTCGCGAGTCCGCTCTTCCACTGGGGCATCCTCGCCGTCTTCGCGGGCCACGTCGCGGGACTCCTCATCCCGAAGGCCTTCTACACCGCCATCGGCGTCGGCAACGAGGCGTACCACTTCGTCGCCGTCGCAGGCGGACGCGTCACGGGTACCCTCGCCCTGATCGGGCTCTTCCTGCTGCTCGTGCGCCGCCTTTCCGTGCGCCGGGTGCTCCTCAGCACATCGACGAGCGATCTCGTCGCACTTCTCGCGCTCGTGGTCACGGTGGGGCTCGGCATGGGTATCACCGGCGTCTACGACTGGCTGCACGGGGCCTACCACTACCGCAGCACGATCGGCCCCTGGATCCGCAGCATCCTCGTGCTGCATCCGGACATCGCGCTGATGCGGGGCGTACCCGTGATCTTCAAGATCCACATCGTCGCGGCGTTCACGCTCTTCGCCATCTCGCCCTTTACGCGGCTCGTCCACATCTGGAGCTTCCCGTTCGGCTACCTGCGCCGGGCCCCGATCCAGTACCGGATCCGCTACGGCCTGCGTCGCGTGCGCCGCAAGCAGGGTCTCGACCCGGACCCGCAATAGGCGAGCCGGAGCGGTGGGGTTCGGGCGTCGCTCGAGTCGTCGCGCCGCATTGATGGGCCAGTATAGCGGCATTCCCCGGATGCCACCCTACCACCGCGCCGGTCGCACCGTGCGGGGTCGCCGTGCGCGCTCCTGAGGAGATGACCTGATGGCCCTCGATGCCGAACCGCGCAACTTCATCACGACGCGCCTCGATGCACTCGCCCGCTGGGCCGAAGGCGGATCGCTCTGGCCGCTGCCCTTCGGCACGGCGTGCTGCGCCATCGAGTTCATGTCGGTCGCTTCATCCCGCTATGACATCGCGCGCTTCGGCGCCGAAGTGATGCGGTTCAGCCCGCGGCAGTCGGACGTTCTCCTGGTGATGGGCACCATCACCGACAAGATGGCGCCGGTCCTGAAGATCATCTACGAGCAGATCGCCGATCCGAAGTGGGTGATCGCCATGGGCGCATGCACGGTCTCGGGCGGCTTCTACCGCTCGTACAACGTCGTCCAGGGGATCGACGAGTTCCTGCCGGTCGACGTGTATATCCCGGGCTGCCCGCCGACGCCCGAAGCCGTGCTCCATGCGGTCATCACCCTGCAGGAGGGAATCAGGACCGGTACCCTCAGGCGGGGCCCGAATCCGCGGCCGCCGCATCCCTGGACCTATGACGCGTCGGTGACCAAGCTTCTGCCGCCCGACCCCGCGCTTGTGGCGTTCTCGACGTCGGACGGCGACACCGGCGGTTTGCCGGTGGAAACGCTGCGTGCGGCGTTCGCTGACAAGGTGCTGGGTGTGCGCGACTTCCGCAGCGATCTCACGGTCCGGCTCCACCCTGCAATCCTGCGCAAGGCGGCGCTCCTGCTGCGCGAAGACCCGCAGCTCAACTACGACATGCTGCTCGACATCTGCGGTGTCGACTATTTGCAGCGCTCGCCGCGGTTCGACGTCGTGTACCATCTGCGATCCCTTGCGCACGGTCACAAGATCCGGCTCGAGGTGGCCGTGCCGGACGACGATCCCGCCGTCGACAGCGTGACATCGGTCTGGCCTGGCGCGAACTGGTTCGAACGCGAGGCCTACGATCTCTACGGCATCCGCTTCCTGGGTCACCCGGACCTCAGGCGCATCCTCACGCACGACGGGTTCGGCAACATCCATCCGATGCGCCGGGACTACCCGCCAGGTCTGCGCCAGCTCTTCGACGAGCCGGCGACGCTGCCGATCGCGGAGCGCTCCCCCGCGGGCGAGGACGGCCAGGAGATCGTCCAGCACCCGACGATCCTGAACATCGGCCCATCGCATCCGGCGACGCACGGCACCTTCCGCATCGTCGCCCGGATCGACGGCGAGAAGGTGCGCGAGGCGGACGTCGAGCTCGGCTATCTGCACCGCAACTTCGAGAAGATGGCCGAGACCCACACCTACCACAACATGATCCCGTACTGCGACCGGCTCAACTACTGCTCGAGCTTCATGAACAGCTCCGGCTTCG
>JAJYSZ010000168.1 GCA_021793315.1 Bacillota bacterium | reverse complement strand
CATCTTCATCTCGTTCATCACTTCGAAGAACGCGATCTCCGGCTGGTAGCCGGCCTCGGTGAGCGTCTCGAAGCCGCTCTTGATCAGCGCCGTCACGCCGCCGCAGAGCACGGCCTGCTCGCCGAGGAGGTCGGATTCCGTCTCCTCCTGGAAGGTCGTCTCGATCACGCCGGCGCCGGTGCAGCCGATCCCCCAGGCGAACGCGAGGCCCCGCTGGTAGCAGCTGCCGGTCGCGTCCTGGGCGACCGCGAGCAGGCCCGGCACCGAGGCCCCCTCGGTGAAGCGGCGGCGGAACTGGTGGCCCGGCGCCTTCGGCGCCACCATGAAGACGTCGACGTCGCGCGGCGGCTGGACCTGGCCGAAGTGGATGTTGAAGCCGTGCGAGAAGCTGACCGCCATTCCCGGCCGCAGGTTCGGCGCGATGTCCTGCTGGAAGACCTGGCGCTGCGTCTCGTCGGGCAGCAGGATGTGCACGATGTCGGCGCGGCGGGTCGCCTCGGCCACGTCGTAGACCTCGAAGCCGTCGCGCCGCGCCTGCTCGGCGCTGCGCCCGGGACGGATGCCGATGATGACGGGGAGTCCCCGGTCCCGGAGGTTCTGTGCCTGGGCGTGCCCCTGGCTTCCGTATCCGATCACCGCGATCACCTGGCCGGCGATTGCGCTGCGGTCCGCGTCGCTGTCGTAGTAGATCTTCGCCATCTCAAACTGCCTCCTTCGATTAGCGGGCCTCGGTCTGCGCGATGTCCTCCGGCGGGGATCTCCCGTCCGCGCCTTCCTCCAGGAAGACCCCCGGCCCGCGCAGCATCGCGACGGCGCCGGTGCGGGCGACCTCGAGGACCCCGAACTCGTGCATGACCTCGATCAGGGCGTTCACCTTGCCGCTGTCGCCGGTCGTCTCGAGCACCACCGACGTCGGGCTCACGTCGATCACCGCCGCACGGAAGGTCTGGGCGATCTGCATCACCTCGGCGCGCCGGCCGCTGTCGGTGCGGACCTTGATCAGGGCGAGCTCCCGCTCGACCGAGACCCCCTCCTCCATGTGGTAGACCTCGACCACCTCGATCAGCTTGCCGAGCTGGCGCTGCATCTGGATGCGGACCGCGTCCTCCCCCTCCGCCCGCAGCGTGATCCAGGACGTCCCCGGATCGTCGGTGGGGCCGACGGCGAGGCTCTGGATGTTGTAGCCGCGCCGGCTGAAGAGGCTGGCGACGCGCGCGAGGACGCCGGCCTCGTTGTCGACCAGGATGCCAAGGGTGAACTCCATCGCCATCGCCTCCCAGCAGGATTTGGGTTAAAGAAACACACCGGCTTCGCCCATCAAGGGCGAGCCGGTGTCGCGGTACCACCTTGTTCACCTCCCGGCCCGCACGCAGCGGTTCCGGGAAGCCTTGACCACGGATAACGGCTTTTGTTCGCCGGCCCGCCTATTGGTCCCGGCAATGACAAGCCGGGATGTTCAGCAGGCTGCTCTGGGAGGAGTGCTACCTTGCCCTGCGGGGCCGGCTTCCAGCCTTGGCCGGCTCTCTCTTGCCCTTGGGCGGAGGTGCGCGTCCCATCATCGCAACGGGGACGTCTCGATTGTCAAAGGTCTCAGGGCAACAAAAATTGCCCGGGGCGCGCTCCGCGCAAGCAGAGCTTGCGTGGAACTTGCCGCCAGGCCTTTTGTGCCAGCGGTGTATCCGGATCTTCCGGATCTGCACTGCTCGGTCCGGACCACCCCGCGCGGGGTGCGGAACCCTAAGTGCACTTCCACCGTCTATGGCCTTGCCGCTTCCCGCAGCGCGGAATGCGGAAGGTTGTTAGGCGTGACTATACAGGAGCCGCAAGCGATCCGTCAACAGGGTTCACACGAATTTCAAACGTTTCTGGGTTTTACCGGGCGCGTCCATGGCGCGAGCGGGTCGAAACGCCCTCTACGCGATATACACATGGCGCCGGTGCCAGTCCAGGTATTCCTGTGACGGTCGTTCGGATGCCGCCGCAGGCAACAGGATCGCCTGTCCCGCGCGTGCGTAGTAGTCAACGCCGTTATGGTAGTCGTCGCGCAGGCGTGGACTCACCTTGAACCGGAACCCCTCGTCCACCGTCACGTAACCGCGGTCGAAGAGGATGTGCAGGTCGGCGCGCAGGAGAAGCCCGTTGGCGACGTCGTGCGGGCCGCCTGCGGCGAACGGCTGGATGTGTGCCGCCTCCAGTACGGGGAGCGTGTGCTCCTTGGTGACCGCGCATTGCCTCCCATAGGCATCGGTGACGGCGACGCGGAACGCGCCTTGCCCGATGCGGTGAAACCCGATGCCCCAATAGCCTCGATCGGGGAGGTGCGAGGAGTCGGCGCCAGCCGGCACCGGCAGCGCCATGAGCCGCTGCTCCACCTGCTCCCAGAGCGATCTGCCGATGGCCGCGGACAGGTCGTATCCCTTGCCGCGCACGATGTTCGGACTCCAGTCCTCCGGTACGGGGATCCAGTCCGATTCCGGAAGGAAGAACGGCCGTTCCAAGATGATGCAGCCGATCTCCGGATCAAGGGATGCGGTCCCGCGGCGGTAGCGCTGTATACGGTCAAGGCATTCAATGCGGGACGACGCCCCATTCTTCTCCCCGAACGCGAGCCACGCCATCGAGAGCGGCAGTACAGAATACTTCGCGAAAAACCCGCCGCCGACGATGAAGTTGCGCGGCGCGTGCAACTTGAAGAGGAACGGCTCCCCCACTTGCAAGGCACGGAATGCACCGTTCGCGGAGGGCATCCAGAAGTTTACCTCGTCCGGCTGGATCCACCGCAGGAAGGTATACCAGTCGTGGTCCGTGACCCCGACGTACGCCTTCACAGGTGCACCCCTCCCTCGGTTCCGTGCAAACGCCCTGCCGGTATTCCTCCGTGTCCCACGACAGCGGATTGCTTCCACATGGTGCGCGGTGGTCCTTCTGTCACCGAAAACGTAGTCAGACGTGTTCACGTCCGCTGCTTTCTTCCGGTGTCTTACCGCGGGCTTGCGCCCTTCCTGCTTCCGCCAGGCGGCTCGCGAAACGTCTGCGTCTCGTGGAGGCCACCTGTCCACAGGCGTGACTTCCCCAGGGACCCTGGGTAGTTTGGATGATCCTCAGACCTTCGCGCAGGATGTTGCGGGAAGCGTGCAGGTCGCGGTCCTCCGTGTGGCCGCAGGCGGGGCAAACAAAGGTGCGATCCGCCAATGTCAGTACGTTGTTTTTGCTCCCGCACTGGCGGCACTCTTTGCTGGACGGGAAGAACCGGTCCACGAAGACCACCTGCCCACCACGCATCGGCGCCTTGTACTCAAGTTGATGCCGCAACTCCCCGAGCCCGACGTCGGCGATCGCCCGCGCCAGGTGGCGATTGTGCATCAGATTCCCCACCGCCAGGTCCTCAAGCGCGATCAGGCCGTACTTGCGCGTGAGGTTCGTCGTCAGCCTGTGCGCCCAGTCTCGCCGGATGTTCGCGATCCTTCGGTGTAGCCGCGAGAGTTGCATCTTCGCCTTCTCCCGGTTGCGACTGTCCTTCTCCTTGCGCGAGAGACTGCGCGACAGCCGGCGGAGCTTCTTGAGATGCTTCGCGAGACTCTTGGGTGCGTCGTAGTGCTTCCCGGAAGACAAGGTGGCGGCATGGGCAACGCCGAGGTCGATTCCCACCGGCGCTTGGCTTTTGCGCTTTACGGGCGTTTCCTCGACATCCACCTGCACCGCGACGAACCACCTGTCCGCTTCGCGACTGACGGTGGCACCCAAGATCCTGCCCTGGAACCGGAGTCCTTCCCGCATCGGTATGAAGCCGATGTGCGGCAGCCGGATCTTCTGGCCTTCGACCATGAACTGATCGTTCGAGACGTAGAATCTGTCACGGCATCTCCCTTTCTTTTTGAACTGCGGCCTGCGGGCACGTCGTCCGCCCTGCTTGTGCAGGTCACGGAAATAGTTGTCGAAGGCCCTCCCCAGGTCAGCCAGGGCTGCCTCCGGGGCACACTTCGTCACCTCGTACATCCACGGAAACTGCTCGCTCTTGATGGCGTTCAACTCTTTCTTGAGAGAGAGCGCGTTGGGCGTTTCGCCTGCCGCGTGCAACTCGTTCCAGCGGGCGAGGCCCCAA
>JAJYSZ010000167.1 GCA_021793315.1 Bacillota bacterium | reverse complement strand
GAGCATGGCGGCAAAGCAGCTGTTGTTCGACGTCGACGCGCGTAAGTCCCTTGAGCGGGGCGTTACTGCCGTCGCCAACGCGGTGAAGGTCACCCTCGGCCCGAAGGGCCGCAACGTGGTGCTGGACCGCAAGTTCGGTTCGCCGATGATCACCAAGGACGGCGTGACCGTCGCCAAGGAGATCGAACTCGAAGACCCGTACGAGAACATGGGGGCGCAACTCTGCAAGGAGGTCGCGACCAAGACCAACGACGTCGCCGGTGACGGCACGACCACCGCGACGGTTCTTGCGCAGGCCATGGTCCTGGAGGGTCTGAAGAACGTGGCCGCCGGTGCCAACCCGATTTTCCTGAAGCGCGGCATCGACCTCGCCGTCGAGAAGGCCGTCGAAGAGCTCAAGAAGCTCTCCACGCCGATCGAGGGCAAGGATGACATCGCACACGTTGCTGCCATCTCCGGCAATGACGATGAGATCGGCAGCCTGATCGCCGAGGCCATGGAGCGCGTCGGCAAGGACGGCGTGATCACGGTCGAGGAGTCGAAGGGTACCGCCACGACGGTGGATATCGTCGAGGGCATGGAGTTCGACCGCGGGTACGTTTCGGGCTACTTCGTCACCAACCCCGACTCGATGGAAGTCGACCTGGAAAACCCGTACATCCTGCTGCACGAGAAGAAGATCTCCTCGGTGCAGGACCTGCTGCCACTGCTCGAGCGCATCGCCCGGGTCGGCCGTCCGCTCCTGATCGTAGCCGAGGACGTCGAGGGCGAGGCGCTGGCGACGCTCGTTGTCAACAAGCTGCGCGGCACGTTCAACGCGGCCGCCGTCAAGGCGCCCGGTTTCGGCGACCGCCGCAAGGCCATGATGGAGGACATCGCGGTCCTGACGGGCGGCACCTTCATCTCGGAAGACCTCGGCATCAAGCTCGAGAACGTCGAGCTCTCCATGCTGGGTGAGGCCAACCGCGTGAAGATCGGCAAGGAGAAGACGACGATCGTCGAGGGCAAGGGCGAGAAGAAGGCCATCGAGGGTCGTGTAGCGCAGATCAAGCACCAGATCGAGGAGACCGAGTCCGACTACGACCGTGAGAAGCTGCAGGAGCGCCTTGCGAAGCTCGCCGGCGGTGTCGCGGTGATCAAGGTCGGCGCGGCCACCGAGACTGAGCTGAAGGAGAAGAAGCACCGCATCGAGGACGCCCTGGCGGCTACCCGCGCTGCGGTGGAGGAGGGCATCGTCGCCGGCGGTGGCGCGACGCTCATCAACATCATCCCGTCCTTCGACACCCTCCAGGCCGAGGGGGACGTGAAGGTAGGCGTCAACATCGTGCGCCGCGCGCTCGAGGAGCCGCTGCGCCAGATCGCCTTCAACGCCGGCCTCGAGGGCTCGGTTGTCGTGGAGCGCATCCGCACCGCCAAGCCTGGCTTCGGTCTGAACGCGATGACGGGCGAGTACGTCGAACTGGTCAAGGCCGGCATCGTCGACCCCGTCAAGGTCACCCGTTCGGCACTGCAGAACGCGGCGTCCGTGGCCTCGATGGTCTTGACGACCGAGGCCCTGATCGTCGAAGTTCCTGATAAGAAGAAGGCGGCCGCTGGCGCCCCCGGCTACCCGGGCGGCGGCGACATGGACTTCTAGACCGACCCACGTCTCAGCGGGCCCTCGCATTGGCGGGGGCCCGCTGTTTGCTGGTATCTGCGGGTGATCGCTATGATGGGAACGACAATAGGACGAGGAAGGTATGCCTGTGTCCTCTCCGCGAGGGTTTACCATAGAGGAAGCCATCCAGCGCTTTACGGCCGAGCTCGGGCCGGTCGAATCTGAGACGGTGGCATTGGACGAGGCGCTGGGCCGCATATTGGCCGAACCAGTCTTGGCAGGGCGCTTGGTGCCGGATACTCCGCGGTCTGCCGTCGACGGCTGGGCTGTGCGCGCGGCGGACACGGCATCGGCATCGCCGGAGGCCCCACTGCAACTGCGCATCGCCGGATCGGCCCTCGCCGGCCACCCCGCAAGCGGCGGACTGGCTTCGGGCGACGCGGTGCGCATCACCACGGGCGGCGTAGTGCCGGAAGGCGCGGATGCCGCGGAGTACCAGGAGGTCTGCCGGGTACAGGAAGGCTTCGTGGTGCTGTCGAGGCCGGTCCGACCTGGCGCCAATGTCCGTCAGGCCGGTGAGGACATGACGCCGGGGCAGGAGCTCCTTGCCGCGGGCACCCCGATCCGGCCCGAAAGCCTGGGACTGCTCGCGACCCTGGCGCAGCAGACCGTCCGGGTGCGGCGCAGGCTTAGGGTGCGGTTCGTCTCGACCGGAGACGAAATCTTCCGGCTCGGTGAGCCCCTTCCGCCAGGCGGAACCTACGACTCCAACAGTCTGCAGATTTCAGCCCACCTGAAGGCACTAGGCGCTCGCGTCGAGCTGGTGGGTCCTGTGCAGGATACCGCCGAGGCCATCGCCGAGGCCTGTCGCGATAACGACTTCGACTTCCTCATCACGTCGGGGGGCGTGTCCGTGGGACCGGCGGACCGCATCGGCGAGGTGGGGCGGATGCTTGGAGCGTCGGTCTGCTTCCACTGGGCTCGCATGCGTCCCGGTGCACCCACCATGGGACTGCGCCTTGACGGGCGCCCGTGGCTCGGACTTTCCGGCAACCCACTGTCGGCCCAGGTCGGCTTCGACTTGTTCGGCCGCGCGGCCATCGCATGCCTTATGGGGACAAGCTCGAGCCTCGTCCGCAGCAGAGCGCGACTGCTGGACGAGTTCCGCGGCAAGGCTCCCGACGCCCCACGGCTCTTGCGCGCGCGTCTCACTCTCGCAGACGGAGGGATGGAGGCCCGCGTCCATCCCTACCAGTCGTCCGGCGGCGTGCGCGCCATGGCCCAGACGAACGGCTACGTCGTGCAGCCGGAAGGCGCATCGACGCTGCCTGCCGGAAGTTCCGTGGAGGCCCTCTTCACCCTGCCTTGAACTGTGCTAGCGCTTGGGGGTCTACCCGTTGAACGATCGACCCATGCCGCTCGGAGAACATCTGCGGGAACTGCGCAACCGGCTGATTGTCTATCTGCTCTTTCTGATCCCGGTAGGCGTCTACGCCTTCGTCAAGGCGCGGTTGATCGTGCATCTCCTGCTTCTGCCCACGCATGGCGCAGTGCACAGCCTGATTGTCCTGAGCCCCACGGAAGGCCTCTATACGTTCATCGAGCTGGCCGTGGTCGCGGCTTTCATCGTGACGTCACCGGTGCTGATCTATGAGATCGCCGCGTTCGTCCGTCCTGCGCTGGAGCCGTCGGAGAGGCATCTCGTCATCGTCTACGCGCCGATCGTCCTCTTCCTCTTCGCGCTCGGCATTGCGTTCGGCTACTTCGTCTTTCTCCCGGTGGTGCTGCGCTTTGTGCTTCAGTTCGCGGCGGCGCCGTTCCAGGCGTTCATCAGCCTGGGCAAGTACATCGGCTTCATCGTCAACCTGACGCTGCCGTTCGGGCTCATCTTCGAACTTCCGGTCGTGGTGTACGCCCTGACGCGGACCGGCATTCTGACCCCCGGGTTTTTGCGCAAGCAGAGGCGGATCGCGATCCTGATCATTTTCATCGTCGCCGCCGCGGTCACGCCGCCGGACGCCTTCTCCATGATGATCATGGTGGTACCGATGCTCGTACTCTATGAGGTTTCGATCCTGGTGTCCGATCTGGCAGTCCGCACACACCCACCTATGGTATAATTCGCGCGGGAACAGACGGCCTGCTGGTGCAGCCCCTGGACTTCAAATCCAGCCGGCGGGCTTTACGGTCCGCGGTGGGTTCGATTCCCACCTGCTCCCGCCAAATGAGACCGTGGAACGCGGGCGGCATCGGCTGCCCGCATGCTTTTGGCTGGCTGCGGTAGGGAGGCAGACCTCGGCAATGGGCGACCCGACGCGGCACTCCGCCTGGCGGCTACTGCGGCAGTACTTCCTGACAGGGCTCATCGCCCTGCTGCCCCTGGCGATCACGCTCTACATCGGCTACCGCATCTTCACGATGTTCGACGCCCTCGGCCGGATGCTGGGCGTGAAGGTGCCGGGTTTCGGCCTGCTCGTGACGCTCGTCCTCATCACGCTCTTTGGC
>JAJYSZ010000166.1 GCA_021793315.1 Bacillota bacterium | reverse complement strand
CTGGTGCCCGCGGCATCGGCCGGTACCTGTCCGAGGCGTTCGCTTCGGCCGGGTACCACGTCGTCGTCACGGCGACCGCGACCGAACGCGCCGAGCGGGCAGCGGCCGAGATCGTCGACGCCACCGGGGCAGCGGCGACCGGGGTCGGGCTGCGCACCGACGACATCGACTCGGTGAAGTCCTTCCGTCAGGCAGTCGGCGCCCTCGAGGCTGACACGGGCCGGCGCCTGCAGGTGCTCATCAACAACGCCGGCCGCATCGAGTCGACCGAGGGCCCGCTGTGGGAGGCCGACCCGGAGAGCATCAAGGGCGTCGTCGACGCCAATGTGCTCGGGGTGGCCCTCATGGTCAATGCCCTCGCACCCGTGCTCATCTCCGCCGCCGAGGCGACCGGTCGTCCCAGCCGGATCATCGACCTCAACTCGGGGTCAGGTGCGAAGGGGACTCCTGCCTACGCCGTGTACTCGGCATCGAAGGCCTCCCTGTTCCGGCTCGCCGATTCCGTCGTCCACTTCGGGCACGACAAGGGGCTGCGGATCTTCGAGATGGCGCCCGGAGTCGTCGAGACCGCGATGACGAAGTCGATGCCCGTCCACGACTTCCGCACCGGCGACGACTGGACTTCGCCGGATCAGGTCACCGACCTTGCTCTTGCGCTGGCTTCGGGGACCCTGGATGCGTTCACCGGGCGGTACGTCCGTGCCGGGGCGGACTCAGAGGAGTCACTGCTCGACGAGGCGGCCGGTGGTCTGACGGAGAAGAGCCGCCGGCTCGTGCTCGGCTGAGGTCTCGTGGCCCCGGGCCCGCGAAGAGCGCGTCCCCGGCCTGGTTTCACCGCTGGGTGAGGAAGCCAGTGTGATCCGCACTCTGCTCATCGACAACGCCGATTCTTTCACGCTCAACCTCTTCCACCTCCTCGCTGAGGTGATCGCCGGAGATCCGGTCCTCGTCTTGGGCGTGTGTCTCAGGCTCGAGCAGCTACGCGGCATCGCCCTGGGCTTCCGCAACCGGAGCAACTGCTCCATCCGGTCCCTGCTCCACGCTGGCGGCCTCGCTGCTCTTCTACAACTCTCTTTATGAAGAGCCGCAAATGTCCGCTGTGATGTCTTAACAACCAGGACCATCCTATTCGCCGTCGGACCGCCGAACCATCTGCTTGCTGGGCCAAACAAAAAGGGTTGTGCTTTTGAGCGGAATGAGTGAAATAGGTATCAGCAAGCCAGCAAATAAGAGAGCTGCGACATTTGCCCACACCTGCTCAATTCCGAATGTATGGAGCAAGCGTGCCGCGATGGTGATAGTTATGAGGTTGGTCAAATATACAACTATCGACCCGCGTCCCACCCATTCCAGAAACGAAGACCGAGGGAGTCTCGGCGCGAGCCAGACAAGCCCGAGAATGCAGGAGATGACTGCGGGAAAACTGAAAAGGCTGAACTCAGTGCGGAGTTTCCAGTCGAACGCAGCGATCAACGCCCACACACCAGCAAAGCACAAGAGGAGTGCAGGCAGTGGCCATGACAAGCCTTGCCAAGCAGAAGCTCTCGACGCGAGTACAGCGCCTGCAAAGAAGAATATGGCGAACCACAGGTATCGCTCAAGATGAGTCTGTTGGGCGAAGTGCGCGAATACCAGCAATGGTAATAACCATGCCGCGAAAGGTATGCAGCGGCCTAGTGGCGCGACCGCATAGTACGCGATCAGGACGGCGAGGAACCATAGATGATGCAGACCCGTCAACAAGACTTTTGGCCTGTGTATCCAGTGTATCTCCCAGAGCAAAACGATGGTGATTGCGGTCCAGAGAATGAAAGGCCATACAAGGGATTTCACTTTCCCCATCACATAGCGTTTCGGCCTCTTCTTCAGCGAAGCCGGGAGAAAGAGGCCTGAAAGGAAGAAGAGGAGTGGCATACGAAACGGGCGGATCGAATTGCCGGCAAGGATCACGAATTTCGGAGTTTCCGGAACCCGCTCCGCCAGGGGCGCCTGGATATGAACTGCAGCGACAAGAAGCACCGCTAGCCCTCGCAGCATATCTATCCAGCCTACGCGCACGTTGGACATCGAGTCCTTGACTCCCCTCAAATGTCATTAGTCGCATATTGTTCTCGCAAAGCGTATGCGACTATGGCTTGATTGCAGCCTGTCATCTATTCAGGTTTTAGCAGCACCAGATGTGCACTCGGTTAAATGTATCAGCCCAAGGTGTGTTGAATTCGCCAGACACACCGGTCAGTACTGTTGCAGTTGCCTAGGGTGTAGGGAAGCGCCATTCGGTAGCACCTGTGTAACGAAGTGGTAGCAGCTATGTAAGTACCCGGTAGCAGTAGAGCAGGATTGCTTTCACCCACGACAGTGAAGTCGTGATCAGTGAAAGGAATCCTGCTCATGGCCGACTACCGGCTTATTCTCTCCCTGATCGTTCAGGGATACTCCTACAGACAGATCGAAGCGATGGCGCAATGCTCGCACCGCGCGATCGCGAAGGCCCACACGATCGTCAAGAACGAAGCGTTGACGACGAAGGACCAAGTCGATGCCCTTACCGTCGACGACCTTGATCGGTTGTTCACCGACGGCCGCAGAAGCACCGACGGGGACTTCGTCCCGATCGATGTCGATGCCGTCATCAACGCTCGCATTGGGCGGAAGAAGCCACCATTGAAAGTGTTGTGGGCCCGCTACCTCAACACTCCAGCTCCCACTCCGTCGGCGCGGCATTACAGGTATGAACGGTTCTGCCAGATCATTGCCGAACACGTGCGCACCCACGACCTCACCAGCCCGATCACCCACATCCCGGGGCATACGATGCAAGTCGACTGGGCAGGAACCCCGATGTGGATCACCGACCCGATCACCCGCGCAGCTACGAAGGTCTCGATCTTCGTGGCCACACTGCCGTATTCGGGAATGCTCTTCGCCTACGGGTGCCTCGATGAGAAACTTTCTGCCTGGTGCGATGCCCACAGACGTGCCTTCGAATACTTCGGCGGCGTGGCTCAGGTCATCATCCCCGACAATGCGTCAACAGCGTCGAACCAGATCAGCAAGTACGACAAGACCCGCGACGTCAACGCCTCCTACGCCGGGTTCCTCGAGCACTACAACACCGCAGCCGTACCCACGCGGGCCTATAAACCGAAGGAGAAAGCCAACGTCGAATCCGGCGTCAAGATCGTCACGAACTGGATCATCCACTACCTCGCCGACCGACACTTTGCTGATATCGATGACCTCAACGCGGCTGTCGCCGACCGGGTGGAATGGATCAACGACCGCACCCCGTTCCGCAGCCAGCCGAAATCCCGGCGGGACTGGTTCACCGACGGTGAAGCCGGCGACCTGCTCGGCCTGCCCGACCAGCCCTGGCAGGACGTGAGCTGGAAGAAGGCGAAAGTCTCCCGCGACTGGCACATCCAGGTTGAGACCATCAAATACTCCGTGCCCGCTGCCTTCGTCGGCACCACCGTGGATGTGCGCATCATCGGTACCCGACTCGACATCCTCGCCGGCGGTGACATCATCGCCAGCCACCGAGTGGTGACGAAGAAGCATTCGTATGTCACCGATGCCGACCATGCTCCAGCCTCTCAAGGCCAGACGGCGGGGTTGTGGACTCGCGGCTACTTCCTCCGCCAAGCCGCGAAGACGGGACCGAACACGGTTGATGCCCTCACCCGGCTGCTGGATGCCAAGAAGATCGAGGCCCAAGGGTTCAGGGCCTGCATGAATATCCTCTCCCTGGGCAAGGGCGACAACCGGCCCTTGCTGGAACAGGCCTGCCAAACATTGTGCGCCGATGAGCGCCGACCGATCAGCTATACCGCGATCAAACACCAGCTGACAGCTGTTCGGGCTCAGGCCAAGCAACGACCGGCAGTCACGCCACCACCATCACCGGCCCCAGTCCCTACATTGTCGAGGGATACCAGCCGTGCTCACCTGACTGGTGTTGATCAGTTTCGGCTTCAGGTGCTGACGAACGATGAGGAAGGATCCGACCGATGAGTAATCACTTGACCACTGATGACATGGCGACGTTCACCCAGTTGCGGATGACCGCGTTCGGGCAGGCCGTGATCGATATCGCCAACGATTCCGACTACGA
>JAJYSZ010000165.1 GCA_021793315.1 Bacillota bacterium | reverse complement strand
CGCATCTCGAGGAGCTCGGTGCGGCGCTCGTGCGGCGCGGGCACCCGGTGTTCGCCCTGGTGGGCGACGAAACCGGGCGCCGGCGTACGCATCGCGGCATCGCCGTGCAGGGCGATCCGCTGATGCAGCCGCGCCAGGACGCCGACGGCAGAAAACTCTACGAGCTCTTCTGCCGCTTTGTGGACCAAGCCCGCCCGGACGTGCTGCACGCGCACAACATGCACTACTTCTCACCGCAGCACGCCGAGATGCTCAGGCGGCTGAAGGCGCGGTACGGCGTGCCGCTCGTGCTCACGGCGCACAACGCCTGGCACGACCGCCTGGGCGCAGAGATGCTGCGTTACCGCGATCTCTGGGACCGCATCATCGCCGTGAGCCGCTATCTCGCGTCGACGCTGGCCGCGCAGGGCTATCCCGAGGACCGCATCGACGTCGTGCACCACGGCATCGATCCCGATCGCTGGACCGGCGTGCCGTACTCGCCGCCCACCCCGCCGACCATCTTCCACCCGGCGCGCCTCAGCCTGGACAAGGGCAGCCTCACATTGGTGCGCGCTTTGCACAGCATCCGTCGGCACCTCCCCGAAGCACGCCTGATGCTCGCCGGCACCGGCACCATCGTCGACTTCGCCTCGCGCCAGGCGCAGGAGGTGGCTCTGGTGCGGCGCGAGATCCAGCGTCTCGGGCTCGAGGACGCCGTCACGCTCGAGGCCATCCCCTGGGACGAGATGCCGGCGGCGTTCGGCAAGGCGCAGGTCGTTACCTACCCGTCACGCTTCGACGAGCCCTTCGGCATCGCGGCGCTCGAGGGCATGGCGGCCGGCCGGCCTGTCGTGGTGACGCGCGTCGGCGGCATGCCGGAGTTCGTGCGCGACGGCCTCGACGGTTTCGTGGTGGAGCCCGGCGACGAGGAGGAACTCGCCGAGCGGCTCGGCTACCTGCTCGCCCACCCTGTGCTGGCGCGGCGCATGGGGGCGGCTGCCCGCGAACGGGCGATGCGCCGCTTCCATCTCCGCGAGATGCTGGAGTCCACCTTGGCCGTCTACGAGCGGGCCATCACCCCTCGTCGCCTTCCCGTGAGGGTCTGACGCCGCGCAGGACCCGCACCGGCAGCCCGACATCCCCGCCCACCTCGCAGTGCAGGCCGCCGCGGCGGTCGCGGGTGACGTGCACGTCGAGCCGGCCGTCCGCCACCCAGAGGCCCTCGATGTCGAGCCGGTCGAGACCGGGCGGCAGGCTTGGGCTCAGGCGGACCTCCTGCGACGCCACCACGAGCCCCAGGAGCAGCGTCACGATGTGGGGCACGCTGGCGGCCGACCAGGCCTGGACGGGGCAGGCCGAGGGATAGCGCACCGGTTCGATGCTCTCGTCCTTGCCGAAACCCGAAAACAGCTCCGGCAGCCGGCGTTCGGGTCGGGCCCGAGCCACCCGCAGCATCGCCTCGATGACTGCCATGGCCTGCCGGGGGTGGCCTGTGCGCCGGAGCCCCTCCGCGATCAGGACGTTGTCGTGCGGCCAGATGGATCCGTTGTGGTAGGAGACCGGATTGTAGCGCCCCTCGCCCGCGGCGAGGGTGCGCACGCCCCGCCCGCTCCAGAGCGCTGACGCGAGCAGGTCCCGGGCGAGGCGCGTGGCGCGGGTGCGGGTAGCGACGCCCGTCCAGAGCACGTGCAGGCTGTTCGAGGTGAGGATGTCGATCGGGCGGCCGCTCCCGTCGAGCCCCAGAGCGTAACAACCGCGCTCGAGCCAGAAATCCCGGTCAAAGCTGCGGCGCAGCGTCGCGGCCAGGCCCTCCTGGCGCAACGCCTCGGCTTCGTCGCCGAGCGCCCGGAGCAGCCTTGCCGCCACGACGCGGGCCCGGTAGAGGTAGCCCTGCACCTCGACGAGCGCGATCGGTCCCTCCGCGAGGCGGCCGTCGTGAAAATGCACCGCATCCCAGGAATCCTTCCAGCCCTGGTTGACGAGGCCCTCGCCGCCCTGGCGCTGATAGCGGAGGTAGCCGCGCCTGTCCACGCTTTCCTCGATCCACTGGAGCGCCCGGCGGAAGTTCTTTGCAAGCTCGTGCAAAAGCTCGCGGCGGCCGGTGGCCCGGATATGTTCCTCGAGCGCGATGATGAACAGCAGCGTCGCATCGACCGAGCCGTAGTACGGGAAGCGCGGGATCAAGGTGGGCACGTCGGGACCGGGCGGCGGCCGGAACTCGTGCAGGATCTTGCCCGGCGCCTCGTCGGTCTCGGGGTCCCTGCGGCTGCCCTGCAGGCTCGCAAGGGCCCTGAGGGATCCCTCGCCCTGGCGCGGCAGGCAGAAGACGCTCATGCGGCTGGCAAGCAGCGCGTCGCGCCCGAAGAGGGCGATGTACCAGGGGATGCCGGCGGCGTAGGCCACGTTCGGGTCGCTGCTGGAAAGACCGATCGCACCGCCGCGGATCGAGAGGGCCTCGAGATCCTGCATGCTGCGGCGAAAGGCCTGCACGAGCACCGGCCCGAGCGCGCCGCCGGCGTCGAGCGCGGGATGCGGCGGCGTGCTGGGGCACGCATGCGGCCGCGCGCGCTCGGGCGCAGGGTCGAGACCGGCGGTGAGCGACAGTTCCACCGCGCCATGGGGCGCGAGTGCCAGGCGGAAGGAAAGCGCCTCGCCGGACTCGGCCGCCTGGTCGGTGGGCCGAGAGAGTCGCAGCCGCACCTCGAGACCGCCCTGCTCGGCAGCAGCCCGGAAGAGGTAGCTGCCGTCCTCGGCACGCCGGCCCTGTACGGGCCTCGTGCCTGCCGTGCCGCCATCGCCGAGGGCGTTGCGCTTGACGTGGAAGACGTGCGCGAAATCCGCGGCGAAGTCCAGCTGCAGCCGGATCTGGCGCTCGTGCGCGCCGTAGTTGCGCAGGACCAGGACGTCCCGGAACGCCCCGTCGAGCAGCGTCACGCGCCGCTCGAGGACAACCTCCGCGCGCCCGTCGTGGGCGTAGGCCGGCGGGACGAGGAAGAACTGGGCCTCCCCCGGCCCAAGGGCGCGGCCGCTCAGGAGCAGGGAGCGGCGGCGCGAGATGCGCCAGGCGTAGCGGCTGCAAATCCGGCGGTCGCCGGCATAGAGACCCTGCTCCCCGACGGCCATCTGCCCGGCCGCGTCAAGGATCATAAACGTCTGCCCGCGGCTCAGCACGATAGCGCTGAGACTGCGATCGTCCATCGCATCGCCCCCCACGGCGCCAGGGCCTGCAGATCGGCCGCGCGGGCGCCTTCCAGGTAGAGGTTGCCCTCTGGCGGGCTCGGCCAACAGGCCCTCGGGCGAATGTCGGGCAACGTCTGGGCAGACAGCCCAGATACGAGTTTCGTATCACCTGATCGGATGGATTGTGTACAATGGTCCGTGTGGCAAACCTGGCAGGGTCTTTTGTCGGCCAGGCGGTCCACCCTCTGGAATAGAGCTATGAAGGAGTGTGGCGGATTGCTCGAGATGCACCCGAGGGAAGCCGACGGCGCGACCGCGGCTGTGATCCACCTGGACCTCAACGTCGCCGAACTGGTGGAACACGCGCTTGCCCGTGAAGAGGCTGTCCTTGCGGCGAACGGCGCACTGCGTGCCATCACCGGCAAGTACACCGGGCGATCCCCGCGCGACAAGTTCATCGTGCGTCACGACGACAACCCCCTGGACGTCGCCTGGGGCAAGGTGAACCAGCCGCTGGCCCCCGACCACTTCGAGCAGCTGCGCCGCAAGGTGGAACACCATCTCGCCCAGCGCAGCCACTACGTCACGAACGGCTTCGCAGGGGCCGATCCGCGCCACCGCATCGCCGTGCGGGTCGTGAGCGAGTACGCGTGGCACAGCCTGTTCATCCGGCAGTTGCTCCTGCGGCCGTCCGGCTCGGGGGATCCGGCCGGCAGCAAGCCGTTCACCATTCTCGTCGCCCCGGGCGTTCACGCGGACCCGGCGGTCGACGGCACCAATTCCGACACCTTCATCGCCCTCGACTTCAAGCAGCGGGTTGCCCTGATCGGTGGCACCGAGTACGCGGGCGAGATGAAGAAGAGCGTCTTCACCGTGCTGAACGGGGAACTGCCAGGCCGCGGCGTGCTGCCCATGCACTGTTCCGCCAACATCGGCGAGGACGGCGACGTGGCATTGTTCTTCGGCCTCTCGGGCACGGGCAAGACAACGCTTTCCGCGGATCCCGCCCGCCGCCTGATCGGTGACGACGAGC
>JAJYSZ010000164.1 GCA_021793315.1 Bacillota bacterium | reverse complement strand
GACAGCCTCGCAGGCGCGTGCCGCGCCTGCAGCAGCAACATCTGATCCTTTGGGAAACGCATGATCTCTTCCGCGAAGAGCAGGGGCCGCCCGAGCAGCGCCGGTTGCCCGAAGGTGCCTGAAGCTGGGGTGAACGGCCCTCCCCTGTACTGCTGCTCCGTCGTGTAGCTGCCGAGTTTCCCTTCGATCTCCTTGGCCGTCTCGAGATCCGATGTGAGCAGGTAGGCCCAGGTGCCGCAGTTGCCCTTGATCGTCCCCGCCGACTCGCCGTACTTGGCCCTGAGCTGCGCGAGGTCCTGGACAGCCAGCAGAAGGCGCATGCCGCGCCCGCGCGCGACCGTGACGATGTGGTCGAAGTCCTTGATCGGCGGCAGGTTCGCGAACTCGTCAAGAAGGAAGTTCACCCGCACGGGCAGCCGCCCGCCGTGCTGGTCCGCCAGCGACACGAGCGCCTGCATCGTCTGCTGCAGGTAGAGGGTCGCGAGCGCGTGCCGGGTGGCCCGCTCGTCCGGGATCACCAGGAAGACCGCCGTCGGCCTGCGGCCGGGGTCCGCGAGATCCGCGTCCTGCGCGGAGGTCAGCCAGGCGATGTCGGAGTCCGCCCACATCGAGAGCGACGCGGCCGTCACCGTGAGGATCGAGTCGCGCGTCTTCTCGGTCGACAGCTTCACGGGGCCGTAGGCGCGGAACGCAGGGTGGTTCTGCGGGAAGAGGTTGATCCACTGGTCGATTAGACTGCCCTGCTTGCCGCTCGTCAGGATCGCCGAGTAGACGCTGGCCATGTGCCTCTCGCTCTCCGTCGGCCAGATCCTGCTCTGGGGCATCCCCGGTGGGACCCCCTGCGCGATGCCGAGGATCGTCGCGGTGATGAGGGCAGACTGCGATTGCGTCCAGATCGGCTCCATCTTCGCGGCCGACTCATCGGCGAAGGTGATCGCGTACGCGATGTCACGCGCCGCCGCCGCCGCCTGGTCGTGCCTCCGCTGCCTCATCGCCTCGAGCACGGGTGCCATCGGGTTCCAGCGGTTGCCCCGCCCCGGTTCGCGTAGGTCGATCCGCACCACGTCGTACCCCTGCTCTCGCAGCCAGTCCGCCGTGTGCGCGTAGAGCTCGCCCTTCGGGTCCGTCAGGATCATGCTCTCCTTGCGGGCGGAGCCGATCACGTAGACGCTCGGCAGGAAGATCCGCCGCGTCTTGCCCGCTCCGGTGGAGCCGATGACCAGTTCGTGTTCGTCCCGATTCACAACCCAGGCGGCCTTGCCGCCGGCTCTCGCCACCACGATCCCGGACACCCCGGAGCCGGGGCGCCAGAGGCCGAGCCCGTTGGAGAGGTCGCCGGGGCTGCGCCAGTGCGCGGTGCCGTACTCGCCGTGTCCAGTCGCTCGCGGGCCACCCGCCGCGGTGCCCGAGAGCGTTCCGCCGAAGGCGCGCCACATCCAGACACCGAGAGCCAGGGACACGACAAGGGCGAAGAGTATGCTCTGCGGATAGTCGAGGATCGCGTTCCATGGCAGGTAGCCGCCATGCGCCCACCAAACCTGCCAACCCACGACGAACCCCGAGGAACTGTCGCGAGCCGCGGTGATCCCCACGAACAAAGGAGACAGTATGAGGAACACGACGAGCGACAGCCAAGAGGCGCTGCGCACCTCGGGACGCTGCCACAGCATGCGCACGAGCCCACCTCCTTGAAGATGTGAAGACGAAGCGCCTCGGTGGACGCTCCACTGCACCAAAAGTAGATCCCAAGGGAATCTCTTCGTCGAGAGGCATGCGAACTGCCTGTCCTGCACCATCCAAGCGGAACTGTTTATCCTGCCCTCCCAACCGCACTTCGAGCACGTCCGCGTGGCTTTGTAGCCTTTCGGGGCCACCAGCAGCACGGAACCGTGCCAGGTCGTCTTGTAGGCCAGCATCCGCAGGAACTCCCCGATCCCGGCATCAACCATAGGTTAACCGCGCGGGGACCGCCGACTTCAGTCGGCGGAGGAAGCGCCGATCGCCTCTTTCCTTCTGGTTGCCAACCCTGGCTGCGGCCCAATGAGCGCGATGTGCTTCCAGGCGAATCCGCCCGCGCGGGCGAGCAGCCGCACCTGCCGAGGACCGAACTGCGCGATGCGCTCACCGTCTGCACCGGCCACGCCGATCTTCGGCGTCGTCGGCGTCGGCAGGCCGCAGACCCAGCCGCGCAGCCTGCCCTTGCGCGTCGTCACCTCCACCCAGTCACCCTTGCGGAAGAACGTCCCGTTCGACGTGCCGCCGTAAGGTGGCCGCACGCCGCCCTTCTGCGGCTTCGCCTTGTGCAGTTGCCGCCGATGCGCACGCAGGGCCGTGAACACATAGAACGGCGGGCTGCCGAGGGCGCAACCCGTCGTCCCCATGAGCATCGCCGCCGCGTCTACCGCCTGCGCCTCGAACACCTCGGGCCGTCTGGAGCCATGGATCTTCACGAACCCGAACTGCCGCCGCCACACCGCCGTGTCCTTCGATTCGACCACCGTCACCGGCGCGAGTTTGTGCAGTTCAAGAAGCGTCATTGTCTTGCCGATCTCGGCGGTCGAGAAGAAGTGCGCCCCTTTCCCGAGTTTCGGGTGGTGGCGCACGTTCTCGACGACGATCCGCTCGACCGGATAGATCTTGCACAACTCGCGGACAGCCTTGAGCCGGGCTTGCACCTTCGCGAGCTGGCTTGGCGCGATCCAGTAGCGCCTGCCGTGACGGCGGTTGTTGAAGCGCTTGGGCCGACGCGGCGTCTTGCGAAATCGCCGCGCGTGCCGCAGCGCCCGCCTCGTCTCCATCTTCTTGTGCGTCTGGTCGGGCAGGTTGACCTGCGCCGTGGCCTCGATCTGGAGGTGTGAGGCGACTGCGGCCCCCTCGTGCTTCGAGCCGGGATCGAGCGCGAGCGCCATCGGCTGCGTCGCCGTGCCGACCGGAATGAGCATCTGGATGTAGAAGAGCCCCAGCTTGTTGCGCAGGGGCCTTGCCACCTTGTCGCGCAGCATGACGCGCGCGTGTGCGGGCGTTGTCGGCATGAGCGGCGTGCCGTCCATGGCGACGACCGGAACGCGGGGTTGAAGAGACACGTGGATACGCCTCCCCACACCCCTCTCGCGAGGGGCGGTGATTGTCGCCTCGACGTTGCCCCGTAGGCTTAGTCCCGAAGGCCGTGGCATTCAGCGGTTCTGCCGCAGTGGTCCGGGCTGGCGAGATACCCTGACGTGCTTTGTTAGCCCACGGGGGCCGCTGCCTGGAAAGACAGCACGGGAATGGCGGTTGTGAACGCCACTCCCGTGCTGTCTCCAGGCCATCTAGACAACCCTTGCGATGCTACCGCCGTTACAAGCCGTCGGCTTCAGCCGACGGTGGTTGACATTCGACCAAAATCCGACCTCCGGCCAGCAGCGCGTCGTCAATCCCCTTTCCTTCGCGCCACACCGCCCGCTGCACATAGACGCCAGCCTTCACGAGGGACGCGACCAGCGCGTCCTCCTGCCGGCACACGTTGCCGCGCGCGTTCGCGCTCGCGTCCCGGTCGAACGCCAGAATCACGCCCTTCGTCTTGATCGCCCGCACGATCGGCAGCGCATTGCGCCACGCGGTGACGCCCGCCACACCGAGCACGGTCGCTCCCCAAAAATGTGCCGTAACGTCCGCCTTGAGCGGTCCCTCAGTGACCCAGACCTCCTTGCCTGCACAAGCGAACTCCCGTCCCGCCACATGACACGGAGCCCCGGAGGCGCCGCCGCCGTAGCGCTTCTCGTCGTCCGGCGTCGAGAGCCAGGCGTACTTCGCGTCGCCCTGATCGGCCCGCACCTGGACCCCGGTGATCCGCCCACGCAGGCCGCGCACCGGGATCAGCAGCCCCGCGCGGCCGTAGAGCCACCAGCGCCCCGTCTTCCGCGACACAGCGAAGCCCGGAACCCCCGCGAGATCCACGCCGCCCTCCAGGAGCGCGTCCACCACTGCCCTCCGCCCTTCTTCAGGCAAGGTCCGGTATCCGTTCGCCTGGATGGCCCTCGTGGAGAGACCGCGGGCGAGCAGCGCCGCTTCGTGTTCCGGGGCAAGATGGAGCGAGTCCAAAAGCGCTTGGTACGCGGTGTCCACAGTCTCCGCGTTTCCACTCTCCACGGCCCTCTGGAGCGCGGCAGCCCTCGGCGACTTGCGCCGCTGGGGCATGATGCCGTCACCCAGTCTGCGAATCGCCTCGCCCTTCGCCAC
>JAJYSZ010000163.1 GCA_021793315.1 Bacillota bacterium | reverse complement strand
CTCTTTCGCCTGTCCTGCCTTGGGCTCACTCGAGCGCAAGCCATCGGCTGTCCACCTCTTCTACGCTAGGCCTTCTGCCCCCCCTCTCACCACTCGAAACAGCGAGGAGCCAACAATAGATTGTTTCCGAGTCTACCGTGAGTGCTCATCGAAGCCGTAATCGGTTCGCCCGAGTTTCGCGCTTGGAGGCGTCCGCTGTGTTGCCCCCTTTTCTCAATGTCCTCGACTTGTGGTTTGATCGGTGTCCCGATATATCGTCTCCTTAGGGCTTGGCCTGGAGGGGGGCGACCGACGATCAATCCAGAAGGGATGGTCGCTGGACTAGACACATATTCGGCTGGCGAAGGGGCACTTACCCGAGACCAGGGCCCTGACCGAGGAGGTCTTCCGCCTGTTCTCGGTGCCGGACCGGGGGATGGCGTGGGGCTCCACCAACCTCGTGCTGCTCGTGCTGCTCCTGCTGCTCTACGCCGCAGGGATACGGGCCTGCGAAGCTGGCGCCGCCGACGTGGGCGACCTTGACCTACGGGAGGCTTGGCTGACCGTGCACGGCAAGGGGAATCGGCTGCGACGGGTGCCGGTGCCCAAGGCTGTGCTGCCGGAGCTGCGCCGCCATGTGGCGGGCCGCGGCCGGGACGAGCTGTTCTTCCTGGACACCCGTGGCCGGCGGACACCGGGTAAACTCCGCCTACACGCGCTGAGCCGCATCGACCTGATAGTGCCTCGCCCACCAAGCAGCTGCGGCAACGCGGTTCTTTGCGTTGATCTTCTTGAGGATATCCGAAACGCGGTGTTTGACTGCTTGGTCCGGGAGATGCAAGATGCGGCCGATCTGGTGATTTGTCTCGCCCCGCACAATGCGCGCCAAGACCTCCAACTCGTCGCCGGATAGTGGTGCTAGCGGACTCGTGCCGCCTGGTGCATGCAGGCGAATCCGCTTCGCGATCACAGCAGCGATTTGCGGATCAACCGGAGATCCGCCCTCGTGCATGATGCGGATAGCCTCGCACAACTCTTCTGCGGCGACGTTCTCGAACAGGTAGCCCGACGCGCCGTCCAACAGCAGATCCAGGATGGCCTCCTCGCTCGACTGCGCCACCAGCATCAGCAGTCGGCAGCCATAACCCTGCGCGTGAACCTGTTCGCAGGTGCGCAGGTCAATCTGGCTGGGGTCGCGCACATCTACGATGGCCACGTCTGGACGCGTCCTTCGCACCATGTCGATGGCATCTGCAGCAGTGCGCGCCTCGCCGACGATCGAGACGTCGGCGGCGGACCGAAGCATTGCGCGCAGCCCCGTCCGCAGGATTGTGGAGTCGGCGACGGTGAGCACCCGGATGGGTTCAAGCGCGCAAGTCATGCTACTCGACCTCCTGAATAGGCGCCGATGCGACGCCCCTGGCGCGTCCGAGACCGTAACCGTAGCTCGCACCCCTAGCACATGCCCGACCCGCAACCTCTTCCCAGGCGGCTGCCCGTTTCGTGGTCGAGAGGCACTGGCGCTGGCGAATCCCTCCTCGGATCCCAGCGGCGAGGGGGCGGCGGCAACGCCGTCGCCCCCTCGCTAGTCGCTGTCAGTGCGAGTGCTGGACCTTGCCGACGCCGACGGCCTGCGCCTTCGCCCGCCCGACGACTGACCAGATGGCGAGCAGGGCACCGACCACGATGACTACGAAGCCGATTGTCGTTACGACGAACGAAATCCCGTGGGTTGCCTGGTTGACGAAGATGTACAGCATGCCACCAATGAAGGCGACGAACGCGCCACCAAGCAGAGTCCAGGTGGCACTGCGCCTCAGGCCCTGATCGATGGACAGCCACTTCAGTGCCAGAAGAACGGTGAGGATGGCTGGCAGCAGGAAGAACGCGAAGTCCTGGTGGAACCAGGTGAACACCGCATCCGAGACCGATCCCGGCGCGCCCGCGCCGCCGGCGCCGAAGATGTTCTCGTGGAACTCGATGTAGTAGCCGAATCCGACGACCGTGATAAAAAGGATGGCTGTAACGAGCGCCGCACCCCAGCGGTGCAGCGCGTCAGGCAGCGCTTCCAAGCCAAGGCCGATGAGAGCGAGCAGGCCGCCTCCCATCACGAAGACACCGGTGATGGCGTCGTCGCCCGCGAGACCGTTCGGGCCATGGGCGAACAGCATTGGGGGCTGCGCCGGCGAGAAGCCGCCCACCACGTAGACGAAGGTCGCGGCGATCGTACCGAAGGCTACGAGCCACAGCCCGAACTTTGTCAGCCGGCTGCCTTGGCGTTCGAGGCCATACGCCGCGATAGTCGTCGCGATGGCGAGCGCGATGACGGCGGTCACCATTTCATGCGAGTGGGAGCCGATGAGGTTCGCGAGCCAATCCTGCCACTTCATGCCCGCCATCGTGGCGTAGCCGCCGATGATACCCTTCGGCCAATCGCCGAACTCGAGGATCCAGCCCGCAATGTGCCCCATGACGGCGGCGAAGAAGGCACTGAGCGCCGCGAAGGCAGCAGTCCAGGTCCAGACCTTGCGCGTGTCGGCCGCGCGGAAGAAGAGGGCGATGGTGAGGGAGATGAGGATCTCATCCAGGAAGAAGAACGAGATAATCTGCATCCAGAGCGGAACCACGTCCGCGATTACGTGGTTGAAGATGCCACCGAGACCGCTGAAGAGCGCAGCGCCCAGCGTGCCCCAGAGAATGAGGTTGTGCAGGAGCTGGTTCTTGTGCCCTGCGCCGAAGACGTCCATCGCGACCAGTGAAAGGAATCCGACCATGCCGATGAGGAGCCCGTGCAGGTACATGACGTGCGAGTAAACGATGTTGGCACCAGCTGAAGGTTCCGATTGGAACGGCGTCGACACGAACGTGCTGCCGAGCGCCAGCAGCAGAAGCCAGACGAGCATGCCGACGACGACACGCTTTTCCGGCGACCAGAGCGCTTCGCTCACGCTGCTCTTGCCATCCTTGGACATTGCGGAGGCCTCCTCGGTTCAAATGTCTTGAAAGCTCGGTGCCCCAGCCGCAGCGCAGCACGTCATCGCTGTAACCGCCTTGGGGGCGGTACAAGGTGCGGCCCGGGCCACACCATCCGAGTGCAGAATAACAGTGCATACAGTGTGTGAACTGATGCACAAGGCCCCACGTCTGCAAGGAAAGCAGGGTAAGTTTAGAAAAATTAAGGACCACCCATGTGGGTAAGCGGCCCGTCTCGTCGCTGGTAGGCAATGATTAATTTGCCGCACGGCCAGTAAAGCGTGCGGTGTGGCCCAAGTCCTTGGAACCCATGACGGAGTCCTGTTGGAGGGCAAACCTCTGGGCCTATGGCCACTTCGCAGAACCCAAATGCGGAAACGCCAAGCCGAACGTTCTGAAGGACGCGACATCGACGCTGAGCAGGTCTGGATGGAGCAGGTAGATGCAAGCCGCGTACATCCAGGCTCTTGCGCTGCAGGTCCGTGGGGGGCGGTTGCGAAGCGTAGGGCCGACGGGTTTCAGGCCCCGGAAGGCGACCGGCGCAGAACGAGCTTCCGCCTCTACGGCAAGGAGGAGCTGGAGGCTCTCCTGAGGGAGGCGGGCCTCGCCGCCTGCGGGACCTTCGGCAACCTGACGGGCGACCCTTGGCGGCCCGACGCCCCGCGCCTCGTCGTCCTGGCCCAAAGTGCGTGAGGGCGTTCAGAAGGGTCGGCGGGCGATCAGGACATCCATGGCGTGCACGTGCGGCAGGCCGCCCGACGTGCAGGGAAACGTGATCTCATCGCAGGAGAGGATCTCCCAGTCCCGGTAAAGCCGCTCGAGCTCGCCCGCGTCGAAGAAATGCTCGTCGCGACCCCAATCCGGTGGCGTGGGCAAGCTGGGCTGGAGGATGAAGGCGTTCCAGGCGTTGACGCCGCCGGGTCGCGCTGAGGCCTTGTCATGCCAAGGGAGCATTACTAGCCTGCCGGACGATCTGGTCGCCTACCAGTCGGCGGCAAGGTCCTCGGCTTGCGTCGCCAACAGAACCGATCTGGTGGATTTCGAGCGTATCGCTCAAATAAGGCAGGTCGCTCGTCTTCTTCAATGGGTAACGCGACGACGACCACCTCCAGTAGAATCGACGAGTGCGGGTCGGGCAACAATAGGGCTCCTCGCTGTTTCGAGTGGTCACACAGGGTTGGGAAGGTTGAAGGACAGCTTGCCTGCGATGAGATAGGCCATGAGGATGAGGGTCTGCGGGCTGCGGTAGCCACGCGCCCTGCGCTTGGCAGA
>JAJYSZ010000162.1 GCA_021793315.1 Bacillota bacterium | reverse complement strand
CTTGCGCTCGTGGTACTGCAGGCTGAGGCTGTGGCCCGCCCGCACGAAGAGAAGCTTGCCGGCGTAGCGCTCCGTCTCGGCCCAGACGTATTCGGCGCCCCACGGCTTCTCGACGACCCTCGCGTCTTGCGGGACGAAGGGCGCGCCGTCGACCTTGGGCGGACGCACGAGCGCCGATGCCTCAAGGGTGGAGACGAGACTCCCGGCCGGAGTCGAGCAGACGATCATGTCCTCGGTGCCGAGCACCTGCAGCGGCGGGGCGCCAGGCTCGCGCCACTCGAAGGCGGGGCCGAGCGCCGCGTCGTCGCCGCGCGTGCTCTGGTGGTAGCGGACGAACTCCGGCCAGTTGCCGAGGTCGCTCCAGCCAGCGTCGCAGGGCACGACGCGCAGGTCCGTCGTGCGCTCGAGCACCGCCCTGTCGAACGGCAGGCGGATCGCGTGGTCGTAGGTCAGGACGAGGCCTTGGCCGTCGGCCGCGGCGATGGCCTTCGAGGCCTCCCGCGCCGACTGGTTCAAGGTCGGGGCGACGATCTCCGCGGTCGCGAGGAGCGAGCGCACGTCGCCGATGAAGACGCCCATGTTCCAGAGGGCGCCCTGGTTCACGAGCTCCTCGGCCAGGGATGCGTCGGGCTTCTCGACGAAGCGGTCGACGGGTCTCGGGCCCGGCTCGTCGGTCTCGGGGACGATGTAGCCGAACTCCTGCCGCGGGCCAGACGGGACGGCGCCGAGCAGGCAGATGCCGTCGCCTTCCGCCGCGAGCGCGACTGCGTCCCGCGCGGCCTGGGTGAAGGCGTTCTCGTCGCGCATGATATGGTCCGCGGGCAGGATGGCGAGCACGGCTTCGGGGAATTCGAGAGCGGCGGCATGGGCGGCCGTGAGGGCCGCCATGGCGGTGTCGCGCCGCATCGGCTCGCCAAGGAAACGGGCCTCGGTGAGCTCCGGCAAGGCCGCGAGCATCGCCGAACGGTCGGCTTCAAGGGCGATGACGTAGACGTGGTCAGGGGAGTCCGCGATGCGCAAGGCGCGCTGGTAGGCGCGTCCGAGCAGCGTTTCGCCTTCGATGGTCACGAGCGGCTTCGGGTGGCCCGGACGCGACAGCGGCCAGAGCCGCTCGCCGGGGCCGCCCGCCATGATCACGGCAATGACGGGCCTCTCTGCATGCAAGAAGCAGATCGCCTCGCTTCTCGATTCTGGCATTCCCAACACGTGCTGGGACACGCCTGCATTGTAGCCGCTGGCCTCAGGGTGGTCGATAGGGTGGAGATGAATCTTTGCTGACCGCTCCATGCCTGCCCGGGCGAACGCCTCCACGCATCGTGTGCCCAGAGATCTTGCGGCATGCTCGCGCCGCCCGCTTGACCGTCTGTGGACCGCCGGGCTATGCTGCAGGGGCATCGAGGGCGTCGGAGGAGGGATGGACCATGGCTGAGAGGGATGTGGCGCGCAGGACGCGTCTGATGTCGGCCGTGGTTTCGCCGTTCGCCTGAGAAAGGCTGGGGCGTTGGACCGCAGGCCGGCATGCCTGCGGTTTTTTCGTGCCTGCGGGCCGGCCGAAGCCGACCTGGGAGCGCCCCAACTTTCATGATGCGGAGGGAAGGTCCATCCAATTCGATGCCATTGAAGAGTTCCTCGCCCGTGACCTGATTACGGATGTGCTCGGTCCATTGCGGCCCGGCAAGGAGGCGCAGGTCTTCGTTTGCCAGGCCAATCCCGAGACAGGTTTCGAACTTCTGGCGGCCAAGGTCTACAGACCCCGCGCCGAGCGGGGCTTTCGCGCCGAGGAGACCTATCTCGAGGGTCGCGCGAGCCTAAGACGCGGGCGTGCGGCCGGGAGCAGCGTCGCCCGCGCGGTGGCTCGGCGCTCCGCAGCTGGCAAAGCCCTGCTTTCGGAGCTTTGGGTCCGGCGCGAATACGAGGTGCTGAAGCGCCTCGGGGCATGCGGCGTGCCTGTCCCGCGGCCGGTCGCCTGCACCGAGGGAGCCGTCCTGATGGAATACCTGGGCGACCAGGACGCGCCGGCCCCTAGACTGGTCACGACCCACCTCAGCCGAGACGAGGCGGCGTGCATGCGCGAGACGCTGCTGGGTGCCATCGCGCGCAGCCTGGGCGAGGAGCTCATCCACGGCGACCTCTCGGCCTACAACGTGCTCGTCCACGAGGGGAGCCCCTACCTCATCGACCTGCCGCAGGCGGTGGACGCGGCGGTGCACCCCGAGGCGCAGTGGCTCTTCTCGCGGGACGTGACGAACCTGACCCGGCACTTCGCGCGCTACGGCATCACGGACGACGGCGCCGCCTGGGCCCAGGACGTCTGGCATCGCTACGAGACAGGACGGCTCTGAGACCACCCAACTGAGGCGCAAGGGGAGCCAGGATCTGGCTCCCCTTGCGCCTCTTGAGCGCTGCGACCTTACTGCACGCCCGCCTTGGCGAAGAACTCCCGGTACTGCTTGTCCGTTCCCTGGATGTGATGCACAAGCCAGTCCTTGAGGAAGTTCAGGGTCTCGACGGACAGCGCAAGCGTGCCGCGCTCGAACCGTTCCGTCAGGTCCTTGACCTTCGCGACAAACGCCTCGTGTTCCGCGCGGTGCGGTGCGAGCCCAGGATAGTTCTTGGCCGCCATCAGGCGCTCTTCCGCCTGGAAGTGGTAGACCGTGTAGTCGCCCATTTCCCTGAGGACGTGCCCGATCGCCTGACTGCCCTTTCCCTCGAGCATGGCCGCGTGCAATTCGTTGATCAGCGCCACCAGCCGCTGATGCTGCTTGTTGAAATCGGTCACGCCCACGTCGAGACCCGCAGACCACTCGAGAAGCGGCATCCTCGATCCCTCCACGCAAAATATACGCGCGGGCTACATATTGATGGGCCGATTTGGTGATGACAAGGGTCGAACGGTGTAGACGGGCAGGCTACGATAAGGAGGAAGCCTCGCCCGGATGCAGACGTCGAGCCGAGGCGAATTCCTTAGGAAGCTCCTCATAATCGCCTGCTAGTCTATGCTGAGACCGCATCTGCGAGGAGGCCGACCGTGCTCAGGACGCTCCACCCGATGATCGTGCACTTTCCGATCACCCTCTTCTACCTGACGGCACTGTTCGAAGGCCTCTACTTCGCATTCCACAAGGACTGGCTGGCGCGCGGAGGCTACCTTCTCCTGACGCTGTCGATGGTCGCCGGCGTGGCCGCCGGCATTGCGGGCGCCATCTCCGAGAGCTATGTCGTCAGCCACATCTCGCCGGCAAGCCTGCATATCCTTTCGACGCACAAGAACTTTGCGGAACTCTCGGTCTTCACCTTCGGGGTCGCGTGGCTCTGGCGCACCCTGCTCGCTTTGCGCAAGCAGGTGCCCCGGTCTCCCATGGCGATTGTCTACTATCTCATCGTGCTGCTCGGCGTGGCGCTGATCAGCTACACGGGCTTCCTCGGCGGCAGTCTCGTCTACGATCACGGCGTCGGGGTGCCGTAAGGAGAATCGGCGACCGGCGACGAAGTCTCCGGAGACTGGGGGGACTTCTCGTTGGCGACGATCGAGGTGCGCGAGCTGCACACGCCCCAGGAGCTTGCCGAGGTCGTGCAGCTGCAGTTCGAGATCTGGGGTTCGAATGACGCGACGCCGGCCAACCAGCTCGTGATTTCGGTCAAGACGGGCGGGCACGTACTCGGAGCGTTCGATAGCGGGCGGCTCGTCTCATTCGCCTATGGCTTTCCCGCCCTCGTGCAGGGTCAGGAGCCGTGGATCGCCTCGCACATGCTCGCTACCCTGCCGGAATACGCGGCGCAGGGCATCGGTCGCATGCTCAAGTGGCGCCAGCGCGACTGGGCCCTGGCCCACGGCTACCGCCGCATCACCTGGACGTTCGACCCGCTCGAGGGGCGCAACGCCCATCTCAACCTGAACCGGCTCGGGGCCGTGGCCAGGGAGTACATCGTGGACTGCTACGGGCCGATGGAAGACAAATTGAACAAGGGCCTGCCCTCGGATCGGCTCGTGGCCGACTGGCAGCTCGAAAGCGAGCGCGTGCTCGCCGCCCTGCGCGGCGAGGGGCCGGCCATGGACGGGGAGCAGGTGCGGGTGCCAGCGCTCTACCAGCGCCTGCGCCTCGAGGACCCCGATGCGGCGCTCGCCGAGCGGCTCCGGGTGCGCAGGGAACTCCAGTCCCTGCTGGGCCAGGCCCTCAGCTGCGTCGCCTTCGACCGCGACCGTTCGGCCATCGTGCTGCGCTGACCTTGCGACAGTAGTCCCAATGGACATGCCCACTTGGCCAGATATTGCGCCTGGTTGGCGGGGCATATGGGCAGGAGTCGGA
>JAJYSZ010000161.1 GCA_021793315.1 Bacillota bacterium | reverse complement strand
CCCGTACACGCTGAACCTCTTCGGCGATCCGCTCCACTTCACGTACACGCTCACCGAGACGCAGGTGCTCGACACCTACGACGCGCAGACCCAGACCTACCAGTAAGCGAGGCGATCGCATGAAGAACAGGGCTCTGCTGCGAGGCGGCGCCGCCCTCCTGGCGGCGCTCGCGGTTGTAGCCTTCGTCCTCCATTCCACCGCAAGGCAGCGGCTCTATCCGGAGGTGCTTTTGACGCAAAACGTCCCGCTCGGGTCGCAGATCGCCGCGCAGGACCTCGGGCTGCTCTGGACGACAGCCGTGCCTTCCGGCGCCGTCAATACGACGTCCGCGGCAATCGGCCGCTACGCCCAGGTGCCGCTCTACGCCGGGGAGACCCTCACAGCTGCCCAGGTGGGACCGCCACCGCATGCCGGGCCGGGGCAGGTGCAGCTCGTGGTGCCGGTGTCGGCCGCCCAGAGCGCCCTCGCTTCGGTTGGCGACACGGTGACGGTGTACGCCTCCAGAGCGCAGACGGGGCAGCCGCTGGCGAGCGTCACGGAGATCGTGGCGGGGGTGCGGGTGATCGGCGCCTACACCTCGGCCGGCGTCCCCATCACGCCGCAGGCGCCGGGCACGCCCGCCCTCGTCGCCCTGGCGGTCACGCCTGCGCAAGTGTCCGCGCTCCTGCCCTATGTTTCGGGTCAGGGATCGTCCCTCTACCTTGTGAAGGATCGCTAACCCCCCAAGACCTACGCCGCCCGTGAGGGCGGCGTTTCTTGTTGCGGGCCCAAATACGTGGCCCGTGAGATGGGAGGGGATGCGGTGAACGAGGAGTGGGCGGTCGTGATCGTGGAGGGACGGCCCCTCGACACGGTGGCGACGAGCGCCAAGGGCGAGCCAGCGCTGCGGGACGAGCCGCAGCGCATGGTCGGCATCTGCCCGATTGGGCAGGCCGCCGGGCAGCCGCTCACGATCTGCGACGACGAGGCCGAGGCATTCCGGGTTGCGCAGGCCGTCAGCGAGCAGTTGCACCTGCCGCTCTACGACGGCGTCGATAGGCAGGTCGTCCAGGTGGATGCAGGCGAGTACGTGGATCTGGAGGCGGACGGCCCCGATCCCTACACGGAGCATCGGAACGTAACGAACCGATGGGCTGTCGTCATGGCGCATGACGAGCGGTACGCGAAGACCGACTTCCCCTGCATCGTCAACCTCGACGACTGGATCTACGAGCCAGAGTACATCGTCTCCCAGCACCCCACGGAGGAGGCCGCGTACTCGGCCTGCGCGGAGGTGGCGGCAAAGCACGGCCTGCCGTTTCCCGTCGAACCTGGGCAGTTCTCCGTCGACGTTCCGGCCTCACGGTACCGTCCCGCCGTCAATCCGCGCATCCAGGGCCCTACGCTGCGGCGCTTTCTCATCCACCCTGACCGCTGGCGGCTCAGGGACGGTCCAGAGCCCTCGGCCGGCCCGATCGAGGCGCCGGACGCCAGGACCGCCTACCGCTTGGCCGCATCGCGCGGGATGTACCCCGCTGGCGAGGCCCGCGGCATTCGCGTCGTGGCCCTCGATGACTGGGGTCACCCCGCCCCGGAACGCGGCGTCTGGGGAGACACCCAGGAGACCCCGGAGTGGGCCGCCTACGAACGTGCCGTGCAGGCGGCCTTTGCTCGCGCAAAGGAGGTGAGGCCAGAGACGAATGTGCCGCAGGCGTCCGCTCAGGCTCCTGCAACCGAAGACAAGGAGGCGACTGATTCGATGAAGATCGAGGCCCGCAACATGAAGCTCATGGACGGTGACCGCACAGACAACCTGCTCGCGGTTTGCGACCTCAACCTCGGCGGCGACTACGTGGTGCAGGGCGTGCGCGTCCTCAAGTCCTCGAAGGACGGCAAGGCGTTCGTCAGCCTGCCCGCATACCAGGACAGGAGCGGCGACTACCACGAGGTGGCGCACCCGGTCACGGCCAAGGCACGTGAGGTGACCAACCAGGTGGTGCTCAAGGAGTATGAGCGCCAGGTGCTCGCGAAGATCGGGAAGGTGGCCGACGGGCCGGAGCGGTAGCCCACGCTGGAGAGTCGTCGCCTTCTGCGGGCGACGACTCTCCTTTTTTTTAGGGTGCCATAAGCACGGGCCGCCAGTGGCAGCCCAGGAGGTGGTCAGCCGATGAAGCAGAAGGTGCGCATCGGCGAGTACACAGTGAGTTTCACTGACCGGATGCGACTTCGCGCGTTCTTCGTGGCCTATGGCGAGTTCCGCGAGGCGCGCGGACCCGCGGCGGCAAAGCGTATGCTCCCCGACATGGCGCGCCGCTACGGTGCGGAGCTGGTTGAGCGCGACGCCCAGATTGAGAGGTGATCGGTGTGGCCAAGGTGCTTGAGGGACTCTCCTGTCCCATGTGCGGACAGGCGGAACTTGAGGTGCTCGACGACCTTCTGCAGTGCCCGGAGTGCAACTGGCGGATCCGGCGCGAGGTGGCGCACCGGCCGCTCAAGGATAGCGAGATCCGCGCGCTCGTCCAGGACGGAGAGACAAAGCTGCTCCATGGATTCACCGCGAAGAGCGGCAAGTCGTTCTCGGCGATCCTCGCCATCGACGACGAGGGCGAGGTCAAGTTCCGCTTCCCGCCGAAGCCCGAGTTCGACCAGACATCGCTGGGCACGTGCCCGCTCTGCGGCGGCGAGGTGGTCGAGCGCGAGAGGTCCTACTCCTGCGCCAACTGGAAGGACACCCACTGCGAGTTCGCCATCTGGAAGGACCAGGCCGGCCATGCGCTCAAGCGGGACGAAGCCCAAAGCCTCCTGTGCGGCAACACGATCGGTCCCTTCGCCATGAAGTCGCGCAAGGGCAAGCCTTTCCGCGCCAAGCTGCGGCTGGACAAGGACGAACGCAAGGTCGCCTATGAGTTCATCGAGGGAGGACTGTCCAGCGGACAGTCCTCCCCAGGCCGGCGCTGAGAGCGTCGAGTCTGGGGAGGGCCGGGTGTACCGCCATTGTGCGGTCGCCCGGCCCTTTCTATTTGAGCGCGAATGGGGGAGGGAGACAGTTGAGCGTGAAGCTGCACGCCAGGCACCTGGCACGCCTCGTGACACTTCATGAGGAAGGGCGCATCATCGGCCATTCCGATCGTACGGAGGAGATCATGCGCGCTCTGCTCGGTGTTCTGCGAGAGTCGGAGGAACTACCAGAAGAGGCGGCCATGTGGCCGCTCGCCATGCTCCCGCACGACATCGGCAAGCTCGCGGTCCCGAGCGAGGTGTTGCGCAAGCCCGGCCGGCTGGGCGAGTACGAGCGTGGCCTGATTGTCCTGCACGCCGTCGAGGGGCGCGAGCAGCTCTCCTGGCTTGCCGATCAGGCGGCGTTCCTCGGCGACCAAGGCGCCGCCCGATTCTGGCGGCTTGCCGCTACGATCGCGGGGGGTCATCACGAGCGCACCGACGGGCAGGGCTATCCACTTGGCCTCTCGGGTGGCGCCTTGCCGTTCGTCGTGCGCGCAGCGCGGGTTGCGGATGTCTACGAGGCGCTGACCGCCAGGCGTTCCTACCGGGAGGGGCTCTCACACGACGACGCCATTCGGGTGATGCGCTTCGAGGAGGGCGGGTTCGATGAAAAGCTCCTCCTGGCGCTCGACGAGGCGATGGGGAGGCAACGGGTGCCGGCGGATTGATGCATGGCTGCCACCGCATTCGACGAGCCGCTCAGGGCTGAGGCCCTGGGCGGCTTTCTCGGTTGTTGGGGGTGATCCTTCGTGGCAACTGCAGAACCATCGCGCGTCGATGCCGGCGAACTGCTCAAACGCCTGGAGGAAGGGGTCAAGGGCGTCATGTCCTCGGATGGGTGGCGTCGGTTCCTCTCGACGCAGGCGAAGTTCCACAACTACAGCGCCGGCAACGTGCTCCTGATCCTCATGCAGAACCCGCAGGCGACCCGCGTTGCAGGCTTCCACGCATGGCGCGATCTCGGGCGTGCTGTCAAGAAGGGCGAGCACGGCATCGCGATCCTCGCTCCCGTCTTCCCGAAGCGCGAGAAGCGGGAGTTTGGAGAGCAGAAGGAGAGGCCAGAGGGCGGTCATGTTGAGACCCAGGAGAAGGCCGAGCCCGAACGCACACCTGTCCGCTTTCGTGTGGCCTATGTCTTCGACATCGCCCAGACCGACGGCAAGCCGCTGCCGGAAGCTCCCGTCCATCGGCTCACGGGCAGCAGCGCTAAAGCGCATGCGCTCGTCGCCCACCTGACGCGCCTCGTGGAGCAGGAGGGCCTTGAACTGCAGTACGCAGACCCGAAGACCATGCCGCGAGGAACGAACGGCTATTACCAGCCCATGGAGGGTCGGATCGTGGTCTCCAATGCGCTCGCGCCGGACCACCAGGCGAA
>JAJYSZ010000052.1 GCA_021793315.1 Bacillota bacterium | reverse complement strand
ACCCGCGTGATCGCCGCCGTCAGCGTCGTCTTCCCGTGGTCGATGTGCCCGATCGTACCCACGTTCACGTGCGGCTTCGTACGTTCGAACTTCTTCTTCGCCATCACTCGGAACCTCCTCTACCAATTTCGGATCAGGCTTTGCCGCCGCTGCGCGCCTTCTGGATCTCCTCGGCGACGCTCTTCGGCACCTCGTCGTAGTGGTCGAACTGCATCGTGTAGACGCCGCGTCCCTGGGTACGCGAGCGCAGGTCGGTGGCGTAGCCGAACATCTCGGCCAGCGGCACGAAGCCGCGGATGACCTGGGCGTTGCCGCGCGCCTCGAGTCCCTCGATGTGGCCGCGGCGGCCGTTGAGGTCCCCGATCACGTCGCCCATGTACTCCTCCGGCACCGTGACCTCCACCTTCATGATCGGCTCGAGCAGTGTAGGGCCTGCCTTGCGCGCGCCGTCCTTGAAGGCCATCGAACCTGCGATCTTGAACGCCATCTCCGAGGAGTCGACCTCGTGGTAGGAGCCGTCGTAGGCCTCGACCTTGACGTCCACGACCGGGTAACCGGCCAGCACGCCTGTCTCCATGGCCTCGCGCACGCCGGCTTCGACGGCCGGCACATACTCCCTCGGCACAACGCCGCCCACGATCTTGTTCTCGAAGACGAAGCCCCCGCCGGGCTCCAGCGGCGAGATGCGCAGCCAGATGTGACCATACTGGCCGTGACCGCCGGTCTGACGCACGAAGCGGCCCTCCGACTCCACCTTGCGCCGCAAGGTCTCGCGGAACGCGACCTGCGGCTTGCCGACGTTCGCCGCCACCTTGAACTCCCTCAGGAGCCGGTCGACGATGATCTCGAGATGGAGCTCGCCCATGCCCGAGATGATGGTCTGGGCCGACTCGGGGTCGGTGTGCATGCGGAACGTCGGATCCTCCTCGGCCAGCTTGGCGAGGCTTGCGCCCATCTTGTCCTGGTCGGCCTTCGTCTTCGGCTCGATGGCCACCGAGATCACAGGCTCGGGGAAGGTCATCGCCTCGAGCACGATCGGCTGCTCTTCGATGCAGAGCGTGTCCCCCGTCGACGTGTCCCGAAGGCCCACAGCGGCGGCGATGTCGCCCGCCGTGACCTCCTGGATCTCCTCGCGGTGGTTCGCGTGCATCTGCAGGATGCGTCCGATGCGCTCGCGCTTGCCCTTGGTCGAGTTGTAGACGTAGGAGCCGGCCTGGAGCCTTCCGGAGTAGACCCGGAAGAACGCCAGCTTGCCGACGTAGGGGTCGGTCATGATCTTGAATGCGAGGGCCGAGAACGGCTCATCGTCCGAGGACTGGCGCGTCAGCGCCACGTCGGTACCCGGCACGGTGCCTTGCACCGGCGGGACGTCGAGCGGCGACGGCAGGTAGTCCACGATTGCGTCCAATAGGGGCTGCACGCCCTTGTTGCGGTAACTCGAGCCACAGAGCACCGGCGAGATCCGCGACTGCACCGTGCCCTTGCGCAGGCCGATGACGAGCTCCTCCGGGGACATCTCCTCGCCCTCGAGGTAGCGCTCGAGGTAGCCCTCGTCGAACTCGACGGCGGCCTCCACCAGGTTGTGGTGGTGCTCCGCGGCGAGCTCGCGCATGTCCTCGGGGATTTCGCGCTCCTCGACCTTCTGGCCGAGGTCGTCCTCGTAATAGAAGGCCTTCATGCGCACGAGGTCCACGATGCCGCGGAACTGGTCCTCGGTGCCGATCGGCAGCTGCACGGCCACAGGCCGCGCGCCGAGGCGCTCCACCATCATGTCCATCGTGCGGAAGAAGTCCGCGCCGACGATGTCCATCTTGTTGACGTAGGCAATGCGCGGAACGCGATAGCGGTCCGCCTGGCGCCACACCGTCTCGGACTGCGGCTCGACGCCGCCCTTCGCGTCGAACACGGCGACGGCCCCGTCGAGGACGCGCAGGCTGCGCTCGACCTCCACGGTGAAGTCCACGTGTCCGGGCGTATCGATAATGTTCACACGAACATCGCGCCAGAAGCATGTGGTAGCAGCGGAGGTAATGGTGATCCCCCGCTCCTGCTCCTGGACCATCCAGTCCATGGTCGCCGCGCCCTCGTGCACCTCGCCCATGCGATGCACACGTCCCGTGTAGAACAGGATGCGCTCGGTCGTTGTCGTCTTGCCGGCATCGATGTGCGCCATGATGCCGATATTCCTAACCCGCTCGAGCGGGTACGTCCGGGGCACGGCGGTCTGCTTGCCCCCGGCGGAAGCCATCCTGCTCACCTCGCTTGCCTTGGTCTCGGTTCCAGTATGCCCGCGACCTACCAGCGGTAGTGCGCGAACGGACGGTTGGCCTCCGCCATGCGGTGAACCTCTTCCTTGCGCTTCACGGCGCCGCCGGCTCCCTGGCTCGCTTCCACGAGCTCGCGGGCCAGGCGCTCGACCATGGAACGCTCGGAGCGGGCGCGGGAATAGTTGACGATCCAGCGCAACGCGAGCGAGGTCCGGCGCTCTGGACGCACCTCGACCGGCACCTGGTAGGTCGAGCCGCCGACCCTGCGCGGCTTGACCTCAACCGCCGGCATTGCGTTCTTGATCGCCGCCTCGAAAATCTCGAGCGCGGGCTTCTCGGTCATCTCCTCCGCACGCTTCAAGGCGGCATAGAGGATGGTCTGAGCCGTGGCCTTCTTGCCGTCGTACATCAGCTTGTTGGTCAGGCGGGTGACCATTTCGCTCTGGTAGACGGGATCCGGCAGCACAGAACGCTGCGGAACACTGCCCTTGCGCGGCACGCGGTCTGCCTCCCTTACTTCTTGCCCGGTCGCTTGGCGCCGTACTTGCTGCGGCCCTGGGCCCGCTTCTGTACGCCGGCGGCATCCAAGGCACCGCGCACGATGTGGTAGCGGACGCCTGGCAGGTCCTTGACACGGCCGCCGCGTACGAGCACGACGGAGTGCTCCTGCAGGTTGTGGCCGATACCGGGGATGTAAGCCGTGATCTCCTCACCATTGGTGAGGCGTACACGCGCAATCTTCCGCAGGGCCGAGTTCGGCTTCTTCGGCGTCGTCGTGCGCACCTGGGTGCACACGCCGCGCCGCTGCGGGGACCCCTGCAGGGCAGGCGCCTTGGACTTGTGGTGGACAGCCTTACGGCCGTGACGTACGAGCTGGCTAATGGTCGGCACCGGATTCCCCTCCTCCAATCAGCGCGGCGGCTGCGGCACCGACATCGATGCCGCAGGCGCGCCCCAAGATCTGCATGCTCTCCACCTCAACCACCTCGACACCGGCGTCCACAGCCTGCTGGCGTACCGGTCCCGTCACGTGGTCATCGGCGTCCCGAGCGATGTACACGCGCTGCGCGTCACCCTGGGACAGGTGCTTGAGCGTCTCCCTGGCGCCCACCGCGCGGCGGCGGGCCTGCCTGAGGTCCTCCAAAGGTCGCTCTCACTCCCGAAGACAGACACTTGTATAGTGTACTGTCGCGTGAAAATGCTGTCAATCCGCGGTTTCACGTCCGATCGGCTCTTGGGGCGCGTCCTCGCCAGGCGGCGAATACGCGACTTTGATGCCGCGATAACGCCCCATGCCTGTGCCGGACGGCACCAGCTTGCCGATGATCACGTTCTCCTTGAGTCCGAGCAGCGGATCGGAACGACCGTTGATCGCAGCCTCCGTCAGCACGCGCGTCGTCTCCTGGAAGGAGGCGGCCGAGAGGAACGAATCGGTCGCGAGGGATGCCTTGGTGATACCGAGCAGCACCGGACGCGCCACCGCGGGTTCGCCGCCCGCGGCCATGGCCTGGGCGTTCTCCGCCTCGAAGGTGAAGATGTCGACGAGTCCACCCGGCAGGAGGCCGGTGTCGCCCGCGTCCTCGATCTTCACCTTGCGCAGCATCTGCCGCACCATGACCTCGATGTGCTTGTCGTTGATGTCGACGCCCTGCAGACGGTAGACGCGCTGCACCTCGTGCACGAGGTAGACCTGGACACCGCGCAGGCCACGCACGCGCAACAGATCGTGGGGGTTGATCGAGCCCTCCGTGAGCACGTCGCCCGCCGTCACCTTCATCCCGTCGCGCGCGGCAAGACGTGAGCCGTAGGGGATGGCGTAGGTCTGCACCTCGCCGTCCGCGGAGCGGACGTCGACCTCGCGCCGACCCTCGCTCTCACGGATCTTCACCTCGCCGTCGATCTCGCTGATCACGGCCTGCCCCTTCGGCTTGCGGCCCTCGAACAGCTCCTCGACACGCGGCAGACCCTGGGTAATGTCGTCGCCTGCAACGCCGCCGGTGTGGAAGGTACGCATCGTGAGCTGCGTCCCCGGCTCGCCGATCGACTGGGCGGCGATGATGCCGACCGCCTCGCCTACGTCGACCTCGTTGCCCGTCGCGAGGTTGCGGCCATAACAGGCCTGGCAGACTCCGAAGCGGGACTTGCAGGTCAGGACGGAGCGGATCGCCACCTCCGTGATACCCGAGTCGACGATGCGCTGCGCGTCGACGTCCGGAATCATCTCGCCGCCCTTCGCCAGCACCTCGCCCGTCTCCGGGTGCACGATGTCGTTCAGGGCCGTGCGGCCCGCAATGCGGTCCAAGAGGTTCTCGATGCTCTCAGTGCCCTCCCGGATCTCCGACACGAGGATGCCGGTCCTGGTGCCGCAGTCCTCCTCGCGCACGATCACGTCCTGCGAGACGTCCACGAGGCGGCGCGTCAGGTAACCGGAGTCCGCGGTGCGCAGAGCGGTGTCGGCAAGGCCCTTGCGCGCGCCGTGCGTCGAGGTGAAGTACTCGAGCACCGTCAGGCCCTCGCGGAACGATGCGCGGATCGGCAGCTCGATGATGCGTCCGGACGGGTCGGCCATCAGGCCGCGCATGCCGGCGAGCTGACTGATCTGCTGCACGTTACCGCGCGCGCCCGAGATGGCCATCATGTAGACCGGATTGAACCGGTCGAGGCTGTTCATGAGCGCGTTGGTGACTTCCTTCTTGGCCCAGTCCCAGACGTCGATGACGCGTTGGTAGCGCTCGTCGTCCGTGATCAGACCGCGGCGGAACTGCCCTTCGATCTTCTCCACGCGGCTTTCGGCCTCAGCCAGAATCCTCGCCTTGTCCGCCGGCACCTGGATGTCCGAGATAGCGATCGTCGTACCAGCCACCGTCGCGTAGTGGAAGCCGAGCTCCTTGATGCCGTCCAGCACATCGGCTGTCTGGGCCGTGCCGAACAGGCGGTAGGTCTCGGCCACGAGCGCGGAGAGCTCCTTGCGTCCCACGACGCGGTTCTGATAGCCGAGCTCCGGCGGCAGCTTCTCATTGAGGATCAGGCGGCCGAGCGTCGTCTGCATGCGGCTGCCGTCCGGCATGCGCACCTGGATCTTGGCGTGCAGGCTCAGGAAGTGCTCCTGGTAGGCCCGAAGCGCCTCGTCGATGCCGGTGACGACCATACCCTCGCCAGGCGCTCCCTCGCGCTCGATGGTGAGGTAATAGCAGCCGAGCACCATGTCCTGTGTTGGTGTGACGACCGGGCGGCCGTCCTTCGGGTTCAGGATGTTGTGCACCGACAGCATCAGGATGCGCGCCTCGGCCTGGGCCTCGGCGGACAGCGGCACGTGGACGGCCATCTGGTCGCCGTCGAAGTCGGCGTTGTAGGCGGTGCAGACGAGCGGGTGGATCTTGATCGCGCGACCCTCGACGAGGATCGGCTCGAACGCCTGGATGCCCAAGCGGTGCAACGTCGGGGCACGGTTCAGCAGCACCGGGTGCTCGCGGATGACGTCCTCGAGGACGTCCCACACCTCGGCGCGGGCCCGTTCGACCATGCGCTTGGCAGACTTGATGTTGTGGGCGAAGCCGTCCTTGACGAGCCTCTTCATCACGAAGGGCTTGAAGAGCTCCAGCGCCATCTCCTTCGGGAGACCGCACTGGTTCAGGTGCAGCGTCGGTCCCACGACGATGACGGAGCGACCCGAGTAGTCGACGCGCTTGCCCAGAAGGTTCTGGCGGAAGCGGCCCTGCTTGCCCTTGAGCATGTCGGAGAGCGACTTCAAGGGACGGTTGCCGGGACCCGTGACCGGGCGGCCGCGCCGGCCGTTGTCGATCAGGGCGTCGACGGCCTCCTGCAGCATGCGCTTCTCATTGCGCACGATGATGTCCGGCGCGCCGAGATCGAGCAGCCGCTTCAAGCGGTTGTTGCGGTTGATCACGCGGCGGTAGAGGTCGTTGAGGTCGGATGTCGCGAAGCGGCCGCCGTCGAGCTGGACCATCGGCCTGAGGTCGGGCGGGATCACGGGGATGACGTCGAGCACCATCCACTCCGGCCGGTTTCCACTCTGGCGGAAGGCCTCGACCACCTCGAGCCGCCGGATCGCGCGGATGCGGCGCTGGCCCGACGAGGACTTGAGCTCCTGGCGGAGTTCGTTGCCCATCTCGTCGAGGTCCATCACCTCGAGGAGTTCCTTGACCGCCTCGGCGCCCATGCCAGCCCTGAAGCCCTGGCCATACTTCTCGCGGTATTCGCGGTACTCGTTCTCCGTCAGGAGCTGCTTCGCCATCAGGGGCGTCGTGCCCGGATCGATGACGATGTAGCTCGCGAAGTAGAGCACCTTCTCGAGCGCGCGCGGCGACATGTCGAGAATGAGCCCCATGCGGGAGGGAATGCCCTTGAAGTACCAGATGTGCGACACGGGGGCGGCGAGCTCGATGTGGCCCATGCGCTCGCGACGCACCTTGGCGCGGGTCACCTCGACGCCGCAACGGTCGCAGACGATGCCCTTGTAGCGGACGCGGCGGTACTTGCCGCAGTGGCACTCCCAGTCGCGCGTCGGTCCGAAGATCTTCTCGCAAAAGAGCCCCTCGCGCTCGGGCCGCAGAGTACGGTAGTTGATCGTCTCGGGCTTCTTGACCTCGCCCTTCGACCATTCGCGGATCTGCTCAGGCGACGCAAGGCCAATGCGCATCGAGTCGAAGTAGTTGACGTCGATCGTCCGCGTGACGCCAGGGTTCATTCTTCGCCCTCCTCGCTGTCGCCCAGGGTTGCCTCTTCCTCGAACTCGCCCGCCAGTTCGTCCTCGATGGGGCCAGGCCCATCCCCGCTCTCCACATCCTCCACGAGCGCCCCGCCCTCCTCAGGCAGTGCGGGCTCGCCGTGCAGGTCGAGATCCAAGTCGCGAGCCGTCTCGACGATGTCGTCGTCGAACTCGCGAATCTCGATCTCCTGGTTTTCCTCGTTCAGGACCTTGACGTCGAGGCCAAGGCTCTGCAGTTCCTTCATCAGCACCTTGAACGACTCCGGCACGCCCGGCTCCGGCACGTTCTCGCCCTTGACGATGGCCTCATACGTGCGTACGCGGCCGACGACGTCGTCGGACTTGACGGTGAGGAGCTCCTGCAGGGTGTAGGCGGCGCCGTACGCCTCAAGCGCCCAGACCTCCATCTCGCCGAAACGCTGGCCGCCGAACTGCGCCTTGCCGCCCAGCGGCTGCTGGGTGACGAGGGAGTACGGGCCGGTGGAGCGGGCATGGATCTTGTCGTCCACGAGGTGCGCGAGCTTCAGCATGTAGACGTAGCCCACCGTCACCTCATTGTCGAATGGCTCCCCGGAGCGCCCGTCGCGCAGCCTCGTCTTGCCGCTGCGCGGGAGCTTCGCCGCCTCGAGCTCGTCGAGGATGTTCTGCTCGTTCGCTCCGTCGAAGACCGGCGTGGCCATGTGCATGCCGAGCGCGTGAGCCGCCCAGCCGAGGTGCGTCTCCAGCACCTGGCCGATGTTCATACGCGAGGGAACGCCGAGCGGGTTCAGCACGATCTCGATCGGGGTGCCGTCCGGCAGGAACGGCATATCCATCTCCGGCAGGATGCGGGCGATAACACCCTTGTTGCCGTGCCGGCCGGCCATCTTGTCGCCTTCGGAGATCTTGCGCTTCTGCGCGATGTAGACACGCACCAGTTGGTTGAGCCCAGGCGACAGTTCATCACCGTTCTCACGCGAGAAGACCTTGACGTCGACGATGATGCCGCTCTCGCCGTGCGGCACACGCAGGGAGGTGTCGCGCACCTCGCGCGCCTTCTCGCCGAAGATCGCCCGCAAGAGCCGCTCCTCCGCCGTCAGCTCCGTCTCGCCCTTCGGCGTGACCTTGCCGACCAGGATGTCGCCCGGGCGCACCTCCGCACCGGTGCGGATGATGCCGCGATCGTCGAGGTCCTTCAGGACATCCTCGCCGACGTTCGGAATGTCCCGGGTGATCTCCTCGGGGCCGAGCTTGGTGTCGCGCGCCTCACACTCGTACTCCTCGATGTGGATCGAGGTGAACACGTCTTCGCGCACGAGCTTCTGCGAGATCAGGATCGCGTCCTCGTAGTTGTAGCCCTCCCAGGGCATGAACGCGACGAGCACGTTGCGGCCGAGCGCCAGTTCGCCCTGGTCCGTCGCCGGCCCGTCGGCGATCACCTCGCCCTGCACGACCTCTTGGCCGGCGTGGACGATCGGTCGCTGGTTGATGCATGTGCCCTGGTTCGATCGCACGTACTTGAGCAGGCGGTAGCCGTCGACCTTGCCCTCGGGGGTGCGGATCTCGATCCGGTCGGCCCAGACCGACTGCACCACGCCCGCGTGCTTAGCCACCACGACCACGCCCGAGTCGACCGCTGCCTTGTACTCCATGCCCGTGCCGACGAACGGCGCCTCGGCCCGCAGCAGGGGCACCGCCTGGCGCTGCATGTTCGAGCCCATCAGGGCTCGGTTCGCGTCGTCGTTCTCCAGGAACGGGATCAAGGCTGTCGCGATCGAGACGACCTGCTTCGGCGACACGTCCATGTAGTCGATGCGCTCGGGCTCCATCTGCAGCATGTCGTTCTTGTAACGCACCGTCACCTTGGGGTTGACGAAGTGCCCGTCCGTGCCGAGGGGCGCGTTGGCCTGCGCAATGACGCAGTCGTCCTCCTCGTCCGCGGTCAGGTACTCGATCGCGTCGGTGACGAAGCCGCTCTCCTTGTCGACCTTGCGGTACGGCGTCTCGATGAAGCCGTACTGGTTGATGCGCGCGTAGGTCGAGAGCGACCCGATCAGTCCGATGTTCGGACCTTCAGGCGTCTCGATCGGGCACATCCGGCCGTAGTGGCTGTGGTGCACGTCGCGGACGTCGAACCCGGCGCGTTCGCGTGAGAGGCCGCCGGGGCCGAGGGCCGAGAGGCGGCGCTTGTGCGTCAGCTCCGCGAGCGGGTTCGTCTGGTCCATGAACTGCGACAGCTGCGAAGATCCGAAGAACTCCTTCACGGCGGCCACGACAGGACGGATGTTGATCAGCGCCTGCGGCGTGATCGATTCCTGGTCCTGAATCGTCATGCGCTCGCGCACGACGCGCTCCATCCGGGCGAGGCCGATCCGGAACTGGTTCTGCAGCAGTTCGCCCACGGAACGCAGGCGCCGGTTGCCGAGATGGTCGATGTCGTCGATGCTGCCGAGGCCGTGGTAGAGCGTGACCATGTAGTTGACCGTCGCGATCACGTCCTGCGGCGTCTGCGTCTTGACGATCGTGTCAGGCAGCCCGTTCGAGATGACCCGCACCACTTCGCCGTCGCGCGTACGTACGTCGACGGACGTGATGCCGGCCGCGTCGACCCGCTCTGCGAGCTCGCGCGTGAAGACGTCGCCCTCCTTGACGAGCACGATGCCCGTCTCCGGGTGACGGATATCCGCAGTCGCCTGCAGGCCGACGATGCGCCTGCGCAGCGACAGCTTCTTGTTGAACTTGTAGCGCCCGACCGGCGCCAGGTCGTAGCGCTTGGGCTCGAAGAAGAGACTCTCGAGCAAGGTGCGCGCCGAGTCGAAGGTCGGCGGCTCACCCGGCCGGATGCGCTTGTAGATCTCCACGAGCGCCTCGTCGGTCGTGGAGGTGGGGTCCTTCTCGAGCGTCGCCTGGATGTGCCCCTCGTCGCCTAGCACCTCAAGGATCTGCGCGTTCGACGACAGTCCCATCGCGCGCAGGATCACCGTGGCCGGCAGCTTGCGGGTGCGGTCGACGCGCACCGAAAGGACGCCGCTCGCCTCGGCTTCGAACTCGAGCCAGGCGCCGCGGTTCGGAATCATCGTCGAGGCGTAGATCGGATTGCCGTCGGGGTCGTAGGTACGGTGGAAATAGACGCCGGGCGAGCGAACCAGCTGGGACACGATGACGCGCTCCGCGCCATTGATGATGAACGTGCCCTTGTCGGTCATCAGAGGGAAGTCTCCCATGAAGACTTCCTGCTCCTTGACCTCGCCCGTCTCCTTGTTGATCAGTCGCACGCGTGCCTTCAGAGGTGCGGCAAAGTTGACGTCGCGCTCCTTGCACTCCTCGACGTCGTACTTCGGCTCGCCAAGCGCGTAGCCGACGAACTCCAGCACCAGCTTGCCGGTGAAGTCCTGGATCGGGCTGATATCGGCGAAGAGGTCCTTCAGACCTTCGTCGAGAAACCAGTGATAGGACTTCTGCTGGATTTCGATCAGGTTCGGCATATCCAAAACTTCCTGGATACGCGCGAAGCTCAGCCGTTCACGACTGCCAACCCTGACGGGATAGGCCAATCCGCGGTCCCCCCTCGTGCAGTCGCCTGACAGCGCCTACGCACTGACAGACTGTGACAAGTGTACACAATAGCAGAACGCGGCCTTGCGGTCAAGGATAGTCATCCTTACCGCTGGCCGCCTATCATGGGCCCAAGCGTGTGGGCCCTGTTCAGTTCGGCTCTAGGCTTCGCCGCCGCCCCGGGACTCTCCTGCCGCAATCTGCGCAAGTGTCTCTGTCAGCATCTTCCGCCACACGTCAAGCGGGCGGTCGAGCGGGTACACCCGCGCCGCGATGTCTCCGAGCAGCCGTTCGAGGGCCCCCTCGGCGAAGGCCGCGAGCGAGGCGGGGTAGCCCCTCCTGCGCTCCTCGAACTCGTCGCGGTCCACGACGTCCGGCGAACCGCCTTCGCTCCTCAGGACCACGTCGAGGTCGAGATCGAGAAAATCCACCCGCCCAACTCCCCGATGCACCTTGGGAGTGAGGCAGATGTCGCCGTAGATGCCGCCGAAGGAACCGTCGGCCTCAAACCAGAGGGCGAGCTTGTAGCCGCGCGCCGGCCAGACGAAATCCCACGAGGGCTCCGCGAAGAAGATCCCCTTTTCCTGGCCGACATACTCCATCCAAACGTTGCCGGGCCGGGCAAAGAGGAGGCAGCCCTCCTCCCCCGGGACCGGGCCGAAGGCCGGCCAGCGACGGTGCGGCGTCCACGGGTACTTGTAGCTTGTCAGCGTGTAGCGCTCGATGGCCATGTCAGGCGATCGGAGTGCCAGGCGCAACATCGGCGTCGGGCGCGAGCAGGATGACATCCGTCTGGTCGGGCACAGCGCCGAGGACGAGCACCTCGGAGCGCACCGGGCCGACCTGACGGGGCGGGAAGTTCACGACTGCCACGCAGAGTCGTCCGACGAGTTCCTCGGGCTTGTAGCGGCGCGTGATCTGGGCGCTCGAAGTCCGCTCGCCGAGGGGACCGAAGTCGATGCGCAGCCGGTAGGCCGGTTTCCTTGCCTCCGGGAAAGGCTCGGCCTCCACGATACGCCCGACGCGCATGTCGATCTTCTGAAAATCCTCAATCGACGCCACGAGTAGCCTCCTTCTCCCAGGCAAGGAGCCTTGCCTTCATGCGGCTACCGTCCCCGGCCCCGTAGCTGCCGATGCCGCCCGATGCCGGAACGACGCGGTGGCATGGCACAAGCAGGACGAACGGGTTTCTGGCCATGGCGGAGCCCGCGGCACGCGCCGCGCCCGCGCGCCCAGCTCTGGCCGCGAGCTGCCCGTAGGTCGCGGTCTCCCCACAAGGAATCTCCATCGCTGCCTGCATCACGGCCCGGTGGAAGGGCGGCACCGCGGAGAGGTCGAGCTCGATCGGGAACGGGCGTACCCCCTGAAGGTGGTCACGCAGGGCCTGACGCCAGCCCTCGGGCGCAGGCCCTGCCCCCGCGACCTCGGCAGTGGTCACCTCGACAAGCTTGCCAGCCTCGACACAGAAGCTGATGTCTCCGAAGGGCTCGCCGGCAGCGAGCCTGTACCATGCCATCGAAAACGCCTCCGATCCGGCGAGCCGAGCCACACACTACATGCATTGGCCGCCTCGTGCCACGCATGCAATCGCGTACCGCGGATTCTACCAGAAGCGGGAGACGAATCAAGCCACGCTGCGGGTAAACTGACGGTCGCTCCATGGCCCTCGCTTCATCAGATCAATGGATGCGCCGCCACGTCATTTGGAGAACCGAACGGTCCGGCGCGGTAGATGCTGGCTCAGAGCCGCTGGCCGGAAGCGTCCTCGTGCCGGTGAACACCGCGCGCCAGCTCGTGCTGTCGACCAGGTGCGTCGTTGGGTCGAGGTAGTCGTTCCCGACCGTCGTTTCCGTGCCCGTCTCACCCAGGGTGCCGCCTGTCAGCTTGGTCACCCCGGACAGGTGAATCTTGAGGAGCCCATGCACGACGCCCTCGTAGACGTAGGTTGCCTTCGTGCCTGGCGCTGCGCCAGCGGGCGAGACAGTCCAGGTATCGCCCGGCTCGAGCCGACGGTCCGGCACCGGCAAGCCCGGCATCAGTGCAGCGCTTACGGCCTTGCCCTTGTAGAGCATGGCCTCGGCGGAGGCAGGCGTCGCGGACGCCTTGAGCACCCGGCCGGAGGGGCCCACGTCGTAGGTGAGCACGGGGGCAGGAGTCCCTGGCGGGTTCTCCGGGACTAGGGGGCCGTTGCCGCTCGCCGACTTGGCGTCGATGCGCACGGTCAGCACGTAGCCGCCCTGGGACTTCGGCGTCACGGCCTCCGTGATCTGCTGTTCTGACCTGATGGTGCTGACCGTCTCATGCGTCTTGCCTGGTCCGCTCGGTCCCAACACGTCACGGAAGCTCGACCGCACCACGTACGCGACGCGCAGGGGCATCCCCGGTGGCATGAAGGTGAGGTTCACCGGCGGAACGGGCTGGGGGCGCGGGGCCAGGAGGTGTTCCAACCCCCCCGCGCAGAGCAGGATCGCCACAAGAGCCGCTGCCGCCGCTTGCCACCGCTGCACCGGGCGATGACCGGGCCGCGCTTGCACGGTGTCCCTCAGCTTCCACCAGAGCAGATCCGCGTCTTGCGTGCACTGCCTGTCGTACTCGGCTCCAAGTCCCTTGAGGGCTCGTTCCAAGCCGTCGTCAAGCACCGGACCGCGCCCCCTCTCCTGCCAGATACGCCTCGCGCAGCCGCAGGCGCGCGCGATAGAGGCGGCTCTTGACGGTGCCAACAGGCGCACGCACCTGCCGGCAGACTGCTTCGAGCGGCAGATCAAGGGCGTAGTGCAACACGATGACCTCGCGCTCGGCATAGGGCAGCCGCCGCACGAGGTCCGAGATCAGCAGGGAGTTTTCGAACGAATAGGGGTCGGCCGAAGGGCTGAGGTCGGCCGACGCTTCTCTCGGACGGCGCCGCCAGGCTGTCCGCGCGACGTTGCGCGCGACCGCCAGGAGCAGGGCGCCATCGAAGTGCGGCTCGGGCCGATTGACGTAACGCAGGTACCGGAGCCAGGTCTCCTGCGACGCATCGGCCGCCAGGGCCGAATCGACAAGCATGCCGAGGAGGTAGCGGCTCACCTGCCGCTCGTAGCGCCGATAGAACTGCTCGAATGCTTCCTCCGTGCCAGGTTTCGTCGCCGCCACCTCCGGCCTGCACCCCTTCGCCCTTTAACACATCCCGGCAAGGCGATCGGTTGCAAGGAATTCCAGAGATGTTGCTGCCACCCTGCATCGCTCTGGCCTGGGTCCGCCACGAACCCTCCTAGAGCCGCGCCACCAATCCGGGGCAAGTGCGCCACAACCCTAGCAGGGCATCGGCTCGCCTTTTACCGGGAAGGGCTCGCGGGCTCTGCTGGTCAGACGCCACTTGCCGCTCAGCGTGCACTGCCCGAACCAGCGCCCGCATGGTACCTGGAAGCTGCAGTGCGGCTGTGCCCAAGTCGCTCCGCGTCACATTCTGCATGTTAATCAACCCCTCGGCCTCAGTCTGCCAGCATCGTGCTCGCAGGCCATCGTTTCCCAGGCCGGTGGCGTCTCGTACCAGCGGCCAATCGTGGGCCCGTGCCGCCGGCACCTAGACCGAGGTACCGCACCATGTGCTTGCCTCTGCCGTGACATGGGAAGCGGGCGGCTGGTCTGAACTGCCGCCCGCTTCGACTCTTCCGGTTATCGGCTGCGCTGCCATGTCCATTGGAACACCGAGCGGTCCGGCGCGGCGCCGGCGGCCACCGCCTCTGTCCCGTTTCCCGTCGTGCGCTCCGTCATGCGCTCGAGGAGGTGCGAAGCGGGGTCGAGGTAGATGTCCCCGACAGAGGTGTACCTGCTCGGCTCCCCGACAAACTGGCCCCACGGCGTGGTCGTAGCCGTCCAGGATGCGGTGAAGTGCACTTTGAAGTAGCCGTCGACGACGCCTTCATACGTGTATCGTCCTGGGAGGCCCGGCAAGGTCCCGGCCGCCACCGCAGCGTCGATCTTCCACGTCGTGCCGGGTTTGAGATCCTTGTCAGGTACAGGCGGCAGGAGCGGGTCGCGCATCGTCTTCCCCGTGTATTGCATTCCCAGCGCCAAGGGAGGCGTCGCGCGCGCGCTCAGCACCTTGCCGAGGGAGCCGACAACGTAGGTTACCACCGCATTCTGGTTGAACGACTCGCCAGGAGGGTACCCACGCGCCAGCGACGTTCCGTCCACGACCGCCGTAAGCGGTTCGTACCGCAACGCGAGCTTGTAGCCACTGTCTGAGGTAGGGACCATCAGGACTTGCAGCTTTTCCTGCATGCGACCGGTCTCCGTCTTCGCCGGGACGCCCGACGTGCTCTTAGCGGTCACGTCCCGATACTGCGAGGAGATCTTGTATGCGACCTCCGTCCTGGTCTTCGGCGGGATGATTGTCAGCTTGACGCCGGCAGGCGCGGCGGGGGCGCGCGTCAACCCATGCACGATGCCACCGCCGCAGGCAAGCAAGAGGATGAGAGCCGACGCCGCGACCCACCATCCGCCTCCCGCGCCCTCGCGGTGGAACCGTTGAGACGGCGCAGTGAGCTGCCCCCAAATCGCCTCGGGATCGCGCCGCCACATCCGGTCGTACGTCTGCCCAATGCTCTGGAGCTCCCGCTCGAAGCTATTCTCGCTGCGCTGCATACAGCTTCTCCTCCCCCGACAGGTACTCCGCGCGCAGCCGACGCCGCGCGCGATACAGACGACTCTTCACGGCGGAGCAGGGCTCCTTGGTCTGGCGACAGATCTCCTCGAGCGAAAGGTCCAGGGCGTAATGCAGCACGATGACCTCGCGCTCCCGATAGGGGAGCCGCGTTATGAGATCGGTCATGAGTACGGACTCCTCGAAGGATCCGACATCGGCTTGACGCGTGAGGTCCGCGGGAAATTCCGGTCGCGTGCGCCGCCACATCGTGCGCACCACGTTGCGGGCCACGGCGACCAGCAGCACGGCATCGAAGCGCGGCTCCGCGCGATCCACGTAGCGAAGGTAGCGAAGCCAGGTCTCCTGCGCGGCATCAACCGCAAGAGCCGCGTCGCCAAGCATGCCCAGGACGAACCGGCCAACCCTGCCTTCGTTGCGCAGGTAGAAACGCTCGAACTCGTCTGCCACGGCGGGTTCCATACGGTCACCCCCGACCCTTGCGAGCGGTTCGCCACCTAACACGCTTAACGGGGGCGTTGCGTTGCGCCCAGGAAACAAATCTGGAAACCTGTCACTCCCTCGGCAAGGCGGTATGCTCGAAGCGGAGCACGATAGCGGCCCGGGAGGTGAGACGTGAGCGAAGTCAAGGGCTTGGCAGCACGCTTGGCGCACTGGAGCGGCACCGCCATCGTCGAGTGGCGGTTCCCCGGGGGTACCCGCAGCGCAGTCTGGGCGGTGCGGATCGGCGGCTGTCGCTACGTGGCCCGCCAGGCGCGCCGAACGGTCGAAGACCTGGCCTGGGAACTCGACCTCCTCCGCCACCTCAAGGCCTGCGGACTCCGGGTGCCGCGGCCGCTCGCGACCAAAGACGGCCGCTACTGGGTGGACGGACTAGTCGTGCTCGACTGGTTGGACGGATCGGAACCCAAAACGCCGGCGGACTGGCGGCAGGCGGCTGCCGCGCTGCCGCGCTGCCGCGCTGCGCGATCCGCACGCAGCGACGCGGGGGTGGCCGCGGCGTCCAGGCTTTGCGGCCAGTGTCGACCTGCTCGGCCGCGCGCGTGGCGGGGACGTCGACCTCTCCACCATGCCCGAGGACGTGGTGCTCCTGCTGCGATCGGCGTGGGCGCCGCTCGCAGGTCTGCCGGCGTCAGTCGTGCACGGCGACCCCCACGCGGGCAACCTGCGCGTCGATGAGGGGGGAGTTGGCCTCGTCGACTGGGACGAGGCGAGAGTCGACGTGTCTCTCCTGGACTTCTCGGACCTGCCGCCTGCGGCGGGCGTTCAGATCACGGACCTCCCGCCGGACCGCCTGCACGTCGCCGGCGACGCCTGGGAGGTGGCAAACAGCTGGACTCTGGAACAGGCGTATGCCAGGCAGCGCCTCGACGGACTGAAGAAGCGTCTTGGGCGCCTCCGGACCTGACGCGCCGTGCACTTTGCGGCCCGGAGGAAATCTTGGAGGTGTGCGCACGTGTCAGAGCAGCGCCTGCGCATCAGCAGCGGGCACCCTGGGAGCACGAGGTCGGGTACAGCCGCGCGATCCGGGTCAGGGACCGCGTACTCGTGGCGGGCACGACGGCGATCGTGGACGGTGAACCCGCCTTCACTGGCGACGCCTATCGCCAGACGCGCCTCATCCTGGAGATCATCGAAAGGGCTCTCAGGCAGGCAGGCGCTCAGATGCGCGACGTCGTGCGTACCCGCATCTTCACGACCGACATCGCTCTCTGGGGCGAGATCGGCCGGGCCCACGGCGAAGTCTTCGCCGAGGTGATGCCCGCGGTCACGATGGTGCAGGTGGCGGCGCTCATCGACCCGCGCCTGCTCGTCGAGATCGAGGCGGAGGCGATCACGAGCTGAACGCCGCGACGCAGGTCCAGGGTCAGACCGCAGGCATGAACGGGAACACGCCGTTCGGCTGGATCACCTGGCCGCCGCGGCACGTGCCGTCCGATGCGAGATCGAACTGCACGTGGAAGCCCTGTAGGCCCTCGAGGCCGAAGCGGCCCTGACCCTCTGGCACGAGTTCGTATGGCGGCTGGCCCTCGAGCGTCAGGGCAAGCGCGGCGTCGCCCTTCAGCTCGATCCGCATCTTCTGGACACCGGCGATGAGGTAGAACCCGGCATAGCGGCTCAGTTCCTGACGCGAGTGGGCGTGCGCTTCGGGGCGACGTCGGAAGACGATCGGCGGAGTCGTCAGCTCGAATTGGACCTCGAGGGATTCCACGCGGCCGTCGAGGCCGAGGCGGAAAGGAATCCGCCAACTCGTCGGGATGGTCTCGAGCTCGGCGTGCACCAGGAAGACGTCGTAGTGGAAGTGCTCGAGCGGCAGGGGCTCCGGCCATGGATGATAGGCCAGAGCTAGTCCCTGCGCGCCGGGAACGATGCGCAAGACTCCATAGGCGGGATGCTCGTAGGTGCCCGCGTACGCCTGGAGGGCCAGACTCGGCGTCGTGCCCTTGACCTGTTCCTGGCTGTAGTCCCCGCCCTGGTGCGCCACCGCGAGCAGCTTCTCCATCTCGCCCTGCAGATAGAAGGGCCAGTCGCGCTCCGGCAGACCCAACATGCGGTCGACCACCCCGTAGGCGACCGCGGCGGGCAGCGCACTGACCTCCTGGTTGCAGAGCACGGCGACGCCGAGCCCCTCCTCGGGCACCAGCATGACCATCGCGCTGAAGCCGTCGATGTTGCCGCCGTGGTGGACGACTTCCTTGCCCATGTAGACCTCGGTGAACCAGCCGAGGCCGTAGGCCGGCGCGTGCCGTCGCTCGTCGCGTACGGCCTGGGGGATGACCATCTGCGGGCTGTGCATCAGATTGAGGCTCGCCGCGCTCACGAGGCGTGCCCCGTCAATCTCTCCGTCACTCAGGTGCAGGCGCAGCCACCCCGCCATGTCCTTGGCGCAGGAGTTCACCGCGCCGGCAGGGCCCAGCGCGTCGATGTCCGCGAACGGTACCTCCATGTTCACGCCGTCCCTGCGGGCGTACGGCCGGGCGTGATTGGCGTCCATCTGGGAGCGGTGCACCGAGAAGTTGCTGCGCTCCATGCCCAGCGGCACAAGGATGCGCTCCGCGGCGAACTCTTCCCACGTCTTCCCCGAAAGCCGCTCGACCAGGTAGCCGAGCGTCGTGAACATCATGTTCTGGTACTGGAAGGTCGTCCGGAACGGGCGGCTGGGTTCGAGGTGGCGCAGGTGCCCCACCAGCTCCGCGCGTGAGAGATCCGCCTTGTACCAGGAGAGTTCATGCCTCGGCAGGCCCACGCGATGGCAGGCCAGGTCCTTGGGCGTCGCCTCCGCGCCTGCGACCGCGTCGTGGAGGGCGAAGTCTGGCATATAGCTGCGCACCGGGATGTCCCAGTCGAGCTTCCCCTCCTCCGCCAGCATCGCGATGGACATCGTCGTGAAGGCCTTCGTGGCGGAACCGATGGCGAACAGCGTCTCGTCGTCGACCGCGCCGCCGCTTTCGAGGTCGCGCACGCCGAAACCGTCGCAGAGGACAGCCTCGTCGTGATGAACGACGGCAACCCCCGCACCCGCCACGTCGAGCGCCGTCATGGCCCTGCTTACGATGTCCCTGAGGTCCGCCGCATTCTGGGCGCTGTCGGCTCGCGCCATGCTCTCGTCCCTTTCCCGCCACCACCTTGGGAAGCTTCGCGCGTGCATTGCAGATTCCTGGCAAATCGTCCGCGTTCAAGGGAGGTTCCTACCCGCCGAACGCGAACCACGCATCCGCCACCACATCGTCCCGAACCGAAGGCAACGAAGGAGCCAGACCATGGCCACGCGTCTCAGGGGGCACGACCGGGCTCGGCAAGGCCCAGACCAACATCGGGGCGTCGGCCGACGCTCTTGCGACGGCGCTCGGCCTGTCCGGGGTCTATCCCGGAACACTCAACCTGCAGCTCGACCACCCGTTCGAAGTGCCGGTCGGCGCGCAGCCTGTCGTGCTGCCCTCGCTCGGCGCAAGACATCAACCGTTCTACTTCTACCCGGCACAGCTCGCCGGCCAGGCCGTCTGGGTCACACGCAGCCTGAGCCAGCTCGAGGTCACGGACGATCTCCTCGAGATCGTGGCCGACTGCTCCCTACGTGCGCGCCTGAACCTCCTCGACGGAGACGAGGTCCTGCTCACCGTGCAAGCCGACCAATAGCACGCAACGGCGGCATGTCAAGCGAAGGCAGCGGGCGGCAGGTCACCCTGCCGCCCGCCCTCTGTGCACCTTCGAACTACTTGATCGTGACCTCGGCGTCGGTCTTGGAGACCTTGACCGGCTTCGGCGCGCCGTCCACGAGGTCCTTGCCCTCCTTGAGGCCGATGCCGGTCATCTCGCGCACGACCTTTGATCACGGGCATCTTGTTGCCGCCCGGGGCGTTGTGGATGACGTCTCGCTCGGCTAGGGAAAGGTTCCACGTCGAATACGGCTCACAAGCCGTGCTGATAGACGTCGCGTCGATGGCCCACCTTCACGACGGTCACGGCGCGCTCGGCATCATGGATCTCGTACAAGATACGGCACTTCCCTTGCCGTAGCCGATGGCGCTCTAGTCCGGACAGCTTCTCACAGCCGGACGGTCGGGGATCCTCGGATAGCGCGTGGATAGACTTCTTGACCGAGCCTATAGAGTTTTCCATGCTCTTTCAGGTCGGCGAGCAGCGCCTCGTACGACAGCACAGGTTCATGTGCACGCTCCGAAAAAGCGGACAGATCCATCTCGTCCTCCTGAAGGATCAGGCGGACAGCCTCGTTGACGATGTAGGACATGGATCGGCGGTTGTGCTAGCACTTGACACGCAACGCTTGATGCAGGTCCGTTCAAGGTATACCGTAAAACGCTCCGTGTCCCCGCTCATTTTCCGTCACTCCCTTAACCACAACGCTACACCGTTACAGCGGTCTAGCGTCACGTTGTCATTGCCTTCCGCGCTTCGGCCCCCAGCTATCCGTCGATCCAAACAGTGAGGGCGAGCGACAGTGCTACCTGCCGCCCGCCCTCTGCATGCCTTCGAACTACTTGATCGTGACCTCGGCGCCCGCCTCGGTGAGCTTGGCCTTGATCGCCTCGGCGTCGGCCTTGGAGATCTTCTCCTTCACAGCCTTCGGTGAGCTGTCCACGAGGTCCTTGGCCTCCTTGAGGCCGAGGCCGGTGATCTCGCGCACGACCTTGATCACGGGGATCTTGTTGCCGCCCGGGGCGTTGAGGATGACGTCGAACTCGGTCTGCTCCTCCTCGACCGGAGCCGCAACCGCAGCCGCCGGAGCCGCCGCAGCCGCCATGGGGGCTGCCGCGGACACGCCGAACTCCTCCTCGAACGCCTTGACGAGCTCGTTGAGCTCGAGAACCGTCATACCCTTGATCTGCTCCAGGACATCTGCAACCTTGCTCACAATGTTACCTCCTTAGATTCCGAGCCACTCTCAATCAGCTGGCGCGCTCGCGCGCGAGCGCGTCCAGGCCGTAGGCCAGGTTGCGCAGCGGAGCGGAGAGTACGGACGCAATGGCGTAGAGCGGAGCCTGCATGCCGCCTGCCACCATGGCAAGCAGGATGTCGCGTGGCGGCAGATCCGCGAGGTCGCGGACCTGGGCTGCGTCGATCACGAGTCCTTCAAGGACGCCGCCCTTGATCGTCAGTTCCTTGTTCGTGCGCTGGAAGCCGGAAAGCACCTTCGCCGGCGCGACCAGGTCCTCGCGCGACACGGCGAGCGCGGTCGGACCCGTCAAGTAGGGCGCGAGCCCCTTGATGCCCACCTGCTCGGCCGCCTTGCCCAGAAGAGTGTTCTTGACGACGTGGAAGGTCACGCCCTGCTTGCGCAGCTCACCGCGCAAGCGCTGGGACTGGGCCACCGTGAGACCCTTGAACTCCGCCAGGACGACGCTCTGCGCGCCCCGGAGGCTCTCGGCGATCTCCGCGACGGCGTCGATCTTGGCCTGTGTGGTCACTTGCATTCACCCCCTTGCAAAGAAAAACGGTCTTCGCACGCGCGAAGACCGCATAGGCACGCTCAGAACTTACGTGCATCTGCCTCGGCAGGTCGCCCGAAAGGGCTGTTACGACAATGCCACCTGCGGTCTACGGCGAACAGACTATAGTATGGCGATGATCCGGAGCGACGTCAATCCGCCGCGGCCTGGGACACCGCGAGTGCATGGGCCGGGTTCAGCTTGATGCCGGGGCCCATCGTGGAGCTGATGCTGATCGTCTTGAGGTAGGTCCCCTTGGCTGCGGCCGGCTTGGCCTTGATCAGGGCGTCGAGGAGCGCGTGGAAGTTCTCGGCGAGCTGCTCGGTCTGGAAGGAGAGCCGGCCGATCGGGGCATGCACGATGCCTGCCTTCTCGACGCGGTACTCGATCTTTCCGGCCTTGATCTCGCGCACGGCGGTGCCGATCTCGGGGGACACCGTGCCGGTCTTCGGGTTCGGCATCAGGCCACGCGGGCCGAGGATGCGGCCGATGCGACCGACCAGCGGCATCATGTCCGGGGTGGCGACCGAGACGTCGAAGTCGAGCCACCCGCCCTGGATCTTCTCGATCATGTCCTCCGCACCGACGAAGTCCGCGCCTGCGTCCTGCGCTTCCCGGGCCTTGTCGCCCTTGGCGAACGCCAGGACCCTCAGAACCTTGCCCGTGCCGTGCGGCAGCGCCACGGCGCCACGCACCATCTGGTCGGCGTGCTTCGGGTCGACACCCAGCCGCACCGCGACCTCCACCGTCTCGTCGAACTTGGCCGACTTCACGGACTTCAGGATCCCGATGGCCTCCTGCAGCTCATAGAGCCGCTGGCTCTCGATCTGCTTCTGCGCATCCGCTAGTCTCTTGCCCAATCCAATCTACCTCCCGTGGTGCAGACGGCCCTTTGGCCTCCCACGCTGTTTCGGTTCAGACGATCTGGATGCCCATGCTCCGGGCGGTGCCCTCGACCATGCGCATGGCCGCCTCGACGTCGCTCGCGTTGAGGTCCTGCATCTTGAGCTCGGCGATCTCGCGCACCTTGTCGCGCGGGACCTTCGCGACGATTTCCGTGTTCGGCTTGGCCGACGCCGTCTCGAGACCTGCGGCCTTCTTGAGGAGCACCGACGCGGGCGGGCTCTTCAGCACGAAGGTGAACGAGCGGTCCTCGAAAATCGTGATCTGCACGGGGATGATGAGCCCGGCCTGGGCGGCCGTGCGCTCGTTGTAATCCTTGCAGAACGCCATGATGTTGATACCATGCGGACCGAGCGCCGTACCGACCGGAGGGGCCGGCGTCGCCTTGCCCGCGGGAATCTGCAGCTTTACCTGGGCCATGACCTTGCGCGCCACGATGGAACCTCCCTACATCTCCTCGACCTGGTGGAAATCGAGTTCGACCGGCGTCTCCCGTCCGAACATCGAGACGAGCACCTTGACCTTGCCGCGTTCGGGCGCGACCTCCTCGACCACCCCGACGAAGCCGCTGAACGGCCCGTCCTTTACCTTGACCGCGTCGCCGATCGCGACCCGGATGCGGGGCCGCTCGACGAGGCCCATCTGCCGCATGATCGCGTCTACCTCGGCAACCGTCAGCGGAATGGGCTTCTGGCCCGAGCCGACGAAGCCGGTGACGCCCGGGGTGTTGCGCACGACGTACCACGAGTTGTCCGTCATGATCATGTTCACGAGGACATAGCCCGGGAACACCTTGCGCTTCTGCAGCTTCCGCTTGCCATCCTTGATCTCGAGCTCCTCTTCCATTGGGACGAGGATCTCGAAGATCTGCTCCTGCATGCGGTAGGACTCCACACGGCGCTCGAGGTTCGTCTTAACCTTGTTCTCGTAGCCCGAGTAGGTGTGGATGACGTACCAGTTGCGCTCGGCGGCGCTCGCGGCGCTGGTCTCAGACATGGCTGAGCAACGCTCCGAACAGGATGTCCGCAAGGTACACGAGGAGCGTCAGGATGCCGACCATGATCAGCACCGAGAGGGTGTAAAGACCCGTGCGCCGCAGGTCCGGCCAAACGACCTTGCGGGTCTCGGCACGCACCTCGCGATAGTACTGCGAGGAACGCTCAGCGATCGACGCCTTCTCCACGCTCGCAACGCTCCCTTGCCAGCCGGTGAGATCTCAAAAACGTATGGAAACGCTAGCGCGTCTCGCGGTGCAGCGTGTGGTGGCCACACCGGGGGCAAAACTTCTTGAACTCGATGCGGTTGGGATCGTTCTTCTTGTTCTTCATGGTCGAGTAACTGCGCTCATGGCAGTCGATGCAGGCCAGGGTTACGATGTTGCGCACGCACGTCACCCCCCAAAAACCGCTCAGTCAGTCTATCATGTGCCAATGCACGCGTCAACGCAGGCGCGGGCACCAGTGGGTGCCCGCGCGAGACAAACTGGCAGGGCCGGAGGGACTCGAACCCCCAACACGCGGATTTGGAGTCCGCTGCTCTACCGATTGGAGCTACGGCCCTAGGCATGGATCATTGTAAGGGATCGGGTTGCACCGCGCAACGCTTCCTTACTGGCTGATCGAGGTGACGACACCGGCGGCGACCGTGCGGCCGCCTTCGCGGATAGCGAAGCGCAGGCCCTCTTCCATGGCGATCGAGTTGATGAGCTCGAT
>JAJYSZ010000051.1 GCA_021793315.1 Bacillota bacterium | reverse complement strand
CCCCCGGAGGGCGGGCTGATAGCAGCCCCAAGCCCCGAACCCGAGCCCAACCCCCAAGCCCCGAACCCGGATCCCAGGTGGTTCCTCTGGTTCCCCTTTGTGTGGCCGGACTGGTACCCGTTCCTCTTGCCAAACGGACTGGATCGGGCGAGACTGCAAGCCAAGTCAAAGCCCGATGCAACCAAGGGTTCAGGCAGTAAATGCGGCGGGTACATGGGGTGAAGGTCAGCGCTCTTATCCGGGGAGATCTCCCGGGGACGCCAGGTAACCTGGCAACTTCGGTCGAGAGGCTGGGGTCGACCTGGGAGAAGTCAGCCGAGGGCACAGTACCGGCAGAGCTAGCGAAGCCGGGAAGGCCCGAACGTGGAAGCGAGGGAGGCTCACGAAACGACCAATGGCAAGGCAGAGAGTGCAGAAGCCGGAAACGGCCGGCCTGTGGGAGGATGCGGTGAAGCCGCTGGGGACCCAGGACGGGCAGAGCCTTGCTATGGCGCCGAACGAGGAGAAGCCCGGCGCGACCGAGGGATTGCTGGAGCAGGTCCTCGATCCGGAGAACCTGCGGCTCGCGCTTGCGCGAGTCAAGGCGAACAGAGGTGCAGCCGGAGTGGACGGGATGTAGGTCAGCGAGCTCGATCAATACCTGACCGAGCACTGGGACGGCATCCGCGAGAAGCTCCTGGCGGGGACCTACAGACCGGCGCCGGTGCGACGGGTCGAAATCCCGAAACCCGGGGGCAGCGGCGTCAGACTGCTGGGGGTGCCCACCGCCCTGGAGCCCGGTGCGGGAGATCCGCACGCCGGGTTCTGCGGGGGAGAGCGGCACAAGGACAGCCATGCCGGTTCAGCTAGGACACGGCGCCGAAAGACGCCGCAAACGGGGATAGCTGCTATGGCTAACGCTCCGAGGCCGCTCCCTACCCACTAGAGGAGGCGGGGCAACCCCGCCTCCTACTCGATTCAGGGCGTTGTCGGTCCGCTGGGACCGGTCGGTCCGGTTGGTCCGGTCGGCTGCGTCGGCCCAGTCGGTTGCGTCGGCCCAGTCGGTTGCGTCGGACCTGTCGGGCTGCTGGCAGCCGAGACCTGCAGGGTTCCTACGGCAGTGGGCTGGTCTTGCAAGGTGTAGGTGAAGTTGCCGGGCTGTGTCGGCGTGAAGCTGATGGAGATGCTACCCTGCGGCGGTACGACCTCCGCACTCGTCATAAAGGTCTGCAACTGGAACTCGTGCGGCGCCGTGTCGAGATTCTGCACCGTCAGCGTGACGGGCGTACCGACCGTGGCAGAGAGCTGCGTCGGGCTCATCTGGTTCTGCTGGATAGTGACGCTGAGCGCCTCCTGGCCGGGGCTGCCGCCGCCACTCCCGGTGCCACCACTGCCACTCCCGGTGCCGCCACCGCCCGGGCCGGTGCCGCCACCGTTCGCGGCGGAGCCGCTGCAGTAGGCGGTTGGCACCCAGAGGTTGCTGTCGGTTGGCAGCGGAATGCCGGGGCCGATCTTGATGTCGGTCGGTACGGTGAGGAAGACCTTCGAGATCGCGGGATCCGGCAGGCAAGCGGGCGACCAGAGCTTCTTGGGATGCAGGGCGTCCACCGAGGCCTGGGTCCAGACGGTCGAGATCTGCGTCGGCTGCGTGCCCTGGATGAACAGATACGAGCGGATGTACTGCGACGGCGTCAGCGGGGACGGCAGGAGCCCGCTCTTCATATCCACCTTGACGCTGACGATGCCGGGCGGACGCGAGAAGTTCTCGACGGGCAGGCCGGCCGACGCCTGGGACATGATCTGCTGCCAGATCGGCAGGGCATACGTGGCACCGAACGTGTTCGGCTGGGGCTGCTCGTTGTCGTAGCCCTCCCAGACCGCCGTGACGAGCTGCGGGGTGAAGCCGAGGAACCAGCCGTCGCGGCCCTGGTTCGAGGTGCCTGTCTTGCCTGCGGCAGGACGCCCGATCGAGGTGCCGTACGCGGTGGCGCCGGGCTCGGAGAACACCGCTTCCATCATGTTGATCATGATGTAGCTGATCTGCGGCGAGAGCTCGTACATGAGGTGTGGCTTCTGCTGATAGAGGATCTGACCGCTCGGGGCGACCACCTTGCGCACCAGGATCGGCGTCGGCCGCAGGCCCTCGTTGGCGTAGGTGGCGTAGGCGTCCGCCATTTGCATCGGCGTCACGCCCTTCGTGAGACCGCCGATGCCCATGGCGAGGTTGTAGTCGTTGGAGGCGCCGCTGCGCACCAGAGGCAGCCCGAAGCGCTGGGTGGCCATGTCGAAGCCGGCTCCGATGCCGACCATGTCAAGCAGGTGCACGGAGTTGTTGTTGTCGGAGATCGCGAGCGAGTGCCGCATCGTGATGCGGCCGTTGTACACGAAGTTGTCGTTGTTGGGCCACCACTTGCCGCCGACCTTCATCCAGGGACCGTCATCGATCACGGTGGCCTCGGTCATACCCTGCTCCAGAGCCGCGGGATACTCGGAAAGCGGCTTGATCGACGAGCCGGTCTGGCGGTCGGCGAACGCGCGGTCGAGGGCGAACGCAACCGGATGGGTACGCCCGCCGACGATCGCCAGGACATCGCCGTTGGCAGGATCCATCACGACGGCCGCCGCCTCGGGCTCCGGCGTTTGGGCGCTTGAGGGGAACGACTTCTGCATGACGGACGTGACGGAATTCTGTGCGATCGTCTGGATGCGCGGATCGAGGGTCGTGTAGATGTTGAGGCCGCCGTTCAGGATCTTCTGCAGGGGGATGCGCCCCTGCAGGCTATTGATGACCGCTTCGACGAACCACGGGTAGGGGTAGGTCTGACTGGCCAGGTTGGATTGAAGGTGCAGCGGTTCCTTGTAGGCGGCGGCCGCCTGCTTCTGGGTGATGTCGCCCTCCGTCACCATGTTCTGCAGCACGACCTGCTGGCGCGCCTTGGCGGCCTTCAGGTTGTAGTAGGGGTCGTAGTAGGAGGGGGCCTGCGGCAGGCCGGCGAGCATCGCCGACTGGGCCAGGTCCAGCTTCTTGAGCGGAAGGCCGAAGTATACGCGTGCCGCCTGTCCGAAGCCATAGGCGCCGTTGCCCAGGTAGACCTCGTTCAGGTAGACGTTCAGGATCTCGTTCTTCGTGTAGTCGCGCGTGAGTTCGACCGACAGGAGGGCCTCGCGGATCTTGCGGCTGACCGACTTGGTGTCGGTGAGGTAGCGGTCGCGCGCTACCTGCTGCGTGATGGTCGACGCACCTTCGACGAAGCTGTGATGGAGTACGTCGGCAAGGACCGAGCGGGCGATGCCGCGGAACGAGATGCCCCAGTTGGTGTAGAAGGTGCGGTCCTCGGTGTCGAGCAGGGCACGGACAAGGTTGTGGGGTACCTGGCCCAGCGTCACCGGAATCGAGTTGTGCAGGCCGATCGAAGTCACGTAGTGACCGTTGCGGTCATAGATGCGCGATGACGTTGCCGGCTGCGACGTAAAGTTCGCGACGCTCGGCAGGCTGCGCGCTTCGTAGAACAAGAGCCCGGCACCCGCGAGGACGACCAGGACCACGAAGCTTGCCAAGGCTACCAGCACGAGGCGCCACCAGATCACGCGGCGCTTGGGATGTGTAGGACCATGCTGGCGGGACATCGTGTACCCCCTTTGGCCGGGGCGGTTCCCCGTGAGTATACCTTGTACTGCGCGCGGTCGGGAAGGCGCCAACGGCGGCCACCCGTGCTATAATCACTGTTCAAGTCGGAGGTGGACTCGATAAAGTCTGTCGAAGAGCAGATCGCAATTCTGACGCAGGGTGCGGCCGAAGTCATCGAGACCGAGGAACTTAGACGCAAGCTCGCGCGCGGCAAGCCCCTTGTCGCGAAGCTTGGCGTCGACCCGACCGCTCCGGTGATCACGCTTGGTCACGCGGTCGTGCTCAGGCGGCTCGCCGCGTTTCAGCGCCTCGGCCACCGGGCCGTCTTCCTGATTGGCGACGAGACGGGCCGGGTTGGGGATCCGAGCGGCAGATCCGACACGCGTCCGGCGCTCGACGAGGAGGCTGTCGAGGCTGCGGCGGCGGCCTTTCTCGAGCAGGTCGGCGCCGTCCTGGACCTTTCGCAGGTCGAGGTGCGGCGCAACTCGGAATGGCTGCGGCCCCTCGGCTTTACCGGTGCCCTCGAGCTTGCCAGCCGCTCGACGGTCGCCCGCATGCTAGAACGCGAGGACTTCCTGAAGCGTTTCAGGGACAATCAGCCGATCTACCTGCACGAGCTCATCTATCCACTGATGCAGGGCTACGACTCCGTGGCCCTCAAGGCAGACGTGGAGCTCGGCGCGACCGAGCAGAAGTTCAATCTGCTGATGGGTCGCCAGCTCCAGCGGGAACACGGCATGGAGCCGCAGGTGCTGGTGCTGATGCCGATCCTCACGGGCCTCGACGGCAGCCAGAAAATGTCCAAGTCGCTTGGTAATTATGTCGCGATCAACGAGAGTCCAGACGAGATGTTCGGAAAGCTGATGTCGATCCCAGATCATCTGATCGGCGAATACCTGGTGCTGGCTGCCGATATGGCGCCAGGCGAGGCGGCCAAGCGTCTCCAGGGGCTCGAGTCCGGAGGGGTGAACCCGCGGGACCTCAAGGCGGAGATGGCGGAGGGCACCACCGCTCTGTACCACGGACTGGCGGCCGCCACCGCGGCTCGCGAACGATTCGCCGCAACCTTCTCGCGTCGCGAGGTGCCAGTGGATGCTCCTGCCGTCCGCCTGAGTGACGCCGAGCGCGCGGATCTGGCTGCGGTGCTGGTGCGGGCGGGCCTTGTCGCGTCGACCACAGAGGCGAGACGCCTGGCGGATCAGGGTGCGGTGCGCGTTGGCGAGACCCGCCTCGGCTGGAACGAAGATCTCCGCCAGCATGCGGGTCAGACTCTGCGGGTTGGCAAGCACCGCTTCCTCCGCATCGAGAAGTAGGCAAAACGCAATAAATAGCACTCGACAAGTATGTGCATTACGCATATATTTGGGGCGGAGGCGATCTGGATGCGTGGTTATGGTTCGGACCGGCGCTGCGAGTGCCAGGACATGGCTCAGGGCGCGGGATTTCGCCGCTGGGCGGGGCCGCAGGGCATGGGGCGCGACAGGGGAGGACCGCGAGGTGGCCCGTTTGGACACGGGCGCCGTGGACATCAGCATCTGCTGCCGACGCTGCTCATTCTTCTGCGCAAAGGGCCGCAGCACGGCTACGCCTTGCTTGGCCAGTTGAGCGATGCGCTGCCGCGGGTGGGAGCGGTACCCGACGTCTCGAGCATCTACCGGGCCCTTGGGGAGCTAGAGGAGCAGGGCGCCGTGCTTTCCCGCTGGGAGGCGGGGGACGGCGGCGGCCGGAGGGTTTATGAGCTGACGCCCGCCGGGGAGGAAATGCTGAAGAGCTGGGTGCCGCAGCTTGAAGAGGAGCATCTCCGGCTAGGCCGCCTGATCGAGCGCTATCGCAGCTGACAAAGAGGTGGGGCGAGGGCAGCGATGCCCTCGCCCCACGTGATCTGGCGGCGTCTCAGTAGCGTGCTGGCGAATCCCGCAACACGAGCAGCGTGAGCTGCATGGGACCGGCGGGGTCCTCGAGCTCGATCGCGAACAGACTGGCGACGGCGCCTTCGCCGGCATTGGCGACCACGGACTCGACGATCGCGGCCATCATGTCGACGCCAGACGCCGGCGGCGTCGGCATGCCCATTTCGCCCGCGAACTTCTCGACCGCCGAGAGGTAGTGGCCTGCGATGATCATGCCCACCTCGCGGCAGGCGTCCAGGACCTCCTCGGATGGCGCGTCACCTTCGCCGAGCAGGCGGCCGATGCGGCGGGCGTCGCCAGGACGCATCAGCAGCAGAAGGCGGCCCGTGAATTGGCCGCGAACGGCGATGTGCACGCCCACCTCGGGCTCCTCAGGTGCTTCTGCCAGGCTCGAGGCTTCGGCGATCGCGGCGATGCCCCGGCGCAACTCGCGCGTCTGGACCGGTACGCCGAGCAGGTCACTCAGGGCCTGGTTCAGCTCTCTGAGGTCGCTGCCGCGGCCCGGCAGGAAGCTGCTGCTAGGCATCACGCCGATCACCTCCCGCTCAGGCGGAAACCTGTATACGATGGCATTGGTTTCTACCCCGCCTGTGCCGGGACCTGCGCCGCCAAGCAATCTTCTGACGCCTGTCCCGAACTGCCCCGCCCCCAGCCGCGGAAAGGCGTACAAAGCCTCCGGCATAGGCTCCAGGGGAAGGTGGAGCATATGCCGCGCCTCGGGGACGTCCGACGCCAGATCGACCGGCTGCTGCGCCGCTATGTAGTCCCGCCGATCCACTTCGGCTCGTGGCTGGTCGGCGCACTCGTCCTGCTTGCGGTGGGGAGCGTCGTGCTGCTCGAACTCAACCTTGATCAGACCGTCTTGGACCTGTCGAGGATCGAGGCCCAGCAACTTGCCGTGCGGGTGCTGTCGACCGCCTTGGAGCGGGATCTCGGCCAGGATAACGCAAACCTCTTTCAGGTTCATGTGCAGGGTGGTATCGCCTTCGTCCAGCCGGACATCCCCAAGATCAACGACGAGGTGGGCAAGGCGGCTGTGGCTATCCAGTCTGCGCTGCATCACATGCCACGTGACCCGATCACGATACCGCTCGGTCAGGCACTTGGGTCGAAGCTCTTCTCGTCCTACGGCCCGATGATCCCGGTGACGCTCATCCCCTACGGCGCTCTGACGATCAACTTTCACGAGTCTTTTCAGCAGGCGGGTTACAACCAGACGATGCTTACGGTGTATCTCGATACCGACACCATGGTGCAAATTGTAGTTCCCTTGGTAAGCGACGAGGTGCATCTCAAAGTGCAGGTGCCTGTGGCGCAGGAGTGGATCGCGGGCAAGGTGCCGCAGACGGTCGTGACAGGGGGCAACCTGACGCCGATCACGATTCCGATTGGCGGTTCGAGCAGCGGCGGCGCGGGTGGGACCGTGGTTAAGACAGGGACCAAGTAGCGGAGCGACTGCCTGACCAAGGGGAGGTTTACGCGGCGAATCCGCAGGAGACCACACACTCAGCCGGCGAAGTAAAGCCCTCAGATAAGCAAACGCCTTCGATAGATCGTAGGGTGATTGCCTTTGCTCGAAGCGTCGGGACGTTATAAGGAGTTTCGTGCCGCGCCTGTATTGTCTTCTCACCTCGTCTGCGTATGGTCCAGGGTCGCTGGAGCTGACGAGGTTCGCCATACGGTCCTGCCTGACGCGTGCGTTGATATCGTCGTCGTTGGGGACAGGCCGGCTATCGTCGCCGGTCCCGATACGTCGTCTTTCATCGCCACCACGCCTGCTGGCGCGGTGGTGGTCGGCGCTCGTTTCCGCCCTGGTGAGGCGCCTTCCTGGTTGAACGTGGCCGCACATGAGCTGGTCGATCGTGACGTGCTCTTGGAAGACCTGGTCGGCAGCCCTGGAGCGACTCTTACGCAACGGGTCCTCGAGACTCGTTCCCCCTCGGTGCGCCTCCATCTGCTGCAAGAGTTCTTGATTGGCCGCCTGAGCGTGGTGCGACCTGAGGACAAGGTGGTGAACGCTGTGGCCTCGCACCTCGCGCGTGCGCGGTCAGCGCGCCTTGAGGCGCTGAGTCGCAGCGTCGGCCTAAGCCAACGACAGCTCCTGCGTCGCTGTCGCGAGCGCCTCGGATATGGGCCGAAGACGTTGCATCGCATACTGCGCCTGCAGCGGCTGCTGCTCCTTGCGAGGCGCCACAAGTGGTGGGACGAGGGCCTCGCGGCTCTCGCCTACGCGTCGGGTTACTCGGACCAGGCACACATGGCGCGAGAGGTACAGGCGCTGACCGGCACTACGCCGCGAAGCCTGCTACGGCGCGAGACATGCACTCTCGCCATGTCCGATTTGTTCAAGACCGACCTTGGCGAGTTTGGTTAGGTTCTCTTTGCGAGTGCTGCCTCAGGCAGACCGCTGGGAGGTGCTATTGGGTGAAACTGACGTCGCAGCGCTGCTCCGCTGCCCGTGACTACATACTTCAAAACGCCCGACCCCTGGATGCGGCAATGTTCCGCCGCGAATTCGAGGGCGGCAGCGCCGAGGAGGTGCTGCGAGAACTCTCTCTCTTCCAGAATACGGACGGCGGTTTCGGCAACGCCATGGAGCCGGACTTCCGCCTCCCGATGTCCTCCGCGATCGCGACGAGCATCGGACTGCAGTACATCTCGCAGTTGAAGCTTGGGGTGCTGCCGGTGATCGCTGTTCAGGCAATGCAGTACCTCCATGCGACCCTAGACGAGGCATCACTGCATTGGGATCCGGTGCCGCCAATTGTGGACGAGTATCCCCGTGCCACCTGGTGGGAGTACGAGAACTGGCGCGAGAACTCTGTGAACCCAGGCGTGGAGCTCGCTGGATACCTGTGGGAGTTTCCCGGTATCCTGCCGGACAATGTTCGCGAGCAGCTGACCGACCAGGCCTTTCGCCATCTTGCAGCCCAAGAGGAGATTCTTGAGATGCACGATCTCCTCTGCTACATGCGGTTTGCTGAGCGACTTCCCGCCGCCATGTCCGCAGATCTCTACTCTCAACTGGATCGCCACGTGGAGGCCCGCGTCAGCCGGACCAGGGAGGACTTCGTGGAGTACGGAGTGCGGCCGGAGCAGCTCGCTCCATCTCCTACTTCGCATTACTATCCGCTCCTGCGGGAGCTCGTTGAGGAAAGCCTGGATGTCACCATCGAGACGCAGGCGGGGGACGGGTCATGGAGACCGAGATGGTCGTGGGGCCGTTTCCCCTTGGAGTGGGAACGGGCGCAGAGAGAGTGGCGGGGAATTCTCACCCTCAACGGCCTTCGCGTATTGGCAGCGTATGGCCGCATCGAGACTTGACGGTCGGAGTCGCCGAACGGTCTCCGCGGTGCCTGACCACACCGCCGTTCGTGGGGTCTTGGAGCACCCCGCCGCAGGGCCTTGCTCATACGGTTTTCGACGTGCTCCATCTTGTCACGATGGTCCAGATCATCGTGCCGCTCGTCTCGGACGAGGTGCACCTCAAGGTGCAGGTGCCGGTGGCGCAGGAGTGGATCGCGGGCAAGGTGCCGCAGACCGTCGTCACGGGTGGCAACCTGACGCCGATTACCATACCAATCGGCGGGGGTACGAGCGGGGGCAGTGGCACCGAGGTCAAGACGGGAAGCAAATAGGAACGCCCTTGCGAATCGGCCCGAAGCTCCCCGGTGATGGTTGATTGGCGTCGCCCCTCAGGCGGTGACTCTGCCTGGAGGGGGCCGGGCAAGCAGGGCGTTTGCACTTCAAGTGTGGGCAGCCTGATCGGCTACCGCGGTGGGCGGCCGGGCCGTGGCAATCCACTTGCGGTAAACTTTCGAGGTCAACGTGATGTACAGGCGCAGTAGCCATAAGCATCCCCATGCGATGGCTGCGGACACCAGACCGACGGCTATGGTCAGCGGAATAGCCCAGCCAATCGGAACAGGTCCTCCCGGTCCGGTTATCAGAGCCCACGGTGCCCCGAACGCTCGGGCTATGCCGGCTATGGGCAGCACTACGGCTATCAGGGAGAACACGAAGAGGAAGAGGGCAAGCACAGGGATCACAAACAATCCACCCAAGCTGGCAGAGGCGAAAAATGCCATGGCGGGGAGCACGCTTGGTAGTGATGGAGCAGCCGTTCGGCTCGAACCGCTGAGGCGCTCCAGGTGGTATGTCGCAAGATAGAACTTTGCAAGTGTGTCGGGCTGGCCGAGCCTTGCCAGTGCGATGTCGACGTCAGTACCCGCGGCGAGCTGGTCCTCCAGGTGGCTTCCGATTTCTCGAAGTGCATCTTGACGCTCGGACTCCGGCAGGCCGCGGAGTGCTCGCTCGAACTGCTGAAGATAGATGCGCACCTTCGTCTCCACTATCATTCACTCCTCTCTCCTAGCACCTCTGCGACGGAGTCCGTCAGCCGGTGCCATTCGGCTTCCATGCGCTCCAACCACTGTTCACCCTCTGGCCGGAGTCGATAGTACTTGCGTACCGGCCCCGCGGGAGACGGCTGCCAGCTGGCCTCGATCAATCCCTCGTTGCTCAGTCTGCGCAGCAGGGGATACAATGTCCCCTCGCTTACAGCGAGTGCTTCCCATCGCGCAAGGCGTGACGCGAGTTCGTACCCGTACACTTGGCCGTGCCGGATCATTCCGAGCACGCACAGTTCAAGCGTTCCGCGCCTTAGTTGGGCAGACCATTCCATACCAGACTGCACCTCAGTGCCCCCTTAGCTACTGTGTAGCACAAGGTACACGGTAGAGCAAGGTACCACACTCGAGGATGGAAATGGGGTTGCCTGCGGATCCGTCTTGTAGTCCCGCTTAGGTCATCGTGCCGCTGGTGTCCAACGAGATGCACCTCAGGTGCAGGTGCCGGTGGCGCCGGAGAGACTCGCGGGCAAGGTGCCGGAGACCGTGGTCACCGGCGGCAACCTGGCGTCAGTCACGATTCCAATCGCCATGGCACGAGCCGGGTGAGCGGCAAGTTCAGGAGCGGGACTGGGGCAACCGAAATGCACAGCAAATAGAGCTTGGCGCTCGTGCGGGCTGGACGCGCGAGGGGCCTGCTGTATGGACTGCTCGGACCAGAGCAGCTGCCGCGTGGATTACGGCGCACTCCATATCGTGACGATGGTTCACATCGTTCCCTTGGTGAGCGATGAGGTGCATCTCAAGGTGCAGGTACCGGTGGCGCAGGAGTGGATCGCCGGCAAGGTGCCGCAGACGGTCGTCATTACGGGGTCGAATCCGTCGAAGATCGTCTCGCTGCCGATCGGGAACACGACGACGGCTGGGAAGTGACCGCGCGTCCGTACCGCCGAGAGCGGGGATCTGAATTTCCGTCGCTCGACTGACCCAGTTTGGGGACAGGATGCAGCGATATCCCTTGACCCGGACCCTAGGGTCCGGGCTTACCCTTCGGTTGGTGCCGCCGCACCGGAGGGGGAGACGGACATGCTGCGTGCGCAGCGAGGGACCGGATCGAGGACGCTATGGACGAGCTTGGACTTCGTCGGCCTCGCAGGCGCGAGCCTCGTGGTCGGGCTCGGCTACCAGGTGTACTCCCTCGACTTCCCCCTGCTCGTGAACACGCTATCGCACCGGTCGCCGGTGGCGATCGGCGCGCTGCAGGGCGTCGAGTTCCTGCCGAACCTGTTTCTCGCGATGCTGATCGGCGTGGTGGTGGACCGGGTCTCCAGGCGCCGCTTCATCCTGACCGCGACGGCGCTCCGGGCTGCCGTCCTGCTCGGCATCTACGCGCTCCTTCGCGCGGGTGTCTTCTCGATGGGCGCCATCCTGGCCTCCGCGTTCCTCCTGTCCACCGTCTCCTACGCCTTTCACAACGCGCGCATGTCCATCGTGAAGGTCGTGTTCGCCCGCGAGCGGCTGATCGAAGTGAACGCCGTGCTCTCCTTCCTGGAGCAGGTGGTCGCGATCGCGGGTCCGGCCGCGGCCGGCCTCCTGCTCACCTGGCTGCCGCTGCAGGCGGGGCTCGCCGTCATCACCGCAACGGCGCTCCTCGGACTGCTTCTCCTGCGGCTCATGCACTTCAGGGACGACCCCGCGCCGGCCCAGCGGAGCTTCGGCGAGGACTTCAAGGCAGGGGTGGCGGAGCTGCGGCGCAACCGGCCCCTCTTCGCGCTCTCGCTGATCGTCGTCTTCACGAACTCCACCGGGGGCTCGTTCTCCGCGATGTTACTGTACTTCGCCAAGGACGGGCTGCACGTCGGCAATGGTGAACTCGGCCTCCTACTGACGGCGATGAGCATCGGTGCCGCCCTGGGCTCGGCGGCGGCGCCCAGGCTGCGCGCCGCGCTCGGCATCGCTCGCCTGTTCGCCGTCGCCATCGCTGGCTCCGCCGCCGCCTACCTACTTATGTTCCTCGCCCACGACACGTCCGCGACGGTGCTCTCCCTGCTGCTCGAAGGAACCAGTACGGCCGTGCTCGCGGTGGGGGTCTGGACCTTCCGCCAGGAGACGACGCCGCCTGAGATGATCGGCCGAATCAGCGGACTCACCGGCTCCATCTTCAAGCTCGGGATGCCGTTCGCAATCTTCGCGTCTGGCTTCTTGGCGGCGGCGCTGGGCGCGCGCGCCGTCTTCCTCGGGTGCGCCGCCGTCAACCTCCTCCTGGTGCTCTACTTCCTGCGCTCCCCGCTACGCACGGTGGAACGCCGCGCGGCGCGGGTCGACGCCCAGCCAACCTGATGGCTTGCGCGTTGCCGCAGTCTTGGCAGGGATTTGCGGCCGACACGGAATTCTTTCCGAAGGTGCCCGCGCAAGACCGCTCCGGCGAGGGGCGGGGCTCGCGTGGGGGTGCGCAGGGAGCGGGGGGAGCGCAATGAAAGTCGGGGAAGCGGCTCGCAGGGCGGGCGTCACGATCCGTGCGCTGCGCTACTACGAGAAGCTCGGCCTCGTCACGCCACGCAGATCCCGCAACGACTACCGGGAGTACGAACCCCTCGACGTCGCGCTCATCCGGGAGATCAAGGGCCTCATGGACCTCGGCTTCACCGCCGCGGATACGAAACCGTTCCTGGAATGCCTGCTCGCCGGCAACGCGCGGGCGGACGTCTGCCCGGAGAGCCTCGCCGCGTACCGCCGGGCGATCGACGACCTTTCCGCGCGCATCGACCAACTTGGCGAACGCCGGGAAACCTTGCGGGCCTGCCTCGAGGCGGCGATCGGCATGGTGCCGGACAGCCGCTCCGACGCCGGTTCGCCCTGGTCGCTGGAGCTGGCTTGGGACGGCGAGGAAGGGGAGGGCTGGCGCTGGCCGCTCGCAGGCCGTCGCATGCCGCCCCTCGTGCTGCAGAGCTCGTCGGGAGAGGCGGTGCATCTGAACGATCGGGCGAGCGGGCGGACGGTCGTCTACCTCTACCCCTTGACCGGCAGCCCCGTCTTCGACCTGCCGAAGGGATGGGAGCAGATCCCGGGCGCGCGCGGCTGCACCGCCGAGGCGTGCAACTTCCGTGACCACCACCAGGACCTGCTCGAGGCGGGCGCGCGTCGCGTCTTCGGGCTCTCGAGCCAGTCGGCCGCATACCAGAGGGAGGTCGTGGGGCGGCTGCGCCTACCCTTCGCGATGCTCTCCGACGAGGAGCTCTCGCTCGCCGAGGCGATGGGCCTGCCCACCTTTGACGCCGAGGGCAGGCGGTTCTACCGCCGTATCACGCTGGTCTTGCGTGCGGGCGTGGTGGAGCATGCCTTCTTCCCCGTGGATGCACCCGAGCGCCATGCGGCAGAAGTCCTCGCGTGGCTCACCGCGAATCCGGAGCGCTGACGCGGGACGAACCCGCGGTGCAAACGGTAACGGCAGGCGAACGTTTCCAGGGATTCGGGGTTCCACGCTTTTCGACAAACAAGCAGGTCACCCGCTGCGTCGGCTACGATCCGACGGTGTTCCAGTCCGGCGAGACGAACCACAACGGCCACATCAGCCGCCACGGACCTCCACTGGTGAGGAGGTACGCCGTCGAGGCGGTGAAGGCCATCGTCCGCTCCGGCAAGGGTCCGTTCTTCGACTACGACCAGCAGATCAAGGAGGTCCGCGGACACAGCAGGGCACCAGTCGCCACGGCGCGTAAGCTGATCATTACTGCGTGGACGCTCATGCGGGAGCAGCGGCCAGCCACGGAAGTCGATCAGCAGAAGTATCAGAAGAAGCTCCGTAAGGTGGAGCGCGAGGCCCGGCTGTACCCGGCAACCGAGGAGTGGGTGCGCCTCATGCCACCCCTCGACCAGGCGGGGTAGCTCCTCGACCCTCCCGAGCGCTCCTGGTGGACCATCCTCTGCCGTCAAGGCCGCCACCTAACGGCTGGCCCCTTGCGGGCTTCGGACCTTCCTAGGCCTTCCGAGGGTTCACCTACCTGCGCAGGCTGGCGCAAAAGGTTCTCGCGACAGAACGGCTTGACCGCCAGCGCATGGTCCCCGCAGGGCCTTGCCCATGCGCTGCGTCACTCCATCTTGTGACGCAGCTTCAGATCACTCCTCCTGATCGAAGGAGCGCTCGCCGCGGCGCTCGGGCACGTCCTTCCCGGCGGGGACGCCGGCCCCGGAGCCACGGTCGGGATGGCGGCGATCCTCGGGGGGACGATGCGCGCCCCCTTCACCGCGAGCGTCTTCGCGCTCGAGACGACCCACGACTGGACGACCGCTGTCCCCGTGTTCCTCGCCAGCATCTCCGCCGCCGCGGTGACGGTGCTCTGGATCCCGCGGTCGATCCAGATGGAGAAGGTGGCGCTGCGCGGCGTGCACGTCGCGCGCGCGTGCGAGGTCATGACGCTTGAGCGCAAGCCGGTCGCGGAGGCGACGGACCTGGGGGAGATCGCGCGGGCTGCGGGCGAGCGCGCGCAAGAGGGCGTCGCGCGGCGCGTGCACCCCGTGCCGCGCGTGACGGCGGGCGCACGGGTGCACGACGCCGTGGCGGCGATGGCGCGGTCCGACGTCGAGGCCGTGCTGGTCGAGCAGGTGGCCCATCGGCACGTGGGGGCACCGCAAAGCAGGGACTACCGCCGGTGGACGAACACCCAGGGCCAGCGCCAGTTCCACTTGTCGGTCGCCGCATGGTGCTGCAGACCGACGAAGATCCAGGTCAGGGGGGACGCGGGCAGCAGCCTGCGAAAGCCGAGATCGGCAGGGAGCGGAAGGTTCGTCTCGACGTAGAGCGCCTCGATGCGCAGCGCGTCGAGCTCCTGCAGGAACGCCGCAAGGGTCCGGCGCGCACCCAGCGGCGTCATCTCGCGCCGGGCGTCCGCCAGGTCGCGGGGGGGCAGGAAGTGCAGCGAGGCCACCGCGCCGGGACCGATGAACCAGTATCCGAAGCGCAGGCGCACCGACGCGGCCGACGGGAGCCGCATGGTGCGGAGGAGCACTTCGAGCGCGATGGTGAAGAGCAGGGCGGCGGCCAGCGCCGGCACGGGGTCGATGAGGAGCCAGCGGGCGAAGGTCGCCAGGAGCGCGGCTGATGCGATCCACCAGGCGAACTGGAAGCCGTAGATCTTGCGCATGGTGCGGGCCTCCTGTCCGCGCTCGGTGGGGGAGCAGGCACGTGGAAAGCGGTACAACACGTGCGGCATAGGTTCCTCCCCGGAGGCGCCAATGGAGGTTCCGCCACTTCAAGGAGCCCGCACGCGGTGACGGTGGGAAAGTGCGGCTCATGGCCGGAACGCAGACGGCATGATGGCGACGCGACGGTGCAACCGACGGCGATCGTGCACGAAGGAGGACCGAAGACCTTGGTCTCGCCCCCTCCCCAACAAGTACCCCTCCGGCCATATGAGGCTATACTTGCAGGTGAAGGAGGTATGAGCCGATGCAACGGAACGTCGATGCCCTGGTACTCACCACCGTCAATCAGTGCCATCGCACGGCTCTCTCGGTCGGCACCCTCCTCGACATCTTGAATGAGACCCGTGCCACTGGGGCGTGGATGCCGCACATGGCTCAGTTCTTCTCGGACGTACCGGTAGGGGCCATGAGTCGGTTTTGCGCCTGCCACCACATCGCTCCAAGCACCCTGCGCAAGTACTACGAGTCCTACATCCGCCCGCTCGGTGATCGCAGCCCCGTTTTTGAGAGGTGGGTCTATGGAGACGTGGGAACGCCTGTTTGAGAGGGCCATGGCCTGCCTCGACTCGATCCCGCTCGCCAAGGTCCCCCTTCCGCGCTGGAGCTTCGGTGGTGGCACTGCCCTCCGTCTCCAGATCGGGCACCGGAGGCGCAACTGGAAAGGGTCCTCGAGGGGCGTAGCACGGAAGAGTACTGGCAGTCTGTTAAGACGAACCTTCAGGCTGGGAAAGTGCGTCTCGTGTTCGTCGCGGATGAGATTCCCCAGGAACTCCTGCGCATCGTGGAGTTCTTGAACAGCCAGATGGATCCTGCGGAGGTCCTGGCCGTAAGTGTTCCGCAATACGTCGGCGACGACGACCTTACCGCCTACGTTCCGCGCCTCCAAGGGCAGACCGCTCAGTCCCAACTTCACCGCTCTACCCCTGGCGGCGCTTCGCGTAGCGTTCGGCACCCACTGGACGTGGTGGGCGCAGTGCAAAGAATTGAGGACTGCCCGCTCCCAGACAGCGAGAAGCGCGCCTTCAAGCAACTCGTAGATATGCTTGCAGCGGCCGACGGAGAGTTCTTCTACACGGAAAGCTCACTCGTCGCTTGGATCTGGCACGCGTTGGGCTCGCAAGCGAACACGCTGATCGCGTGCTACGATCACTCCGCGTCTTCTCCCGATCAGCCTCAAGGCTGTGTGACTTGGCGCCTTGCCTACGTCCGCGCAGGCATTAGCAGGGGCGACCTCCCTGGTGACCGAAAGGCGTTACTCGAGACTCTGCACGAGGCCCTGAACGATCCTGCGGATTCTGTCACGGAAAAGCATCCAACGACCAATGTGAAGGGGCACCTTGATGCCGGACAGTGGGCCAAGATCGTCGCCACGATCGAGAAGATCGTCGGTCAGGACGCGCTGACGGCACCTCAGTAACGGCTCACGATACGAACTGCGATGGCCCGTCAGAGCAGAAGACTAAGGCCGTCCGCCCAGGACGAGCCAGGTGTCCCTCTCCTGACGGAGCTCGGCGAGCCGGTCCTCGTCACGCCGACGCTGCCTTGCCGCTTCGTCGGATGCGGCCCGCTCCGCTTGAGCCTGACGCTCGGCCGCCCAATCCGCCGTGAAGGCGGCCCGGTTCTCGTGGAAGGAGTCGGGGTCGACGTAGCGGCCCTCCCTGATCTCCAGCCGGATGCACTCCGATTCCGCCGGATAGGCGGCGTGGAGGCGCTTCGGGGCACCCGACATGCCAAACGCGAAGCCTAAGGCGGGTCCGCTGAAGATCCTCTCGATCAGGCGGAGGTCGTAGATGTACTGCCGTTCTTTCCACGACACCTCGCGAACGCGATCCCGCACGAAGCGCGTCTTGATCTCATCCAGCCACATGGTCGCCTGTCCCCTCCCTCATCTTGCCTGAAGACGCGAAAACGGCCTCCTCCGGTGGGAGGAGGCCGTGTCACCGTGGACATGGCTACTCACCACCTCTCATCTCTCCCCCGTAGGGGGGCAGGAATTGGCACCGCGCTTCTAGAGCCGGTTGCCGCGGCTTCATCGGGCCAGTCCCTTAGCCGCTCGCGATAAGAGGATCGCAGGGCGAGGATACCACTCTCCGGGGGACGGGGGAAGGCCGTATAGGTGGAGGTGTTGCGCCTTGACCACTGCGGACGCCCTAAGCCGATTCGCCGAAGACCTGTCTGCCGCCGGCCGCAGCCGGCGGACCATCATCGCGTATTCGCAGGCGATCGCCCGCGTACTTCAGTCGATGGACCTCGGCGACGACGGATGGGTCGCGGCCACCCCGATCGACCTCGCTGAGTGGCGCCGACGGCGGGCGTTAGTCGCCAAGCCCGCGACCGTCAACCTCGAGGTGGACGCCCTGCGGCAGTTCTACCGCTGGGCGGTGGGGGAGGGGCTCCTCCAGGCGGATCCGACCACGCGCCTCCGGCACTTGCCTGAAGGGCAGGTGCTGGCTCCGAAATGGCTCGCGCCAGGAGCAGCGCCGGCTGCTGCGGGCGCTGCAGCGAGCAGAGCAGGGAGCGAACACCGAGCGGCGCCGTGTGCTGGCTGCACGCGACGCCGCTCTCATCTCGCTGATGCTCCACGCCGGCCTGCGCGTGTCCGAGACGGTCGGCCTCGATATAGGCGATGTCAGCCTATCCGAGCGCCGCGGCTCCGTAACCGTCCGCTTCGGCAAGGGGGGCAAGCGACGGGAGGTACCGCTGAACCGGGACGCCCGCGCGGCGGTGGCGGGATGGCTCTGCTTACGGGGAGCGGGAGAAGGACCGCTGTTTCCCGGCGACAAGGGCGGTCGCCTCACCGCGCGGGCGGCGGAGGCGGCTGTGGCCCGTGTCGCCAGGGGGGCGGGGCTGACCGTATCGCCGCACCAGCTCCGCCACACGTTCTGTCACGAACTCGTCGAGCGCGGGAAGGTGCCGCTAGACCGCGTGGCACTGCTCGCTGGGCACACCACCGCTTCAGGCAGGCCGCGGGTGGAGACGACGGTGCGGTACACGACACCGTCGCAGGAGGAGCTCGAGCGGGCGGTCGAGGCGCTTGAGTGGGTATGAGCGATACAAAGAGGTAATGGCATATAAGAGGGGGAAAATACCAAACAATTGTGTGCGATCGCGCGGAGATCGAGGAGGGCCATGCAGAAGTCCCTTGCTCTCGTTGCCGTGGCCGTGCTCGTTTCCGCATAAGGGAGTGATGGCCGGGTGCGTGGATTTCGCGTAGCACTGCTCGTTGTCGCGTCAATTGCGATGGTCGTTGGGACCGAGAGTACGATCGCGGTTCCCAGGGCCTCGGCAGCAGCGTCCACGGAGGCTTGTGTCACTCGCGAACAGTTTGCTTCTGACCTAGATCAGGCTGCAGGCATTCAGCAGATATCACCGGCCACACCAGACTTCACCGATGTACCTGCTTCCTCCCCGTTCTACGGCTACATTGAGGCGGCGTACAAGAGCGGCATCATCTCAGGATATCCTGACGGAACGTTCCAGCCACTTGGATGTCTGACGCGCGCTGCGGTCGCGAAGACCGAGGTGATCGCAATGGGCGATCAAAATGCTGCGGCCCAGTACCAGGGCCAAGCCACGACGTTCGCGGATAATGGTTCGATTCCGCTTTGGGCAATGCCTTACGTCTGGGAAGCGGACGTTCTGAGGCTTGTGAATGGCTTTCTCGACAATACCTTCCGTGCAAACCAGATTGTGACCCAATCGGACGAGATGGCCTTTATCGCGCAGTTCAAGTCACATTACGCAATAATCTCCATAGGACCAACCATTTCATCCATCTCAGGATCTCAATCCGGAATCCCATCCGTAGTAGCGGGGTCCAAACTGGTGATAGATGGCACGAACTTCCAAAGCGGTGCAACGGTTAGTCTTAGGCAATTGACATCTCTCGTTAGGCTTTCACCACCATCCGAGTTTCCACTCAGGGTTGAACTGGCTCAGGCTATTGAGCCCGTTAATGTGGTAGTGGTAGGCAATACCCAGATCGATGTCTCGATGCCAACTACCGGGGTGGCTGCCTGCGTGATAGCTTCAGTAACGAGCAACGGTCAGACGTCTAATACGTTCTCCTTCGCGGTCGTAAAGCACCAGGAGTCGCAATCGGCGGTTGACACTGGAAACGCTCTCGTCACCGCTGCGGAGGCTGCATTCACCCATCGGTGTGACGTGTCTGCTGGAGGGAAAAACTATATCGGCAGTCTAGGAAGCGCCTTTACCACGGTAACCAGTCTGTATCACGCATCCTACCAGTCGGAGGAGAACCTGGCGACGGATGACCCCACTCAATCGATGAGCATGCTGGAGACCCGCCCTGGGGAGGGTGGTCAGTGTAATTTCTTCGTCGACCTCCTCCTGCAGGAGTCGGGCGTCTACAATGGAGGGCTCAACTACGGAGACGTACAGGATGCGGCCGCTGCGACACCTTCAGGACCGTTAAAGAACTACTACGTTCCCATAACTTCGGCGACAGACATACGACCAGGCGACGTGCTCATCACCAATGTGGCGGGCTTGGTGGAACCGCACACTGCCATCGTCGTCGCGGTGTCCGGTACGGCCGTCACGATGATCGATTCCAACTATGTGGGCGATGAGATGATCGGACAACATACTCTTACCGTTGGATCGGGGACATGGGATAGCTTCCATTTTGGTATCCTGAGGTTTTCCCACACGTCGACAGCACCGACCGTTACCTCCGTCGCCCCCTCTAGTGGTTCATCTTCAGGTGGCACTTCAGTGACAATTAACGGAACTGGATTTACGGGAGCGACTTCCGTTCTGTTCGGTACTACACCAGCAGCAAGCTTTAGAGTCATCTCCGACGGCGAGATTCAGGCTGTCGTGCCGGCAGGAACTGGAACCGTGAACGTAACCGTGACAACGTCGACCGGGGTGAGCATGGCAAGTGCTTCCGCAACTTACGACTACACGTCCGTCGGCTCAACAACAGGCACATGCTTGCCGATAGCGTGGGCAGAAGCCAGCAGTTCGTACACGATCGAGCCATCGGGTGGGCCGCCGGAGAACGCCTTTGCATGCAACCCTGCCATTCAGTGGAACGCAGGCGCCTACACGGCGACCATCGAAGCGAAATACGCAGAACCCGCGACCGTGACGGGGATCACGTTCTTGACCAGTTCCTCTCCGTCTACCCAAGAGGTCTTCACGATCTACGGCAGTACCGATGGCTCTAAGTGGACACAACTCATCGTGTCTCCACAGTCGGTCAGTTCGGTGCACACCACACTCGCATCGGTTCGTTTTACGCCCACAACGCTTCAGTATCTACGCTTCGACATCAATGGGGAAGCATCCTGGGCGGGACTAAGCGATGTTCAGCTGATCACTTTGCAGCATGCTCCCGTGGTAAGTGGGGTTAGCCCAGATATTGGACCGGCGCTGGGCGGTACACCCGTGACCATCACCGGCAGCGGGCTCTTGGGAGCCACTGCAGTCGACTTCGGTTCCACGCCCGCCAGCAGTTTCTCTGTTCAGTCGGACACTCAGATCACAGCTGTTGCGCCGGCGGGCACCGGTGCTGTTGACGTCACGGTGACTACAGAGATAGGGACAAGCACAACGAGTAGTGCCGATCTCTTCACTTTTGGTCCAACGAGCAACCTCACGGCACCGTCGCTGAGCGCCAGCACCACATGCTACGGCACCAGCCCGGAGATCGATCTGAGTTGGACGCCTGTTACCGGCGCGGATGACTATGAACTCTACCGGAGCCCCGTCTGGGGAAGCGGGAGCAGTGCCTACGCAGTTCCGACGGGGTGGACGAGTTTTCAGAACAACACAAACCTCATAGATGGGCAGAGCTATACGTATGAAGTGGCGGCGGAAGCGGGAGGGACAACCGGCCCGCAGTCCAACTTTGTGACGGTCACCGCTCCCACCAGTTGCGCACCGTCGCAGCCGACCCTCACGGCACCGTCGCTGAGCGCCAGCACCACATGCTACGGCACCAGCCCGGAGATCGATCTGAGTTGGAGTGCGGTTTCGGGCGCCAGCGACTACGTGCTGACGCGGAGCCCGGGCTGGATCAGCGACCCCAACCCGATCTTCGGCACGAGCTTCGCGAACATCGGACCCGTTGCAGGGCATAGCTACACCTACCAGGTGGTCGCGCAAAGTGGCGGCGCCACTGGACCGCCGTCGAACTCCGTGACGGTCACCGCCACCAGTTGCGGGTCGGCGATCAATCCCAACTCGGATCTTAGCTCCGGGGCTGAACAGTGGGTGACGACCTACGACGGCGGTTCTGCCGCCGGTTCAATGGTCTCGCTAATCGGCACCATCGTCGAACCTACTAGATCCGCCCATCTCCGATGGTAGCCAGTTCTACCGCATGACTGTGGGAAAGCGTTCGTGTCGTGAGGTCCCCTAGCACACGCCTCCGGCATCTGCCTGAAGGACAGGTGCTGGCGCCGAAGTGGCTCTCGCGCCAGGATCAGCACCGGCTGCTGCGGGCGCTGCAACGGGCGGAGCAGGGAGCGAACACCGAACGGCGTCGTGCGCTGACTGCGCGCGACGCCGCTCTCGTCTCGCTGATGCTGAATGCCGGCCTGCGCGTATCCGAGACGGTCGACCTCGATGCCCGCGACGTCACCCTATCCCAGCGCCGCGGCGCAGTGATCGTACGGTTCGGCAAAGGTGGCAAGCGACGTGAGGTGCCATTGAACCGGGACGCCCGATTGGCGGTCGCCGGCTGGTTGCGCTTAAGGGGATCGGGGACCGGACCACTCTTCCCCGGCGACAGAGGCGGTCGCCTTACCGCTCGGCGGCGGAGTCGGCGGTCGCCCGTATTGCCAACGCGGCTGGCCTCACCGTGACGCCGCACCAGCTTCGGCACACGTTCTGTCACGAGCTCGGCGAGCGGGGCAAGGTACCGCTTGACCGTGTGGCGCTGCTGGCGGGGCACACGACCGCTTCGGGCAGGCCAAGGCTGGAGACGACGGTGCGATACACGACACCGTCGCAGGAGGAACTCGAGCGGGCGGTTGTTGCGATCGAATGGGAGTGACCCAGTACAGGCAAGAGGGAGGAACATTCACTGAGGCCATAGAAGGGCGCACCAAATTGCTGCGATTGCGGAGCTTGAGGTGTGTGTTGTGGACAAGGTTGCGACCTCTGGACGTGTTCTGTTCGCGAGGGCCGCGTGCTTCGCGGCTGTGGCTACCTTGGTCGTTGGATGCGGTACCATTGGGGGCAACAACTCTAACCACGACAGCCCTAAGACTTCGGCTCACGGGAGTTCAGGTACTGCCATTGCCTGTACCCCTCTGGCGGCGACCAGCACGTCCTTCACCCCGTCTCTTGGCGTGGCCTCGATTGTGAATCCCAAATACGTCGGGGGGGTTCGGTTCCTTCCCGGTTTCACCACAGACTCCACATTCGTCCTGCCCTTGAAGGCCACCCAGACGGCATTTATTGTGTTCACACTTCGTGCTGGTGCCACTATCCGGGCCCCGTTTGCGGGCATGGCTCAACTTAATGGCAGCGAACTCAGCCTCGAGCACACAGTGGGCCTCAACTGGCCTCCGCCTGTAGGTTCACCCAGTTTTAACATGGGTTTCGTAACGGTCGGCGCGGATGTGTCACAGACCGCAGTCCAATCGGGATCCACAGGAGTTGCGCTGCTCGAGTCCTCAAACCATTCGGTTCCTTCGGCGTCCGCAGCGGACATCGCGGTGCCGTCAGGTGCGCGATCGGCGTTGGCGAGCGGGGCGACGGTCGCGGCCGGTCAGATGATCGCTACGGTGGTGCACCCGGTGCAGGCGTGGCTCTCAGGGGGGGAGATCTACCCTGGGGCCACCTCCTTCCAGGACTCTTCAGCCGTTCTGGCCAAATATTATCCGTTCGTGAACACCCAACCCCGCATGACCACGGGGGACATTCTTTTGTCGTCACCTGACCTCGACGGTACTGCTAAGATCTATAGCCGTGGGACCGATCTGGGTACATGCACTTTGTCCCTGTCCGGCTACGCAACGATCAAGAGTTCGACAGTTGGCCGTGCCAGGGTGTTAGTGTTGCGCGGCACGGAACCATGGGGCACATGGGAGGAAAGCTGCACGGTGCAGCACGGCGCCTGTGACCTGTCTTTGGGTAAAGCCGCTACCCTCGGGGTCGTCGACGAAGTGGCTAAGACGATCAACGCGGCTAATGCCCAGAGCGCCTACGATTCCACTACGGCAAACTTCACGTCGGCGATGCGGTACTACGTACCGCAATCCCCGGCCTACCAGCAGCTCCAGTCGATGGCCAAGTCCGCAAAACCCGCTCAGATGAGCTACCAGGGGATCAGCTTTATGCCGCTTGCGGAACTGGTCGGGCTGAGCGACGGCCAGCCGGGTGTCGTCGTCGCCGACACGGAGCACTACGTCGTCGGGGGCAAGGATCAGCGTGCAAGTAGGACCTACTTCATGCAGTACGATTCCTCAACGCACAGATGGTTGATCCAAGACGCGCACCAGTCTTGGTACTCCGTTTCAGCCGGGTATCCGAACATCACGCTGACACCCGCATCACCGGTGCACTAGTACGGCGTTTCAGAAGTTCGTTCCCTTTAGAAATTACTAAAACATTCCAGCAACGTTCCGCGGCTACCCCATTCAGGAGGTGATCGCCTGATGCCGCTACCCCCGTACTCCAAGTACCAGGTGCTTGCCGCCCAAGACACCGTCGCACGATTCCTACAGGATCACGGTCTCAGCCACCTGAAGGCCGTTGCCCGTGGCCGTCATGTCGTCGTCTACTCCGAAGAGCCCGACGGCGAGAAGGTTTCCCGCATCCGCTTCTGCGCCCTCGACCACT
>JAJYSZ010000050.1 GCA_021793315.1 Bacillota bacterium | reverse complement strand
GAGTGTACGGTCCGGCGTCACAGGGAGCAGTGGTCCTAGGAGCCGTTTTCATGGTCTGGCCGCAACGTCGCGCCAGGGTCCGTTGGTAAGAAAGTGCGCCTTCTGCCCAGGGACGTGTGGCCCGTCCCAGGTCGCGGAGATCCGCATGGTGCCCATCATGTAGCCTTTGGTGCGCATGGCCCCTTGCATGCCACTCTGGCCACTGCCGCAGGGTGCCTCGCAGCGCCAGGTGTAGGTGCCCGATGCGGGTGTCCGGAACGCGAACGTGACGGTGGAGGAGGCCGGGATCGGCACGTTGAGGTGGAGCTGCGGCACCGTGAAGGTGTGGGAAACCTGCTGCGGCGGGATCGAGCGCACCGACTTGCCGGCGATCTCCACGGTGTCGCCGGCCGTCCCCGTGACCCGGCTCCACTGCGAGGTGACCGGAGCCGCGCCGCTGTCGAAGTTGCGGATCGAGACCTGGACATTGCTCTCTGGCGGCAAGGTGAAGTCCGCCGGGGTGAATATCGGCCAGCCGGGCTTGCCGGTCATGCCACCCGTCAGGATGGTGAGGTAGAAGTGGTAGGTTGTTGCGGCGCCGGCCGCCTGCGGACTGCTGTAGGCGCCGTTCTGGCCGCTGTGGCCGCCTTTGGCGGATTTGCCGGCGGAGCCGCCCTTGCCGCCACCCTTGGTGGTGTTCTTGCTGCTGGCTTGCGAGCCGCCGCTCCCGGCCTTGCCCTGGGAAGCGCTGTGGCCGCCGCCGGCACTCTTCTTGGTCCCAGAGGAACCCTGGCTCGATTGCGAGCTCTTGGCGGCACCCTGGCCTTGGCCGCTACCGCAGCCCACCGCACCCGTGAGGAGACTGAGGGCCATCAGGGCAGCGAGCAGGGGCCGAACCGTCGCGTGCAACGGCATCACCCTCCTGAGCAGGTATGATGCCAGTGTGCGTCGAGCGGCCGACGGCATGCGTCTTACGGCATGCGGCGGGTGCGCACGCGGCGCTTGCCCCTGCGCACATTCTGGTCGCCCGGCACGACGGAGATCGTTCCATCGGTTTCGAGCACCGCCAGCGCGACACCGTCGACGGTGGCGAAGCCGTGCTCGCGCAGGGCCATCAGGCAGTCCTCGCGTTCCAGGCCCTCGCGGCGCAGGGCAGAGTCGATCCAGTGGCCGTCACGTGCGATCACCGTGGCCTGTCCTTCCGTGAGCCGGCGCATCATGGGACTCCGCACACGCAGCAGGGCGACCAAGGCATTCAGCCCAAACAGCGTCACCACGATGACGAGTCCGCCGGCGAGCGACGTGTCCGGCCCGGTGATGGCGGGCTGTACGGCGTTTGCGACCAGCAGCACGAGCACCAGGTCGAACAGCGTGAACTGACCGACCTCACGCTTGCCGAACAGGCGAAGGCCGAGCAGGAGCACGATGTAGATCACGGCGGAGCGCACGACCAGCTGCCAGACGGGGAGCGCAAGCTGCCACATGGAGGTCACCTCGCGTCGAGCTATGTATGAAGGAAGCGCGCGTCCGAAGACGACCCCCGGCCTTCTGGCGCAGGTTCTGGGGTGTCGTTCTCCTTGCAGGCAGCGCTTGCCTGCATCATCTTTGCGGCTCTCGGACAATCCTCAGACATTTGCGATAAGATAAGGACCATGCCATGTCTCCACGCTGTGGCGAAGCCCGGGGAGGCACACAAGAGGAGTTGACGTGTTGACTCGATTTGTCAAACTGCTGCCGCTCGCGCTCGGAGGTGCCCTGCTCGTCGCGGGCTGCGGCACTCAGACAAGTGCGGCATCGGCCACCTGGGGCACCGTGAACGGGCACCCCATCACCCAGGCTGAGGTCCAGACCAGGATCAACGTGATCAAGGTGCTCGACCCGCAGGCTGGAACGCAGCTCAAGCAGCGCAGCACCTGGGTCTCGGAGACGAAGGAGATCGCCACCGAGTACCTCCTGGCGCAGCAGGCCGCGAAGGCCGGCTTCAAGGTCTCGCAGAAGGAGATCAGCGCGAGCCAGTCCCAGCTGCAGAGCTATCTCGCGTCGAGCTACGGCAGCAAGGCCGCCCTGCAGAAGGCCATGAAAAAGGATGGCGCGACGCAACAGGACCTGAACGACTACGCGTCGAGCGCGACCCTGCTGCAGGGGTACCTTGCGAAGGTGGCGCCGGCCGCGACCGCGACAACGGCCCAGGTCCAGGCGTTCTACAAGAGCAACCTGTCGCAGTTCCAGACGCCCGAGGAGTACGACCTGGCGCACATCCTGGTGAAGACGCAGGCCCAGGCCAATTCGATCCTCGCCCAGCTGCAGAAGGGCGCTTCGTTCTCGGACCTTGCCAAGAAGTACTCGACGGACACCGCGTCGGCCAAGAACGGCGGGGACCTTGGCTACCAGCCGCTCAGCACCTACGTCACCGCGTTCGCGAACGCCGCGGCCAAACTGACCACGGTGGGGCAGCTCAGCCCCGTCGTCCATTCCCAGTACGGCTACCACATCATCAAGCTGCTCGGCATCAAGAAGGCGTCCACCCAGCCGCTGAGCGCCGTGCAGTCCGAGATCAAGAGCTACCTGGACCAGCAGAACTCGCAGACGGCCATCCAGAACTACCTCAACAAGATGACGGCCAAGGCCAAGATCAAGACGACGCTGCCGAAGAAGCTGCCCTGACACCCATCGACTGCTAGCGTGCGCTACAATGGCGTTGCCTGATTGGCAGGAACTGGCCGGACAGCGCACGCTGGCTGGCTGCCGCGCGGAGGAGCACATATGCAGCAGGACGCATGGAACGCACCCAGGTTGCGGGAGAGACCGGATGGCGTGGCGGCCGTCCCCCCGCACACGGACGTGGAGATCGGATTTCTTGACCGGCCCGGCGAGCCGGACCTCTTCCTGCGCCGGGTGCGGCCGCCCGAGCCCAGGGCCCGGCTGCTGCTGCTTCACGCGTCGCTTGTGCACTCCGAGTACTACGTGCCGTTTGCCCTGCGCCTCGCGGCGCTCGGCATCGAATCCTGGCTGCCGGACCTGAGGGGCCACGGGCGCTCGGCCGGCCCCCGCGGCTACACGCGCTCCTGGAGCGAGGCGCTGGCCGATGCGGAGTGGACGTTCGCGGCCATGACGCGCGATACGGATCTCCCTGCGTGGGCCGGCGGCGAGAGCTACGGCGGGCTGCTCGCCTACTCGGCCGTCAAGGCCGGCCTCCTGCACCCGTCGGCTTGCGTCTTCCTGTCGCCGGCCTTCGGCATCTTTTACCGGCCGTCGCCTACCGTATGGTGGCTCCTTGAAAGGATCGGCCTGCCGGCCTTCGGCCGGCTGCGTCCCCTGCGGGCCTTGCCGGCCGAGGGCATCACGGAGGATCCTGCGGTCGGGCGGGCCTTCCAGCGCGACCCCCTCTGCAACAGGCGCTACACCCTGGCGTTCCTGCTGCAGATGATGGTGGAGCAGCGCAGGCTCAAATTTCCTGATCCAGACTGGGACATCCAGACGCTCATGCTGCTTTCCGGCGGCGACCCGATCACCGACAATGCGGTGAGCCGCGGCATCTTCGCCGGAAACCAGGCGGTCGAGGTCCGCGAGGCGAAGGGCGGCCTGCATAGCCTCGTCGCGGACAAGCCCGCCTGGGCGGCGGCCCAGATCGGGGCATGGCTGGCTGCCCAAAACCTTCGCGAAGACGGCTAAACGGGAGCGGCGCCGCGGGGCGCCGCTCCCGTTGCCTTCGCAGGGGGTGGCGATCCTTGCATACCGTGGGCCTAGCCAGAGGTGCGCTGCAGGCTGAGCGAGGATGCGGAGGCGATGTACCGCATGGCCGTGTCTCTAATTGTTCTGAGTAGACACATTGATCTCGGCGATGCCGAGCGCCCTCAGCACCACGGAAGAGGGCATCGCGTTTCACTCTGGCGGCACGGTTACCCCTGGCGCGCAGTTTCGGGAACTGGAAGCCGCATGGATGGTGGGCATGGCTGCCATGGCGCGGGCGGGTGCCCGGATCATCATCGAGGATGTGTTCCTCAGCGGCCCTGCGGCACAGCAGAGGTGGCGTGCGGCCCTCAGGGATCTGAACTGTCTGTGGGTGGGTGTCCGCTGCGAGGCGGAGGTCGCAGAGGCGCGCGAGGCTGCGCGCGGCGACCGCATTGTCGGCATGGCCAGGTCGCAGGCGTTGATCATCCACGAAGGCGTCGCCTACGACATGGTCGGCGACACCACAGATCAGGACGCGGGCACCTGCGCACGCGAGATCGCTGCCAGGGTGGTCCAAGCTTCCGGCTGAACCCGCACTCGCGTTGATCGCCCGTCTGCGCGACGAGAAGGTCATCGGCGGCGGCAGGACTCGTCAGAGGCCCTCGTTCCGCAAAGCCCGGGCTTCGCGCTCCCGCAGCGAGGCGAATCACCGACGCAAACGGAGGTACCGTGGCCGAGATCCCGCTACAGGGGACAGGACCGTGTCGGTTCGTCCGCTCCGGCGCGATGGTGCGTGGGCAGTTCGATGCCGTCAGCAGACGAGCCCTTTGCGGCAAATGAGGCGGCCGCGGCGCCAGGGCGGCGCCGCGGCCGTGCGCGCAGGCCTCTACCCGCCGTAGCGCGTCGCGTACGCGAAGGCGAAGCCGACCACGAACGAGGTGACCATGGCCACGATGGAGGCGGCCTGAAAGGACAGGATCGCGTTCAGCACGAGAAGGCCCAGTACCCAGCGCCAGACCCCTGCCTGATCCGTCCACTGGTGGGCCCACATGATGTAGGCGTAGCCGCCGGCCAGGCCGAAGGCGGCGACCGAGCCGATCATCACGCCGCCCGCGACCTGGTCTCCCGCGAGGGAGCCCAGGGTCCCGGCGAGCACGAAGAGCACGACATACTTCCACGTGGCGTCGTGCGGCTCGAGCTGCGAGCCGAGCATCCAGATGAAGAGTCCTATGAAGATAAGGCCCAGGAAGCTGCCAGGCATGATGGTCGAGAGCACGGCGAGCCAAACGGTGCCGGCGGGCAGCGCGAGCAGGGTGCCGAGCGGAAGGAAGGACGGCAGAATCAGCCCGACGACGCAGAGGGCGATGAGGACGATGGTAGCCTGATTGCCGCGCGACCCGAAGGGAAAGCCGCCCCGGCCGCGACTGCGCTGTGCAGCACGGCGTTGGCGCCGCCAGAAGTCGAGGGAGTCGTGGTCGAGGTCGTGGCGTCTGAACATCGGATTCCCCCTATTGCCGTATCATCGCCCGACCCGGACCCGTTTGGCAAGGCGTGGGCTTGCGGGCCGGGTGGGCGGTGCATGAGAGATGCAATATATGCGACAAGCAGGCGGCGGCCGCACTCGCCTTGATCGTCCAAACAGGCGGATAGAGCGACAGAGGACACTTGACTCCAAGACCCCAGAAGCGTATAAATATGCGTATCATGCAGCGGCACCGGCCGGCTGGAGGAAACCGATGAAGAGGCTGCGCATCGTCGCAAAAGTCGGCTCGAGCAGCCTCGTTTGCCCTGGTGGCGGGCTGGATGTGGCGAGGCTTGGCCTGGTGGCCGGGGAGACCGGGGCCTTGCTCCGGCAGGGCGCGGAAGTGCTGCTCGTCTCGTCCGGTGCCGTAGCGGCGGGACTTGGCGCCCTGGGGCTGCGCCCGGGTGCGGTGACGCTCGCCGAGAGGCAGGCGGCCGCCGCGATCGGGCAGGGCCGGCTGGTGGACGCCTACCGCGGGGCCTTCCTGCCGCAGGGCATCGAGGTGGCGCAGGTGCTCCTGAGCCGAACTGAACTCGAGAACCCGCGTCGCGTGGGGCATTTGCGGCGGGCCCTCGCGGCACTCCTGCGTCATTCGGTGCTGCCGATCGTGAACGAGAATGACACGGTGGCGGCGGATGAGATCAAGATTGGCGACAACGACACGCTGGCGGCGTTGCTCGCCGTGGTGGCAGGGGCGGACCTCCTGGTGCTGCTCACGGATATCGACGGCTTCTACGACCAGGATCCGCGCCGGGTCGCCGCGGCCCGGCGGATCGACCTGGTGGAGGCATGGACGCCGGAGCTTTTGGCGGCGGCCGGCAAGCCGGGCAGTGGCGTCGGCACGGGCGGCATGCGGACGAAGCTCTCGGCGGCCCGGATTGCCGCCGCGGCGGGCATCGACACCGTCGTCGCACGCACCGAGCCGGGGGTTCTCGCCAGGGTTCTGGAAGGCGAGGGCGTCGGCACCCGCTTTCGGGCCCATCCGCAGCCGGGTCCGCGCCACCAGGTCTGGCTGCGCTACGGCGCAACTCCGCGCGGCCGCCTGATCCTGGACGATGGGGCCGTGGCGGCGGTGGAGGAGCGCCAGGCGAGTCTGCTGCTGCCCGGGATCAAGGACTGCCGCGGTGCCTTCCAGGTCGGGGACGTCGTGGAGCTCGCGACCACGGCCGACCGGGTCATCGCGCGCGGCACTGCGCTCCTTGGGGCGCAGGAACTCATGCGCTGGCTCGCACAGCAGGACCGACCCGCGCGGCGGGCGGTTCGCGTGGTGCAGCACCGGACCATGGTCATAGCGGGGAGGGAGCCAGGCGATGGACTGGAGCAGGGATAGGGCGGAGGACGCCGTGGAGGATCTCGCCCGCTACGTCGAGGAGCGGCTGCTGGCGGCACGGAGCACGCTGCCTCTGCTCGGGCGGCTTTCAAGCCTGCGCAAGGATCGGGCGCTCGCGGCGATGGGTGATGCCATCTGGCGCGCGCGCGACGAGATCCTGGCGGCGAACGGACAGGACATGGCCCTGGCGCGTCAGGCCGGCATGGACGCGGCCCGCCTGGACCGTCTGCGTCTCGACGCGGGCAGGATCCAGGCGATGGTCGCGGGCCTGGAAGAGGTCGCGGCGATCGAAGACCCCATCGGGGAGCAGATCGAGAGCATCCAGAGGCCGAACGGTCTCAGAATCGCCAAGGTGCGCGTGCCCCTGGGCGTGGTCGCCATGATCTACGAGTCGCGACCGAACGTCACCGTCGACGCGGGGGCGATCGCCTTCAAGGCGGGCAGTGCCGTGGTGCTGCGGGGCAGCCGCGAGGCGCTGCACTCCAACCGGGCGCTCGTGACAGCCATGCACCAGGGCCTCGGGGCCGCGGGCGTGCCGAGCGAGGCCATCCAGCTGCTCGATCGCGGCGGGCGCGAGACGGTGGGGCATCTGATCACCGCGCGGGGCCTCGTGGACCTCGTCATCCCGCGCGGCGGCGCGGGCCTCATCCAGTATGTCGCGGAGCACGCCCGCGTGCCGATCATCGAGACCGGCGTCGGCAACTGTCACGTCTACGTGGATCGCGAGGCCGACCTCGCCAAGGCGCAGGCCATCGTGCTGAACGCCAAATGCCAGCGTCCCTCCGTCTGCAACGCCATGGAGACGCTCCTTGTCCATCGGGACGTGGCGGAGGCGTTCCTGCCGAAGCTCGGGATGGCGCTCGCCGCGGCGGGTGTGGAGCTGCGGGCCTGTCCCTTGGCGCTGCCGCTGCTCGAGGCGACCGCGGCTCGGCCGGGTGCGTGCGCAAGGGCGGCCACGGAGGAGGACTGGGCCACCGAATACCTTGCCCCGGTGCTGGCCGTCCGGGTGGTGGGAGGCCTTGAGGCGGCCATGCAGCATATCGCGCGCTACGGCACGCGGCACTCGGAGTCGATCGTGACGGAGGACCGCCGGGCGGCCCGGCGTTTCCTCGAGGAGGTGGACGCGGCGGTCGTCTACCACAACGCCTCGACGCGCTTCACCGACGGGCACGAGTTCGGATTCGGCGTCGAGATCGGCATCTCGACGCAGGTCCTTCACGCCAGGGGGCCGATGGGTCTGCGCGAACTGACGAGCTACAAGTACATGGTCGAGGGCGAGGGACAGGTCCGGGACGGGCCGCGCCCCAAGCCCGCGAGCCAGGCCGTGCCCCACTAGCCCTCCGGGTCAGAACGCGAGATGCGTCAGCTCGCGGCGCAGATTGCCGGCCGGGAAGATGGCGTCGCTGTCGGCGGAGTAGACGGGGTCCGAGAGCGACAGGTAGTCGCCGAACTCGGCGCGCGCCGTGGCCGAGATTGCGGCCCGCGCTGGCGCTGCCCCCGAAGGCACGCCCTTGGTCGTGACGATCATGAAGACGAGGATGCCGCGCCGCTGGAGGGTTCGCAAGGCGGCGTAGACGTCCGCGGCTCTGGGCTGCGCCCAGCGGCCGCCGCTGTAGACCCAGTTCTCGCAGAGCACTGCGTCCCGTCCCGCCAGAAGAGGCAGGTGCAGCACGTCGCGCGGGTCCCAGGCGTTCAGAATGACGCGCAGACCTTCGCGGTGCGCGAGCAGCACGATGCGGCGCAGCGCGGCGGCGTGGGCGCTCAGGCCGGTGCCGACATCGTCGAGGAGGACCCCCTGCAGTCCGATGCGGTGCAGCAGAGCCAGGCGTCCCGCGACATGGGCGAAGCTGACGTGCCCGGTATCCGCGTAGCCGTAGAAGAGCGTGTGCGGCAGGAGCCGGCGCACCTGTCGCGCGAAGGCGGGCAGGTGGCTCGCGAGGCCGAGCACGACGACGGGATAGCCCCGCATGCGCCGCGCGAGCCGTACGGCCTGGGCCGACGTCGGCGGGTCGGGTACGCCGCCGTAATAGAGGAGAAACGGCCGTACCGTCTTGCTCGGCCCGGTCGCCCTGGGCGGCATCAGGATCGCGGCCGCGATGAGTACGCCCACAAGCACCAGAGCCGCGCGACCCGCCGTCCGCAAGTGGTCTCACCCCCGGCGTCGCATTTCGCGCCCCCAGGCGGCGGGGCCTGCCTCCTGCAAGGTTGGCTGGACCCAGGCACGTAAGGTCCACGTTCCAGACGGACTTCAGAGGACAGAACAGCGAGGATCAGCACGCGAGCGTCGGGCGGCTTTGTGTCCCGCCAAAATCTTTGTCGCGCCGGGCGCTTTCGGTCGCGGGCCGGCCCGCCGCTGCGCGCGGTCAGGCGAAGCGGATGCGGCTCGGCCGGAGCGCTGCGCCCGAGCATGACCCCCCGCGCGAGCCGATTGGAAACCGGCCAGATGACATGGCGCCGCGTCGCGACTTCAAGGATACTGATGAAGACGTCTGCCGGCAGGTCGCCGGCCGACCGATTGGGGGAGAGGCGCTTGATGACCCTGTACCAGTTCGAGGGCTGTCCCTATTGCCGCATGGTACGGCAGAAGCTTTCGGATCTCGAGCTCACCTACGTGTCCGTCTGCGTGTCGCCGGATAGGAGTCGGCGGCAGAAGGTGCTCGAGGTCTCGGGCCAGCCGACTGTTCCCGTGCTGGTGGATGGCGATGTCGTTCTCGCGGACGAGAACGACATCGTGGCGTACCTCGATCGCACGTACGGAGCGGCAGGACGGGCGGCGAAAAGCCCCTGGTGATGCGCCAGCGCAGCGGAGGAGCCCGGTCAGGCAATAGCCTGGCCGGGCTCCTCCGCTTCCGGACTCTGCCCCGGAGCGCGGCCGCTGGTGCCAATGCCCAGCCTTTGCGGCCGCCAGAGGTGGCATGACCAGGGCAACCTAGCAACGATCACGCGCCGTCCGACGGCGCGCAGCATGGAGGCGATCCGTGGTGACACGAGTTCTTGCCGGTGCGGCATTCATTCTTGCGGCGGCCGCCACCATCGGCTCCGCGACGGCCCTGGCGGCACCGGGGCAGATCCCGGCTCCGATCACCCGCATTCAGCCGACGCATCGGCTGGTTGCGCTGACGCTGCAGAGCCAGGACGCGTTTCATTCGTGGCCGGAGCTTGCGGCTACCCTCCAGCGGGAGGGAGCCCAGGCGACCGTCTTTGTGACGCTGCGGCAGATCCGCAGCGATGCCCAGGCGCTGCGCGCGCTCATGCGCTCAGGCCAGGTGGAAGTGGGACTCACGGGCGATGTAGAGCCGCGTGGGACACCTGGTCTGACCGCGGTGGGCGAACAGGCCGAGCGACTGCTGGGTGACAGGATCGGTCTTTACCAGCCGCGCCGCGCAGGCGATGCGGTGCGCGTGGCGCGCGAGGCATACGCCGCCGGCCTCGTCACGATGCTCTGGTCCCGATCCGCGGGCAGCGATGCCCAGACGCTCGAACGCGTCGCCAAGGAGGTCCATGCAGGCGAGATCGTGCGCTTCGACCTCACGGCCGACCGCTTGGCACCGGCGCGGATTGTGCCCGCCCTGCATGCCCTGCGGGCACGGGGGCTCATCTTCACGACCGGGAGCGGACTGCTGGAGGACGCGGCGGAACACCTCGAGTACTGCAAGGCCGGACCGCAGGGGGTACCCGCAGCTGCCCAGCGCACGGCAGTTGGGCGCGGGACGCTCGCCGGACTCTACCCTGGCGCCGGGCCGGCGGCGCGGGCGCTCTGGCATCTCGGCAGACCGGGGGAATTCGCCGTGCGGCGACTCTACGGCGTCAAGGCAGGCGTACGGTTGGCCGGCAAGCCGATCGCGGGCCTGCTGCCGGGGGAGGTGGCGGCGCAGGTTCGGCACGAGGCCCGCGTGCGCTATGTGGCGCCGGTCTCCGCGACCTTGAACCACCCCGACGGCCAGGTGGTGCCGGACAGGTCCGGGCGCCGCCTCGATGTCGCGGCCACGTTGCGGCGCATCTGGCAGGCCAAGCAGGGGACGGACGTCCTGCCGGTGATCCGCGTCGTCCACGCGCGCTGGAGGACGGCCGACATCGAGAGCTTGACGGAGGTCCTCGGGCAGTACCGCACCTGGATCGACGGCTCTTCCGGCCGCTACATGAACATAGCGAAGGGCGCGGGCCGCATCAACAACCGCATCCTGTTTCCGGGCGAGACGTTCTCGACGCTCACCGCGATCGGCGACGTGACAAAGGAGCCCGGCTGGCACCGGGCGCCGGTCATCGTCTGGGGCGGCTACACCGAAGGCGTGGGCGGCGGGCTCTGCCAGGTCTCGTCCACGCTCTACAACGCGGTCCACAAGGCGGATCTCAAGATCGTCGAGCGACACCATCACGCAAAGCCCGTCCACTACGTGCCACACGGCCGCGATGCCACGATCGCGTGGCCGGACCTCGACTTCCGGTTCGCCAACAACCGCAGCACGCCCGTCGTAGTGAAAGCCCAGGTGCGCGGCGGGGCCCTGCGGGTGACGATCGTCGGCAAGGCGCAATCGTCACCCGCTGCCGTCGGAGCTTCGGCGTAGTCCCGCCGATGGCCCCATGACGTCAGCGACCGATGCGCCCCTGTCCGTCGAGCGACGTCAGCATGCGCACCGCTCCGGCCGGGTGGCCATGGGCGTAGACGGCGACCGCGATCTCCATCGTGACCTCGCCTGTGTCGCGGTGGAAGACGTGGATCGAGAACGGGTGCTCATGTTCGGGCACGGCGTAGGCCCAGAGGTCGCGTGGCCTGCAGCGCTGTCTGCCCCGCAGCGGCGAGGCGAGGTAGCTCGCGTCCAGGCCGATGCGCGCGGGCGGCAGGTCGCTGTCGTCCGCGAAGAAGCGCTTGGTGCGGTTGTGGACGCCGTCCAGGGCCGCATCGCCGGTCCAGTCGGCCTGGTTCGAGCGATCCGTGGCCCAGACGAAGCCGTTGAGATCGACAAGCGCGATGATCGAGATGGTTGGATGCCGGCGGCGGAAGGCTTCAAGAACCTCGACCGCCTGCACGTCGACCAGGGCGTCCCAGCCGCTCGTGTACTTGGGCGGGTCGAAGCGCGTCACCCGGCGCACGTCGAAGAGCCGCGCCAGGCCGGCCACATCCTGCTGGCCGCCAAGTTCGCGATAGCCCGACTCGCCGAGCTTGTCCTCCGGCACCGCGGCGAGGAGCTCTTCGGCCTCGCGTGCGATCTGCTGCAGTTCTGCGACGAGGCTCTGGATCGGCGATGACGCCGCGTCACCCGATACCGCGCGCGCGATGTCGTCGGCCATGGCCCGCAGGATGTTCGAGGACGCGACCAGCGTCTTCATCTCGGCCTGCAGATCCGCCACCTGCCGGGCGCTGCCTTCGGCGCGGGACGCGTTTTCGGCACTGACGGCGGCCATCTCGCGGACCTGATCGCCGACAACGCGGACGCTGGCGGTCACCTCCTGGGCGATCGCGGCGTTCTCCTCCGAGACGGCCGCCACGGACCCGATCTGCGTCGATGCCTGATGCATCTGGTCGGTGACCGCCGAGAACGATCCGGCGAGATCTCCGATGCTGCCCTGCACCGACCCGACCTGCGCAACCATGGCGTCGAGCGTGCTCTCCGCCGCCTGCGCCGAGGCCGCAACGGCGCGCGCGCTCTGGCTGATCTCGTCCACAACCCGCGACACCATCGCGACCGCGTTGTTGATGGAGGCGATGCGCTGGTCCGTCTCCTTGACGCGCGTCTTCGAGCGGTCGGCTAGGGTGCGGATCGACTGGGCCACGACGGAGAAGCCGCGGCCCGCCTCCCCGGCGCGCGCCGCCTCGATGGATGCGTTGAGCGAAAGGAGGTTCGTCTCGTTGGCGATGTCGAGGATGCTCTCGGAGAATTCGTGGATGCCCTTCGCCGCCTGTGCCAACGCCGCCAGCTGCTCGTGCACGCGGTCCATGGCGGCGGCGAAACCGGCCGCCCCCCGCAGCACGCCTCCGATGGCGTCCTGACCATGCCGCAGCCGCTCGCCGCCCTCGGCGAGATCCGCGACGACCGTGTGGGCGGTCTCGCGCGCCTCAAGGCCGGCGCGCGCGGCCGCCTCGATGAGGCCCAGGGCCCGGGTGGTGGAGTCGGCCTGTTCGGTGGCGCCTGACGCGACCTGCTGGAAGGAGTCGGCGAGGGATCTGAGGCTCGTGTCGACCTCGCCGGAGATGCGCGGGGCGTCCTTGAGCTGGCCGATCATGCGGTCGGTGGCCTCGGCCATGGTGTCGAGGTCCGACGCCATGTTCCGCGATGCCTCGTTCATCTTCTCCATGGCGGCGGCAATGGATCGGGACGTGTAGACGACGTTTGAGTCCACCACGGAGACTTCACGCTCGGGAGCCAATTCGGACTGCTGCGGAGGTTTGCGCAATAAGGCCATAAAGTATCCGACCCTTCGCCCTTGGCTTACCAATTACCATACTACACCGAACCATGAAGCCAACGGCCGCGTGCGCTTCCGATCGCAGCCGCGATGGGGCCGCCACGCGGGCGGGGGTGCCTCAGGGGGACTATTCGGCCGGGGTGCCCTCGGCCGCGAGCCTGCGCTCCAGTTCCGCGATCCTGTCCAGGATGGCCTTCAGGCCGCCTTCCGTGTGGACGTCGAGCCGGTCGAGGATGGCCTCGGTGTCCTTGAACGTATTCTCGGCCCGGGCGTCAGCCGCCAGGCTCTGCACGTTCTGCCCCACGATGATGACGGAGAGCAGCACGAGCTGCAGGAAGGTCTGGGCGATCCAGGCCACGATGCCCTCGCCGCCGGGCTTGAGTGCCGCCGGCAAACCCATGAGCGCCAGGAGGGTGAAGAGGTACGCGCACCACATCGTCCCGACGACATTCGTCACGAAGACGGCGATCTTGGCATTGACCCCGTTCACCTCGCCCATGGCGCGGGCGATGGCGGCGAAACCGGGGTGCAGAGCCCTGTGCAGGTAGTCCCGGTGCAGGTACGGTGCCCTTTCGCTCACGGTCTCCTCTCCTTGGAGCGCAACCCTTCTCGCGACTGGGGAGACATCTGGAAGGCAGGCCGGGGATGCGTCAGGGCATCGGCCCGGGCGGGTCACCGCGGCGGCAGGGGAAAGGGGCCGACGCATGCCCTCGCCAGAGGCCATCGCAGATCGAAGGGGACAGCGTGGACGCACCTCCTGCCCCTGTCCGCGAGCGTTCAGCAATAAACGACTAAAACGTAGCGGACAGCCTTGCGCATGTAAACGGGCAGGCAGCTAAAAAGGTCTGTTGGCCTCGCGAGGCCGCTGCGGGCCCTGGGTGTGGCGCCTGCTCGCGATGGGCTCCGCAGGCGCGGCGGACGTGCGTGCATGCGCCGGGGAAGTCGTCTGCACCCTAACGCCAGGGGGAAGTGCCACGGACCTACGCTTGATCGACGTGCAGGGCCAGCGCGTACTCAGTCTCATCGCCCGGCTCGCCGGAGCGGTGGATGCGGACGCGATCAGGGCGATGCACCCGGATGTGTCCGATCTCACCGTGTGCCGCCCGAGCGGCGAGGCGGTGCGCATTCTGCAGATGCCGGACCTGGTGGACGGACAGCGCCTGCAAAGCGAAATTGTCAGGCCGCTCGCCTCAGCGGCCACCCCCCTTCGCGTCCTCTGGCCGCAGGCCCGGCGGGTCCACTCGCTCGATGGCGCCGACCTTCAGCTTCTCGACGGAGCTGTGCTCATCTGCGCGGCGGGTAACGTGCGCGCAGTGTCCCTGCTTTCCGTGCCGGGGCGCTCCGTCGAGGAGCCCTCCACGGAGCGCGCGGTCTTCGGCCCCAAGGACGCGCTCGTCGAGTCGCTGCGGGACAACATCGCCCTGATCCGAAGGCACCTGCGCGATCCGCGCCTTGTCGCCAAGCGTCTCACGATCGGGCAGGACGCGCCCACGGACGTGGCTGTGCTCTATCGCGACGGCGCGGCAAACCCCGACCAGGTCGACGAGCTCGTCGCTCGCCTCATGAGGCATCGCCCGCCTCGGCTGGGCTTTGTCAGCTCGCTGCTGCGCCCACTCTTTGGCGCCATCTGGACGGTGTTCGTACCGGCGGACTTCACCGAGCGGCCCTACCGGGCGGCCGACTTCCTCTTTCGCGGCCGGTTCGTGATCCTCGTCGACGGCTCACCCTACGCCATGCTGTTCCCAGTCCCTTTCATCGAGTACTTTGTCGACGAGGAGGAGTACGTGCAGTCGACCGCCACGCGCTACTTCGTGCGGACGCTACGCCTGCTCGCCTTCTTCATCGCGCTCCTGGGGCCTGGTCTCTATGTCGCGATCCTAACCGTGAACACCAGCGTGCTGCCGGGCCTGCTGGCGGTGGCCGTCGCTTCCAATCGCCAATCCATCGCTTTTCCGATCCTCACGGAGACGATTCTCATGCTCGTCATCCTGGACATCATGGCCGAGGCGACCACCGCGATGAAGGGCGTCCTGGGTCCCGCGATCTCGATCGTCGGCAGCCTGATCATCGGCCAGGCGGCCGTGCGCGCGAACCTTGCGAGCAACCTCGGCGTCATCCTGCTGGCCCTCACCGCCTTGGCCACGTTCATCACACCGCGCTACCTGCTCACCTACGCGGTGCGGGTTTGGAAATACATCTTTCTTCTGCTCGGCGGCCTCCTCGGCATACCCGGCTGGTCCGCAGGTATCGTGTGGCTGCTGATCGACCTCTCCGGGCAGCGGGAGCTCGGCACGTCGTACCTGACGCCCCTGGCGCCGCTCCTGCCCAGGGCATGGGACTCGACGCCACCGCTGCAGGCCAAAAAGTCGCCCGTGCCGCCCTACCTGCGCCGCAGGCCGAGGGCCCGATGAGGCCCGCCCCGGCCTTGGCGCCCTGGGCCCTCGGGGGGGTCAGCTTTGTCGTCACCGTCTGCATGACACCCGTGAGCCTCGGCAGACCCTTCTTCCAGGCGGCAGGCTACGGGACCCTCCTCTGGCTGCTCTTGGCCTGGGGAACCGGAATGCTGGGCGCTTTCCTCAACCTCTCCCTGCTGTCGGCACCGCTGCGGGACTGGGCCGACGCGTCGCGGGCGAGGCTTTCCTATCTGCGGGTGCCCTTCTACCTGATGGCGGCCGCCGCCATGCTGCACACCTGGGTGGATATCCTCGGCCAGACGGAACTGCCCTCGACACCGCGCCTCGTGGTGGCGCTCGTCACGGCAGCTCTGGCTGGCTACGCGATCCGTCTCGGCATCGAGACGACCGGGCGGGCGATCGGCGCCGTCGCCGTACTGGCCATCCTGCCGCTCTTCCTCCTGGTCCTGGCCGTGCTGCCCAACGTCCAGATCGGGCGGCTGCTGCCGTTCCCGTTCGGCATCGGCAGCGTTCCCTGGCTCTGGCCGACCATGCTCTTCGCACCCCGCGGCTACGACATCCTGCCCGTCTTCGGCCCTGCGAGCCGGGGCGAGCTGCGGCGGCCGGTCTACTGGGGCGTCGGGCTCGGAGGATTCTATCTGCTGGCCGCCCTGGTGGAGCCGCAACTGGTCTTCGGCCTGACCGCCGCGTCCATGCTGCCGAACCCCTTCCTTGCCGCCGTGTCCACCATCGCGTCGATCTACCTGCCGTTCCAGCGCATCGCCTTCCTGTCGTTCGTCGTCTGGCAGATGATCGTCTTCGGGATCGTCGCGGCATATTCCACGGCCGGCATCGCCAGCCTGGGAGCTGCCACGTTTCCGCAGACGTCCTGGCGCGTGCTCGCACCCTGGCTGGCCGCCGTGGTCGGACTTGCGGTCATCGTCCTGCCGGAGGACGTCTTCAGCCTGATCAAGAATGCCTGGTCGCTCTACGGCATCTTGATCTACTTCCTCCTGCCGGCCATCCTCCTGCTCGCCGGCCGCAAGGCGGAGCGGCGGGTCGTGACCGCGGCATGAAGCGCCGCCTGGCCATGTGCGCGGCGCTGCTCACGGTCCTGATGACGCTGACAGGCTGCTGGGACCTGCACGACATCAGCGATCGGACGCCGATCCTGGGGGTCGGCTTCGATTACCTCCCATCTGGCAAGTGGCGGATCACCGCGGCGGAGGCGACGCTCCCGCAGGGTGGCACGCCCACCTACACGGGCGTCCTTCACACGGGCGACGGAGGCACGCCGACCGACGCGATCGAGGATCTGCGCACGCACCTTGCCCGAGGGCTCTACCTGGGGTCGGCCAAGGTGTTCGTGCTCGGGTCGGGGGTGATGCAAGGGCACGCCGAGGAAGTTCTGCGGATGCTGCTGCAGCGTCAGGAGGTGGATCAGACCGGTTTTGTCATCGGCACGCGAGGCACGGCCGAGGCCCTGTTCGCCAAGCCGGACGGCGTCATGGGCGTCACCGCCGTGCGACTTCTGAAGGAGTTCGAGGTGCACCCGGGGACGCGGGACGGGGAGGTTGCGGAGCCGCTCTGGAAGACGGTCTGGGGTGTCCTGGCCGTCGGGGACACGCTGCGCGTTCCCGTGTTCGATGTGCTGCCCGCCACCAGCGTAGCGCAGACCGGCGTCGGGCTGATCAGCGGCAGCCGCCTGCGGCTCGTGCTCGACCGCGAGGAGGGTGCGACGCTGCGCTGGCTGGCGAACCTACCGGGGCGGCACACCTTGGCGCTCGAGCCGCCGCTGCAGGCGTACGTGCTCAAGATGACGACGGTTCACACGGCGGCTAGCTACGACGGGCAGGCGCGGCACCTATCGTTGCGGATCACGGCAGGCGCAGAGGCGTACACGACTCCTGCCATGACCCTCGACGCCAAGCTGGTTCAGACGCTCGCACAGGCCGCCGCCGAGACCCTGACCCGCCGCGCCGTCGGCGTGATCCAAAAGATGCAGGCGGCGGGAGCGGACGGCGCCATGTGGCGCGAGGTCGCCATGCAGGCGGGCTATTTCGATTTCGACATCAGGCAGACGAGCGTGACGGTCCAGGTCCAGGTGCACATGACGCCCAAGTTTGCGCCCACGCCCTGAGGCCAAGGCCGGGCGCGACCAGCGTCACCCGGGCGGCGGCCGACTGCGGGGAGTGGGCTGCGCTCAGCCCGCGGCCTGTGGTCGAAGGAAAATGACGACCTCGACGCTAATGGTTTCTGCATACGGCCTGTCTGAGGAGGTCACCCGGTGCCGAAGAGCCGCCCTCTCGCCTTGGCAGCGGCCCTTGCCCTGCTGCTCGGCGCCTGTGGACAGGCCCCAGCGCCAAAGAGCCGGCCCGCGCCGCGGCGGCCCAAGGTTGTCACGGGTTTCACGCTTCGGCAGATCGCGACGCTGCCCGTGCCTGCCGAGGGCCTGGCCGCGGCTGTAGAGGGCGGAGTCGTCACCATCTTCGGCGGGCTCGGCCCGCAAGGCTCGCTGGCGTCGATCTACCGCCTGCACGGCGGCACCTTGGCAGCCGCCGGCCAGCTGCCGCTGCCGATCCATGACCTCGCGGCGGCTCCCCTGCCGGCCGGTGGGCTGCTCGTGGCGGGAGGCGGCCAGGTAGCGAGCTTCGACCACGTCTACCGCTACCGGGCGGGACAGATGGAGCCGTTTGCCGTCCTGCCTACGCCGCGTTCGGATCTTGCGGCGGTCCCGCTGGACAAGGCCGTCTACCTGATTGGCGGCTACACGGGCAGCAGCTTTCTCGCGACGATCCTGCGGGTCGACGCCGACGGCCGCATCACCACGGCCGGGCAGCTGCCGCTCGGCCTTCGCTACGTGGGTGCAGCTGCCCTTGGCGGCCGCATCTACCTCTTCGGCGGCCTTGCCGTGCAGGGCTACCAGGCCGCAATCTACCGCTTCACGCCGGGACGGGGCCCGCTGCGCGTCGGCAGGTTGCCGGTCGCCGTGCGCGCACCGCTCGTCGCGGCGGGCGGGGGAGGGATCCTCCTCGCCGGCGGCGAGTCGGCCCCCGGGCAGGACCAGGCCGTCGTGTACTGGTATACGCCCGGCGCGGGCCTGCGATCGATCGGGAAGCTGCCCGCCCCCCTGGCGCTGGGAGCCGCGGTGTACCTGGGTCACGACCGGTTCGTCCTCATCGGCGGGGAGGACGGCGGGGAGATCGCCCAGGGCGTGTTCCTCCTCACCTTGCAGCGGCGCCCGTAGTCTTCACGCTGCTCTTTACAGCGCGAGCGCTGGGGATAGGATGGAAATGGCCCGGCTGCGGGCGGGGATGGCGGGCGTCGCACGCCGCCGGCAGTGTCCTGCCCCGAGCCGCAACATGTGGGCCGGCTCGGCGGGAGCCGTCGCGAGGCTGGCCCTTTGCGGGTCGCGCCCGGTCGTCAAGGAAAGAAGGCAGGCGGATGTTGGAGAGTAAAACGCTGCGGACGATCACGCTTGAGGAGCACTTCGCCACCGAGGACTACCTGGCCGGCGCGGGCCGCCGCCTCACGGAGCCGTCGCGGCCGGGGCAGGCGGAGCTCATCGGCCGATTGCGCGACCTTGGCGAGCGCCGGATCGCCGAGATGGACGCCGCGGGCATCGATGTGCAGGTGCTGTCGCTGACGGCTCCAGGCACCGAGCAACTTGACCGGGCCGACGCCATCGCGCTTGCCCGCCAGGCGAACCAGACGCTCGCGGAGGCGACCCGCCGCTACCCCGATCGCCTCGCGGGATTCGCGGCGCTGCCGACCGCAGCGCCGGACGAGGCCGCCGAGGAACTGGAGCAGGCGGTCTTGGCGTACGGCTTCAAGGGCGCGGTCATCAACGGCCATGTGCAGGGCCGCTATCTGGACGATCCCTTCTTCTGGCCGGTGCTCGAGCGCGCCGAGTCCCTCGGCGTGCCGATCTACCTGCACCCGACCCTGCCGCCGCGACCGGTGATCGAGGCGTACTACAGCGGGAACTTCCCGCAAGAGGTATCGGCGATCTTCGCGATGGCCGGGTGGGGCTGGCATATCGAAACCGCCCTGCACGTGCTGCGGCTGATCCTCGGCGGCGCCTTCGACCGCTATCCGGATCTGCAGATCATCGTCGGCCACCTCGGCGAGACACTTCCCTTCATGCTGCCGAGGCTCGACCACACGCTGCCGGAGCAGCTCACGAAGCTCAAGCGGCCGATCGGCGCCTATCTGCGCGAGAATGTCAACTACACGTTCAGCGGTTTCAACTACCTGCCGCCCTATCTAGACCTGATGCTTGAGGTCGGCGTCGAGCGGATCCTGTTCTCCGCCGACTACCCCTTCGCCTCGATGGCGGAGGCCAGGGGGTTCCTGGAGCGCCTGCCTGTCAGTCCCGCGGACCGCGAGCGGATCGCCCACGGCAACGCGGAGCGGCTGCTCAGGATGTAGTCGCCCCGATCGTACGGACCCTCGGCGGCTCTCGGCGAACCGAGACGAAATCCCCGCCACCGCCAGCGCGCGCGGCGGGGAGTTCCTATCGCCCACAAGGGGCCACGGGCGGAGTGTGCCCGAGCTTTGCGGAACGCGCAGATGGGTGCTGGGCCCAGGCGCGCCCGCTGCTCCTGCGGAATATGCAGCTAGGGTCAGGGCATGGCGGGGATGCGAAGAAGGTGGTCCGTTTGGAGGAGGGCTGGCTCTCGGCGTCGGAGCTCCTGACCGCATGGCGGCAGATTGTCGGGGGCAGCGGTGCGCACTGCTCGCTGCGCATCGGCGACGTCGAGGCGGCGGTCGCCGCGCACGAAGCCATCCTCACGATGGACTTCGTCCGCCGGCACTACCCCTGGATCGACAATTACTACGGTCTTCGGCTGCCCGATCCCAGGGCGCGCGAGCGTCTGGTCGCGGCCTTGCGCCAAGCGGACTTCCTCGGCGTGCTCATCCAGCCGGAGTGGTACTTCCGGCCGCTCGCGGAGATGGTCGTCTCCTACTACGAAATCCGGCCGGAGAAGCGCTTCTACGCCTTCGAAAACCTCTACGTCAGCCGGCAGCGCCTGTTCTACGAATCGTTTTGCGACACGCCGGTTCTCCTCGTCGGCGGCAAGGCGACGCGCTGGAAGGAGGTGCTCGAGCGCCGCTACGGCTGGCGCGGCATCGTGGGCTGCGTCTACCACTGGAACTGGGCCGAACTCGACCAGGCGATCGCGGCGATGGACAGGGTGCCCTACCGCATGGCTCTCGTCAGCGCGGGCATGGCGGGCAAAATCCTCGCGGCCTATGCCAAGGCCACCGGCCATGTGGGCATCGACTTGGGCAGCGGAGCCGATGCCTGCATCCAGGCCGACGCCGACGGGACCTACGCCTGGGACTGGCCGAAACAGCCGGTCTACAATTGGCTCACTGGCGAACATCACAAGCCAAGGCCCGACGGCATTTGAGAGAGCGCGGCAACCTCGCGCCGGCTGGCTTGAGGGATCGGGACCCGGGAGCGGGGCGCACGGCGGCCAGATGGACCAGGAAAGGGGCACGGATGTGAACGTGCTGGTCGGGGTCTGCGCCAGGCAACATCCTGCGATCTTCGACGCCTTTCTCGAGTCGCTGTTCGGGTTGGACGCGCACGGCATCGAACTCAGGTACCTCTTCATCTTTCACAACTGGGACGAGGGAAGGGCCCTCTTGGAGAGCCGCCAGCCCGCCGCGGCCGAGGTCGAGATGACGTCGTACCGCAGTCGGCACCCCTACCTGGCCGACGAGGTCAGCCATCGCTGGAGCCGGGGATTGGTGGAGGACTTGACCCACATGCGCAACATGGTGCTCAGGCGCGCCCTGGAAACCGAAAGCGAAGCCGTGTTCATGGTGGACAGCGATCTCCTGCTGCATCCTCGCACCCTGCGCAGGCTGTGCGAATCGGGCAGGGAAGTGATCGCGGAGATCTTCTGGACCCGCTGGCAGCCGGGCGCGCCGGAGCTGCCCAACGCCTGGGAGCACGACGAGTACGGCATCGGACAGGAGACGTTGCGTCGCTGGCGCAGGCCCGGGCAGTACCAGGTAGGGGGGGCGGGCGCCTGCACGCTGATCCGCTCCAGCGCGATCCGCAAGGGGCTCAGCTACACGCCGGTCCCGTCGGTGAGCTGGGTGGGCGAGGACCGCGCCCTGCAGCTGCGCGCGGCGGTGCTCGGCATCCCGATCTATCTCGACACCCACCATCCGGCCTTTCACGTCTACCGTCTCGGCTACCTTGCCGCCGGGCGCAGCTGGTATGCGTCGGTGCGCCCGCAGGGGGAAAAGCCAGCGGCGAAGACGCCGCAGGACTCCCCCGGCCCGAGCGGGCCGCACGATCCGCCGACCGGCTGAGGGAGACCCACCGTAGGCGCCGCGGCGGGTTTAGGGCTCGGGGGATGGTGCCTGCGCGAGCCAAGCCGCGATGTCCTGGATCGTCTCGTCGAGGCTGATAAGCGGCTGGTAGCCCAACGCCCGGACCTTCTCGATAGAGGGCGCGCGCCGCGGCGTCTCCTCGAACGCGGGACCGAACACGGCGGCCATGGGCACCAGATGGATGGGCGAGCGGGAGCCGGTCAGGGCGATGACCCTGCGCGCGAGGTCTAAAATCCGCACCTCGCCGACCCCGCCGACGTTGTAGGCGTCGCCCGGGGCTCCCTTGTCCCAGACGGTCAGGATGCCCGCCACGGCGTCGCGGACGTCGACGAACGTTCTCGTCTGGCTGCCGTCGCCGTAGACGGTGAGGGGTTCGCCTGCGAGCGCCTGCCCGACGAGCCTCGGCAGGACCATGCCATAGCGGCCAGTCTGGCCCGGGCCGACCACGTTGAACAGCCGCACGATCTTGACCTCGCTGCCGCGTTCGGCGGCCGAGGCCCGGGCGAGGAGCTCCTCGGTCAATTTGGCGTACGAGTATGTCCAGCTGGCGATGTGGGTGTTGCCGAGCAGCACGTCGTCCCCCTCGCGCACGGGCACCTGCGGCGTCTTGCCGTAGATGGCGGACGAGGAGCCCAGGATCAGCGGCACGCCGCTTGGCAAGGCCTCGAGCAGCCGCATGGTGCCCAGCACGTTGGTGGTCAGGCTGTCCCACTGCCGCCGCATGGCGTTGGGAACGCCCACGACCGCAGCCAGCTGGAAGACGGCCTCCTGACGGTGGAGGCTCAGACGCACGGCAGCTTCGTCGCGCACGTCGCCTTCGATGATGCGGGCGTCCGGAGGCAGCGGGCGCCGCACCGAACTGAAATCGTCCAGCACTGTGACCAGATGACCCATCGCGATCAGGCGCGCCACGAGACGAGAACCGATGAAGCCCGCACCGCCCGTGACCAGTACCCGCATCGCCACCACTTCCATGCCCAGGGTATGATCCGTGGGCATTCGGTGACGTTATGTTGCCAATCGTCATACCCCATCACAGGGGGTTTGGGCGACATGAGCGATGCGAATGCCCCGGTGCCTGGAAGCCGCGTGTGCGTCGTCGGCGTGGGATACGTCGGGCTTCCCCTGGCCATCGCGCTATCGGCGGCCGGCTTCCAGGTGACTGGATACGACACGAACCGGCGGCGCGTCGAGGAACTCGCCTTGGGCAGGCCGGGCGTCGAGACGGTGACGCCGAGCAGGCTGCGGCGGGCCCTGCGGGCAGGTACCTTCGTCCCGACCTCGGATCCGGCGGACCTCTCGGGCAGCCAGGCGATCGTGATCGCGGTGCCGACGCCCATCCACCCGGACGGCACGCCGGACACCGCGGCCCTGGAGTCCGCCGCGAGGCTGACCGTCGAAGAGGCCGCGCCGGGCACGCTGGTCGTGGTCGAAAGCACGAGCTATCCCGGCACGGCGCGGACGTTCCTTCTGCCGGGCCTCAGCCGCAGGCTTGGCCAGGCGGGACAGGACTTCTACCTTGCCAGCGTGCCCGAGCGGATCGACCCGGGCAACCGGCGCTACCGCCTCACCACCACGCCGCGTCTGATCGGCGGGGTCACGCCCGCGTGCGGCGAGAGGGCCAGATCGCTCTACGAGCACGTCGTCCATCGCTGCCAGGTCGTGGCATCGCCCGAGGTGGCGGAAATGGCCAAGCTGCTCGAGAACGCCTTCCGCAACGTCAACATAGCCCTCGTGTCCGAGCTTGCGATCCTCTGCGAACGCACAGGGGTGGATGTCTTCGAGGTGATCCGGGCGGCCGCGACCAAGCCCTTCGGCTTCATGCCGTTCATCCCGGGGATCGGCGTCGGTGGCGAGTGCATCCCGGTCGATCCGGCATACCTGACTTGGTACGCCCGGCGCAAGGGCCTGCCCATGCGCACGCTGGAAAGCGCGATCGAGACGAACGAGGCCATGCCGTTCCATGCGGTGGAGCGCATCGAGGCGGCGCTCGCGGCGGATGGCGAAGAGCTCGCCGGCGCGAGCATCCTTGTGCTGGGCGTGTCCTACAAGCCTGACGTCGCCGACCTCAGAAACTCTCCCGCGCTGCGGGTGCTGGTGGAGCTTCACCGCCGCGGGGCCGCCGTCTCCTACCATGATCCGCTGGTGCCCAGCCTTACGCTGGACGACATCGCCCTGACTTCCACGGAGCTGACGCGGACCGCCCTTGCGGACGCCTCGCTCTGTGTTGTGCTGACAAGGCACTCACGACTTGACCTCGCCCGGGTGCGGGCCTCCACCCGCCGGTATCTCAGCCTGGCGCCGGTCCTTG